>CAZYXZ010000044.1:3148-26021 GCA_964651395.1 uncultured Frankiaceae bacterium
GAGACGGCGCGGCTTGCAGTCGAGCGCGCGGCTGACCTGGTCGACCGGCAGCCGGGGGAGCCGGAGACCAACCGGTGGGTCTACCGGGCCAAGCTGGTGGCCGGTGAGACCGCGCAGGAGGTGGCGGCGTCCGTGCTGGAGGCGTGCGGTACTTCGGCGACGCGCCGCGGCAACCCGCTGGAGCGGCTGTACCGCGACGCCCGCTGCGGCTCGCTCCAGCCGGCGACCAGCGACGTGTGCGCGGACTGGCTGGGTATGGCAGCGTTGGGCATGGATCCCGAGAACGACTCGACGGTGCCGCGATGGTGAGTGCAGTGCTCTGCGGGGCCGGCCACGCCGTTCCGGGCGAGATGCCGCAGCAGGCGATGTGGGACGACTTCTTCGGCAAGCACTTCGGGTTCAGCCCGGTGGCCGAGCGGATCTGGCGCAGCTCGGGCATCACGATGAGGCACGGCGTCATCGACCCGCGGGTCGAGGACATCAGCGAGTGGGGCACCGGGGCGCGGATGCGGCGCTTCGTCACCGAGGCCATGCCGCTCGGCAAGGACGCGGTCGCCGTCGCTCTCGACCGCGCGGGTGTCGCCGCCGCGGACGTGGACCTGTTCGGCGTCGTCTCGTGCACCGGCTACGCGACGCCGGGTCTCGACATCCTGCTGGCCCGCGACCTCGGCATGCCGGCCACCGTCCAGCGCCTCTTCGTCGGCCACATGGGCTGCTACGCCGCGATCCCCGGCCTGGCCGCGGTCAGCGACTCGGTGCGGTCGCGCGACCTCACCGCGGTGCTGCTGTGTCTCGAGCTGACGTCGCTGCACCTCCAGCCGCCGCCCCCCGGCCTGCAGGCGGGGCTGACTGACGCAGTCGACATCCAGCAGGTCGTGGCCCACGCGCTGTTCTCCGACGCCGCTGCGGCTGTCGTCCTCAAGCCGACGGCCTCCGGTCTCGAGGTCGTCGACATCACCGCGAAGACCGACGTCGAGCGGCAGGCGGACATGACCTGGGACGTCACCGACCTCGGCTTCCGCATGGGCCTGTCGCCACAGGTGCCGGACGTCCTGGCGCGGCACGTGCGCGGCGTCGTCGACGAGCTCCTGGAGCGCAACGGGCTGGCCATCCCCGCCGTACGCGGGTGGGCGGTGCACCCCGGCGGTCCGCGCATCCTCGACGTCTGCGAGGAGGAGCTCGAGCTGGCGCCCGACGAGATGGCGGCGTCGCGCGCGACCCTCGATGAGTTCGGCAACTGCTCGTCCGCGACCGTCCTGCTCGTCCTGGACAAGCTGCTCGTGGACCGGCCGCCACGTCCCGGCGACGCCTACGTCGCCCTCGCCTTCGGCCCCGGCCTCACGTTGTACGGCGCCCTCCTCCGCGCGACCTAGCCGCTACTGCTGCGCGGCGGCCTGCTGGCGGGCGCGGCGGACCGGGGGCGGCTCGGGCTCGGGGGCGCTGAGCGAGGGCTTCACCATCGTCACGCTGACGTCGAGCACCTGGCCGGCGCCGCCGGTCATCACGCCACGCACCGGTGCCACGTCGGAGTAGTCGCGGCCGACGGCGACGATGACATGGCGCTCGTCGGCCAGGCAGTCGTTCGTCGGGTCCACCTCGATCCAGCCGTGACCGGGGATCAGTGCCTCGACCCAGGCGTGCGACTCCACCTCGATCGGTACGTCGGTCGCCGGGTTCGGGTCGGCGAAGAAGTAGCCGGAGACGTAGCGGGCCGGCACGCCGAGGTCGCGCAGGGTCGCGATGGCCAGGTGCGCGAAGTCCTGGCAGACACCGGACCCCCGCCCGAGCAGGTCGTCGACCGTCGAAGAGACGAAGCTCTCCCCGGAGGCGTACGTGAACCGCTCGTGCACCTCGTGCGCGACTCCGGTGACCAGCGCCATCACCGACTCCGGGTGCACGACCTTCTGGATGTGCCGCGAGAAGGTCGCGAGCTGGTCGCCGCCGCTGGCCAGCGGTGAGGGGTGCAGCCACTCGGCGTACGTGTCGCGCAGCACCGGGTCGGCCAGCTGGGTGAGGTCACCGCCCCCTGGTGGCGCCGCCGGCCGCGGGTAGGTCATGACGGTGGACTCGCCGACGATCACCAGCTCGTCGTGCGGCGCCCAGATGTTGAAGGCGTGCACGGTCGTGCCGAAGTGGTCGCGGTAGGACACCGGCCGTGCCTTCGGCTGCACGATGAGCTGGAAGCTGAGCAGGTTCTGGTGCTCGTCGTTGCGCGGCGTGAGCCGCAGCTCGTTGAACGACCCGGCCGCGGGTTCGCCGTAGCGGAACCGGGTGGTGTGCCGGATGCGCACTCTCATGCGGTCTCGACCTCTGCCAAGGGAACCGGCCCGCGGGAGAAGCACTCGGCATTGATGCCGACGTGCACGTCGTTGCACTGCGCGGCGACGCGGTTCACGAAGTTGGCCAGGCCCTCTTCGAGGATCTCGCTCACCTCGCGGAACTCGAGCTCGGCGCGGAGCCGTCCGGCGGCGCGCCGCGCCTGCGAGTCGGAGCTGCCGTCGACGACGCTCGACACGCACGCGTCGACGTGCCGTGCCGAGTAGAGCGCCGACCGTGGGAAGTCGGGGTCGAGCAGCAGGAACTCGGCCACGCGGCTCGGCTCCACCGCCGTGCGATAGGTCCGTCGGTACGCCTCGTAGGCCGAGAGCGAGCGCAGCAGCACCGTCCAGCCGTAGGTCTCCGCCGGCGTCGCGCGCGCGCCGCCCGGGATGACCAGCAGGCCCGAGCGCACGCCGATGACGCGGCACGTGAAGAGCACGCGCTCGGCGTACCGGCCGATGGTCAGCCACTCCCAGCCCTCGTCGCGCAACATCGTGGCGTCGGCCGTGCCGGAGAACAGGAACGCCTTCTCCTTCATCGCGCTGAAGAAGCGGTGCGCGCCGGCGCCCGAGAGGTCGGCGGGACCGGTCGCCGCCACCGCGAGATGCCAGGTGTTCAGCGCCTCCCACATCTCCGACGTGATCGCCTCTCGGACGGTGCGCGCGTTCTCTCGCGCCGCCCGCACCGAGCTCGCGATCGACTCGGGGGCGGTGCGGTCCAGCGACGTCCGCTCCAGCAGCTCCTGCCGCGTCGTCCCCTGGCCGCCGAGGATCGCCGTGATGGAGGTCGTGCCGTCGTCGTCACCGCGGCCTTCGAGAGAGGCGCGGAAGCCGACGTCGAGCAGCCGCGCGGTGTCCTCGGCGCGCTCCGTGTAGCGCCCCACCCAGTACAACGCCTCCGCGATCCGGCTCAGCATCAGCCGTCACCCGCCAGGACCCAGGTGTCCTTGCTGCCGCCGCCTTGCGAGGAGTTCACGACGAGGGAGCCTTCCGGCAGCGCGACCCGGCTCAGCCCGCCGGGGACGATCGTGATGTCCTCGCCCATGAGCACGAACGGCCGCAGGTCGACGTGCCGTGGCCGGAAGCCGTCCGGGACCAGCGTCGGATGCGTCGACAGCGCGATCGTCTCCTGCGCGATGTACGCGCGGGGCTTCGCCGACACCCGCCGCCGGCAGTCGGCGAGCTCCTGCTCCGTCGCCATCGGGCCGATCGTCATCCCGTATCCGCCGGAGTCGCTCACGGTCTTCACGACCAGCTCGGGCAGGTGCCGCAGCACGTGGTCGAGCTGCTCCGGCTCGCTGGGCAGGAACGTCGGCACCGAGTCGAGGAGCGGCTTCTCGCCGAGGTAGTACTCGATCATCGCCGGCACGTAGGCGAAGACCGCCTTGTCGTCGGCGATGCCGGTGCCGACCGCGTTCGCGAGCGCGACGTTGCCGGCGCGTGCCGCGGTCATGAGTCCGGTGACGCCGAGGATCGAGTCCGGACGGAACGACAGCGGGTCGATGTACTCGTCGTCGACACGCCGGTAGATGACGTCGACACGGCGCGGGCCGCGTGTGGTCTTCATGTAGACGACGGCGTCGTCGACGAACAGGTCGTTGCCCTCGACGATCTCGACGCCCATCTGTCGTGCGAGGAACGTGTGCTCGAAGTACGCCGAGTTGTACGGCCCGGGGGTGAGCAGCACGATCGTCGGGTTCGAGTCGCCGCGCGGTGCGATGTGCCGGAGCACGTCGGCGAGCACCTGCGGGTAGTGGTCGACCGGGCGAACTCGGTGCTGCGTGAACAGCTCCGGGAAGCCGCGCACCATCGACGCGCGGTTCTCGAGCACGTACGAGACGCCGCTCGGCGTCCGGCAGTTGTCCTCGAGCACGAGCCAACGGCCGGCCTCGTCACGCACCAGGTCGGTGCCGGAGACGTGCGTCCAGACTCCGTGCGGGACCGTGAGCCCGCTCGCCTGTCGCGTGAAGTGCCGGCCGGTGACGACGAGCTCGGTCGGGATGATCCGGTCGCGCAGGATCGACTGCACCGAGTACACGTCGGCGAGGAACGCGTTGAGCGCGCGGGTGCGCTGCACCAGACCGGTCTCGACGTGCTGCCACTCGACCGCGGTGACGATGCGCGGCACGAGGTCGAGGGGGAAGGTGCGCTCGACGTCGCTCCCGTCACCGCCGGCCACACCGGCGTACACGGTGAAGGTGATGCCCTGCGCACGCAGCGACAGCTCGATCGCCTCGGCCTTCGCCGCGAGCTCCTCCGGACCCAGCCCGGCCAGGTGCGCGACCAGCCGCCGGTACGCCGTCCGGACGCGTCCGTCGCCGTCGAAGGCCTCGTCGTACGCGCGCGCGCCGGTCGGGTAGTCGACGAAGCCGCCACCCGCCTCGACCTGCGCCGTCTGCATCGCTGCAGGGTAGTGCCGGCGCTTGTGCTTCGCCCCTGACCTGCGCGTTCGTGTAACACCGAGTTAATCGATCTTGAAGGGCCGTGTTAACCTAGGGGTCCAGAAAGGGGTTCAACGTATGGCTTTCAAGGTTGGCGAGACGGTTGTCTACCCCCATCACGGGGCCGCGCTCATCGAGGCGATCGAGAAGCGCACCGTCGCTGGCGTGGAGCGTGTCTACCTGGTTCTGAAGGTCGCTCAGGGCGACCTCACCGTGCGTGTTCCCGCGGACAACGCCGAGATCGTCGGCGTCCGCGACGTGGTTGGTCAGGAGGGTCTCGAGAAGGTCTTCGAGGTGCTCCGGGCTCCGCACACGGAAGAGCCGACGAACTGGTCCCGCCGGTACAAGGCCAACCTCGAGAAGCTCGCTTCCGGCGACGTGAACAAGGTTGCCGAAGTCGTCCGCGACCTCTGGCGGCGTGACCGCGAGCGCGGCCTGTCCGCCGGTGAGAAGCGGATGCTGTCCAAGGCCCGCCAGATCCTCGTCAGCGAGCTCGCGCTCGCCGAGGGCACGAACGAGGACAAGGCAGAGGCCGTCCTCGACGAGGTGCTTGCCTCCTAACGGAGCCTCCATCCCAGGGAGCACCATGGCTGCGCGCCGGGGGGCGCGGAAGCGCAAGGCCCCCACGAGTCTGGTAGAGCTTCTTCGTCTGTTCATCGTCGTCTTCTGCGCCGGTCTCGGCTTCGAGATCGCGGGTGCGGTGGGTGGCGACGAGTCGGTCCTCGGTCCGTTCAACGGCGTCGCGGTCGGCATCATCGTCGGCTCGGGCCTCGGTTACGTGCTGGGCGGCGTCGTCGGCCGCACGACGCTCACCGCCGCGGAGCAGGTCGAGGCGACGCTCCGCGAGACCGACGCCCAGACCATCGTCGCGGCCGGCATCGGCACCGTGGTCGGCGTACTCGTCGCGGCCGGCATCGCCTGGCCGTTGCTGCTCATCGACGAGCCCTACATCCGCTTCTCGCTGTTCGCCTTCGTCGTGGTCACCATCAGCTACGCCGGTCTGGCCGTGGGACGCAGCAAGCGCGAGAGCATCCTCGCGCTCTTCGGTGGACGTGCCGGGCGCGCCCAGCGGCACCGCCCGGTCTCCCAGCTGGCGCGCGTCGTCGACACGTCCGTCGCCGTCGACGGCCGGGTGATCGAGGTCGTGCGAGCCGGCTTCCTCCACGGCCGGATGCTGCTGGCACAGCCGGTGATCACCGAGCTCCAGGGCCTCGCCGACTCCGGCGACGACGTGAAGCGGGCACGCGGCCGACGCGGTCTCGAGGTGCTCGAGGCGCTCAAGCGGGAGCCCGGGATCAGCCTCGAGGTCATCGACGACGACCCGCCGGATCTCGTCGAGACCGACGAGAAGCTGGTCCGGATCGCGCGCGACCACGAGGCTGCGCTGTTCACGCTCGACACGAATCTCGCCAAGGCCGCCTCGCTCGCCGGCATCCCGGTGCTCAACATGCACAAGCTGACCCTCGCCCTGCGCCCGGCAGTGCAGGTCGGGGAGGAGCTCACCGTCGCGCTGCTCAAGGCCGGCAAGGAGCAGGGCCAGGCAGTGGGTTACCTCGACGACGGGACGATGGTGGTCATCGAGCGCGGCCGTTCGGAGATCGGCAGCGAGGTCACCGCGCGCGTCACCAGCGTGATCATGACGGCCAATGGCCGGATGGTCTTCGGTCAGCTGGCCGGCTCCCGCTCGTGACCGTCGGCGCGATCGTCCCGGCTGCCGGCCGGGGGGAGCGACTCGGTCCGGGGACGCCCAAGGCGCTTCGTCTCGTCGGTGGACTTCCGATGCTCGTCCATGCCGTGCGCGCTCTCTCGCAGGCCCGTCTCGTCGACCTCGTCGTCGTCGCCGCGCCGCCGGGGGACGACGACGCGGTGCGGGCACTGCTGGACGCGCACGAGGTGCCGGCCGAGGTCCGTGTCGTCACGGGGGGCGCGACGCGGCAGGAGTCGGTACGACTCGCACTCGAGTCCTTGCCCGCCGACGTCACGATCGTGCTCGTGCACGACGCGGCCCGGCCGCTGGCACCGAGCGAGCTCGTCGACGAGATCGTGCATGCGGTGTCCGAGGGCGCGCCGGCGGTCATTCCGGCCGTGCCGGTGGCAGACACCGTCAAGCGCGTGGATGACGAGGGGCGCGTCTCGGAGACGTTGCGGCGGGACGGGCTGCGCGCCGTACAGACGCCGCAGGGCTTCCAGCGCGACGCCCTCGCGAAGGCGCACGACGCTGCGCTGATCGACGGCCACGAGGCGACTGACGACGCCGGCCTGCTCGAGCGCATCGGCATCCCGGTGCTCGTCGTGCCCGGCCATGAAGAGGCGTTCAAGGTCACGCGGCCGGTCGACCTGCTGCTGGCCGAGACCGTCGTACGCCGGCGGGTGGAGCGTCGTGACCACTGACCAGCGAGTCGGCTTGGGCGTCGACGTCCACGCGTTCGGCGGCGACGGAGCGCTGTGGCTGGCCGGTCTCGAGTGGCCCGGTGAGCCCGGCCTCGCGGGGCACTCCGACGGTGACGTCGTGGCGCACGCGTGCTGCGACGCGCTGCTGTCCGCCGCCGGGCTCGGCGACCTCGGATCGGTGTTCGGCGTGGGCGATCCGAAGTGGGCCGGTGCATCGGGCGTGACGCTGCTCGCGGAAGCGGCGGCGCTGGTGGTGGCCGAGGGCTGGACCATCGCGAACGTGTCGGTTCAGCTGGTCGGCAACCGGCCACGGCTGGGGGAGCGGCGCGCGCAGGCGGAGCAGCTGCTGTCGACAGCGTGCGGCGCCCCGGTCTCGGTGGCGGCGACGACCAGCGACGGACTCGGTCTCACCGGCCGCGACGAAGGCCTCGCCGCGCTCGCTACCGCTCTGCTGACTCGCTAGAGATCCGGGTCCGTGCCCTTCGCCTTCGGGCCGGGCTTCAGGGGGGCGCGGAGCGGGACGACCATGCTCGCGAAGTCGGCCGAGGCGATGATCCGGTCCTCGTCGTCGAGCACGCGGCACTCGACGATGACCAGCTGCCGGCCGGCCTTGATCACCTTCGCCACCGCGCGTACGACGTCGCCGTGGGGGCGCGCCAGGTAGCGGACGTGCAGGTCGGCCGTGACGATCGTGTTCACGCCCGGCTGGAACGAGCTGCCCACCGCCGCCGCGGTGCCGGCGGCGACGTCGATCAGTGTCGCGATCGCGCCGCCGTGCAGGTTGCCCGTGGAGTTGAACGCCTCCTCCGCCACCGGCATCTCGACCACCACGTCGCCGGGCGGCTCCCACTGCACGACGCGCAGGCCCAGCAGCTTGTGCAGGGCGACCTCCGGGAACTGCTGGTAGAGCTTCTCGCCCTCGTCGTCGTCGGCCATGACGCGCAACCTAGCCGGGTCGGCTACCCGTAGGCTCACCCGCGTGGCTCTCGTACTGCACGACACGCTGACCGGGGAGGACCGCGCCTTCGAGCCGGTCCGAGACGGTCATGTCGGCATCTACGTGTGCGGGCCCACCGTGCAGTCCCCGCCGCACGTCGGGCACATCCGGTCGGGCGTGGCCTTCGACATCCTCCGGCGCTGGTTGCTGGCCAGCGGCTACGCCGTGACGTTCGTCCGCAACGTCACCGACGTCGACGACAAGATCATCCACAACGCCGGGCACGAGGGGATCAGCCCCTTCGAGCTGGCCGAACGCAACACGCGCGCTTTCAACGACGCGTACGACGCGCTCGGCGTCCTCCCGCCGACCATCGAGCCGCGTGCCACCGGGCACATCCCGGAGATGGTCAGGCTCATGGAGGTCCTGATCGAGCGCGGCCACGCCTATGCGGCGGGTGGCGACGTGTACTTCGACGTGCGCTCCTACGCGGAGTACGGCGAGCTGTCCGGCCAGAAGCCGGACGCGATGCTGGCCACCGAGGAGGCCGGCCCGAAGCGAGACCCGCTCGACTTCGCGCTGTGGAAGTCGCACAAGCCGGGCGAGCCGTCGTGGGAGACGCCGTGGGGTCCGGGCCGGCCGGGCTGGCATCTCGAGTGCTCGGCGATGGCGGAGAAGTACCTCGGACAGCCGTTCGACATCCACGGGGGCGGGCTGGACCTGGTCTTCCCGCACCACGAGAACGAGCGCGCGCAGTCCTCCTGCGCGGCGGGCGACGGCTTCGCCAACTACTGGCTGCACAACGGCCTGGTGAACATCGGCGGCACGAAGATGAGCAAGTCGCTCGGCAACTCGGCCATCGTCGCGGACGTGCTGGAGTCCGGCGTACGGCCGCAGGTGCTGCGCTACCTGCTCGGCGGCGCGCACTACCGCTCGGGGCTCGACTACACGGAAGACCTGCTGGCCGAGGCCGGAGCGGCGTACGGGCGGCTGGAGACGTTCGTACGCAACGCGGTCGACGCGCTCGGCGGGGTCGGTGAGGCCGAGGCGCGCGGCGCCGAGGTGTCCCTCCCGAGTGCCGACCTGACGCGCCGCGAGTTCGCGGCTGCCATGGACGACGACCTCGCCGTCTCGCGGGCGCTCGCGGCGGTGCACGACGCGACGACGCGCGGCAACGCCGCCCTGACCGAGGGTGACCTCGACGGGGTGGCCGCCTACCTCGCGGCCGTGCGGGAGGGCCTCGACGTCCTCGGGCTCGACCCGGTCAGCCAGTGGCCGGCCGCCGCGAGCGACCTGACCCCGGTCGTGGCCGCGATGGTGCAGGTCGCGCTCGACGCCCGCGCCGCGGCGCGCGAGCGCAAGGACTACGCCCAGGCCGACGCGATCCGCGACGCGCTCGCCGCCGCGGGAGTCGTCGTCGAGGACGTCGCGGGCGGCGTCCGCTGGCACCTGGCGGCCCGATGACGCCGGGTGGCGGGATCAAGCGCGGTGGGCAGGGCGGCCGCGCAGGCAAGCCCGGCTCGCACCGCAAGGGCGCGTCGGTCGGCTCGGGCGGCGTGCGCCGCAAGGGTCTCGAGCCGCGCAAGCCCACGCCCAAGGCCGAGGAGCGCACCGGGCATCCGGCCGCGCGCAAGGCCTCCGCCGTACGCCGGGGCGACGCGAAGGGCCGACCCGATCCCGGCGCCCGGTCCCGCGGCAACACGGCGGCGCGGAAACCGCCTGCGCAGTCGACAGGTCGGGGTCCTGCCACGGGGCGCGGCAGGTCAGCCCCGAGGGGCAAGCGGTCCGACGAGGACATCGTGGTCGGCCGCAACCCGGTCACCGAGGCGCTGCGCGCCGCCATGCCGGCGCGGTCGCTGGTCGTCGCTCAGGGCATCGACCACGACGAGCGGGTGACCGAGGCGCTCAAGCGGGCGCTCGCGCTGAAGATCCCGGTCCGCGAGGCCTCCCGCCAGGAGCTCGACCGCATGAGCGACGGCGCCGTGCACCAGGGCCTGCTGCTGCTCGCCTCGCCCTACGAGTACGCGCACCCCGACGACGTGCTGCGGCTCGCGGTCGGCGCCGCCGAGCCGGCCCTCGTCGTGGCGCTCGACAGCGTGACCGACCCGCACAACCTGGGCGCCGTCGTCCGCTCCGCGGCGGCCTTCGGTGCGCACGGCGTGCTCATCCCCGAGCGACGCTCCGCCTCGATGTCGCCGGCGGCCTGGAAGGCGAGTGCCGGGGCGGCGGCACGACTGCCGGTCGCCCGCGCCACGAACCTGGTCCGCACGCTCAAGGGGTACGCCGACGCGGGGCTGACCGTGGTCGGGCTGGACGGCCGGGCGGCGCTCGGGGTGGACGACCTCGAGGTGGCCACCGACCCGCTCTGCCTGGTCGTCGGGGCCGAGGGGAGCGGCCTGAGCCGCCTCGTCGCCGAGCGCGTGGACGTGCTGGTCCGGATCCCGATGGCCGCGGAGACCGAGTCCCTGAACGCGAGTGTGGCGACCGGGATAGTCCTCGCGGAGATCGCCCGCAGGCGACGATTAGCAGGTCACGCACCGTAACGCCCTGCTCCACGGAGCGTTATACGTGCTGGTGGAGCGGCCGGTCGGGGGCCGCTCGGCCCTGACGGAGACGTCAGGCTAGCCACGGCCTGGGGGGGCCGGTTACCATCCCGGCACCGCTTTCAGCAGAGCTGCTCCTCCCAGCAGGCCCGCCGCCAACAGCGAAGGGTGCGTCCGTGCGTCGGAACCACGATTTTCTGGACGACGAACAGCGCTCGGACGACGAGCTGGTGCTGGCCGCGCGTTCAGGCGACGACGTGGCCCTCGCGGAGCTGCTGACGAAGTACCGCAACTTCGCCCGCGTGAAGGCCCGCTCCTACTTCCTGGTCGGGGCCGACCGGGAGGACATCGTCCAAGAGGGCATGATCGGCCTCTACAAGGCGATCCGGGACTTCAACCCCGACATGCTCACCAGCTTCCGCGCCTTCGCCGAGCTGTGCGTGACCCGGCAGATCATCACCGCGATCAAGACCGCGACCCGCCAGAAGCACGGTCCGCTGAACTCCTACGTGTCCTTCAACCGCCCGGTCATCTCCGACGAGGACGGCGACCGCGTGCTCGGCGACGTCATCCCGACGACCGCCATCACCGACCCGGCCGACCTGGTCATCTCCTCGGAGCGGATCCGCTCGTTGCAGCGGCACTTCGACGACGTGCTCTCCGACCTCGAGGCCGAGGTGCTCCGCCTCTACGTCGAGGGCAAGAGCTACCAGGAGATCGCCGAGTCGCTGAACCGGCACGTGAAGTCGATCGACAACGCGCTTCAGCGGATCAAGCGCAAGCTGGACATGCACCTCAAGGCGCGTGCCATCGCCGACGTCAGCTGACGTCCCGGGAAGGTCTGCCGTCGCGCATCGCGAAACCTGACGTCATGCGCCGCGCCGTTCTACTGCTCTCCGCCCTGCTCGTCGCGGGCTCCGTCCTGCCCACTGAGGCCGCTCCGCCGAAGGCCCAGGTCACCGACCCGGCCGGTGACGCCGTCGGTACGCCGGGCATGGACGTCGTGTCGGCCGTCTACCAGACCACCGGCACGGGCACCGGCAAGAAGTACGTCCCGAAGAAGCTCGTGGTGACGCTGTCCACCGCCGGCCCGGTCGAAGCGAACCCCGGTGTCAGCTTCAAGCTCTCGGCCATGACCTCGACCTGCGGTCAGGTGGACTTCATCTACTTCCCCGGCACGCCGTACTCGGCCCTCGTGCAGGTCAACGCCTGGGCCCAGTGGGGCGACTGCCTGTCGAAGAACGCCAACCCAGAGGGCAACGCCGAGCTGATCACCGCGTCGGTGAGGGGCAACTCGATCATCTGGTCGTTCTCGATCAAGGGGACGCCGCTGAAGCTGGGCACGATCTTCAAGGACTTCCGCGTCTACGTGGACCCGTGCGACCCGGTCCTGTGCTTCCCGTTCGGCGTCGACCAGGGCCTGATCGACGCCGCCACGGGCAGCGGGAGCTGGAAGCTCGGCTGACGCGCTAGCTGTTGCGCTTGAGGTTCCAGTCGACCGTCATCGCGCCGGTCTCGCCGTCCGCGGTGGCGATGACGATCTCGACCGGGAACCACGAGCTGCCCTCGGAGCGCATCTCGGCCAGGACGTCGTCGCGCGGCTTGCCCAACGTGGCGGAGACGGTGAAGTCGCCCTTCGCCACCTTCTTGTAGCGGATCTCCGCGCGACCGGGCAGCGGCGTCGCCTCGGCCAGGGCCTCCTCGAAGTTCAGGATCGTCACGATGCCCGAGGCCGACTCACCGAGGCTGAACTGCACGCCGGCGTGCGGCCCGCCGAGGTGGTTGTGCAGGTCCGGACGGTCCGGCACACGGAGGACCACCCGCTCCAGCGAGAGCTCGACGAACTCCGTGCCCATGGTTGCCACGAACGGCACGAGCTTGGAGTAGAAGTCGGGGAATGCCTCGAGGTCCACGGCTAGACCTTTCGCTCGTCGCCGGTCAGGACGGCCCAGCAGATCGACGTGGTGGGCAGCCGCTGCAGCGTCAGCCGGGGCACGTCGAGGGCCTCGGCCATCGCGGTGGTCTCTCCCGGGAAGTCCGCGGAGTGCACCTCGTCGAACGCCACGATCGCGCCGGCCGGCATGAGTGGCAGGAACAGCTCCAGCGCACGCCTCGTCGGCTCGTAGAGGTCGAAGTCGAGGTAGAGCAGCGACACCAGGAGATGCGGGTTCGCGGCGACGTACGCCGGTCCGGTCTCCAGGAAGTCGCCGGCGACCAGCTCGATCTTGGGGATGTCACCCAGCGCGCGTCCGACGTCGAACCGGTCGATGCTGCCCTGCAGCTCGGCCTGGGTCGCGCCCGCGTAGTTGCCGACGTAGGCGTGCTCGCTGCCCGTGGCGGCGTCCGCCTCGTGCACCGACGGGAAGCCCTCGAACGTGTCGAATCCGACGATGCGGCGGCGGTGGTTGAGCGGCTCCAGGAGCGCCGAGACGGTGGCCCAGGTGAACAGGCCGCCGCCGTCGTGGACTCCGCACTCGACGATGGATCCCTGGACGCCCGCCGCCTGCTTGAAGATCTCGTAGCGCACGAGGAAGCGGGACAGGCTCGTGCGGTCCGCGAACCGCGGGAACGCCGCGAGCCGTGCGGCGACGCTCGCGCTGCTCGCCGCGAAGTGACTCTCGGCGTCCTGCGTCAGATCCCTCATGCGCCGAGCCTAGCGACGATCTCCGGGGCGGGTACGCTCGGTCCGCACGTCGCCGACGTGGCGCGATCGGGCAGGAGGAGGTGCGTCACGCCGACTCTTCTGCTCGGTACGAACCACGTGAACCTGACCGTCAGCGACCTGAAGCGCAGCAGCGACTGGTACTGCCGGATCCTCGGCCTGACCGTCGTCAGCAATCACGAGAACGTCGGTCCGCCGTACTTCAACACGGACACCTACAACGGGCTGTTCGACCTGACCACGCTGTCGTACGTCGTGGGGCTCGTCCAACACCCGGACGGCCTGGCCGGCGACTTCGACGAGCGGCGCGTAGGTCTGGACCACGTCGGGTTCCAGGTTCCCAACCGGTCGGACCTCGATGACTGGGTGCGGCACCTCGATGAGCAGTCGGTGCCCCACTCCGGTGTCGTCGCTGCGCCCTACGCTGACGTCGTCAACTTCCGGGATCCGGACGGGATCGCGCTCGAGCTATCCGTCGCCAAGATGGACTTCTGGGCCGACCTCGTCGGGCAGGTCACCGGCTGACGGACGACGCCCTGCGTCACCGGGGTCGGTACGCTCGTCACCTTCGCCGACGTGGCGCAATTGGCTAGCGCAGCCGACTTGTAATCGGCAGGTTCCCGGTTCGATTCCGGGCGTCGGCTCAAGGGAAGGGGGACGCAGTGAGCGCTTCACAGGTCGTGTACGGCGTCGTGATCCTCGTGCTCGTCGCCCTGGCCGCGGGCACGGTCGCCCTGGTGCGTCGCGACCGCCCCCCGCAGCCCGACCTGGGCGACGGCCCGGAGCTGGGCAGCGGCTACGGCACGGCGCTCGCCCCGGGGCGCAACGCCCGGATCATCGACGATCACCTGCGCAAGTCCGGAGAGACACCCGCCGAGTAGCCTGCCCTTCCCGGTGGCCCGCCTGGCGGGGTCCGGGTATCGTGTTACCACTGCGTTAACGGGCCATGGTCGTCCCTGCCGCAGAGCCGACGGAAAACCGACGTTCGCTCTCAGGGAGACCGCTGGATGCCCGCTCCTCAAGGCCTTTACGACCCCCGGTTCGAGCACGACGCCTGCGGCGTCGCGTTCGTCGTGGACATGCACGGCCGCGCGCGCCGGCAGATCGTCCAGATGGGCCTGCGCTCGCTGTGCAACCTCGACCACCGCGGCGCCACGGGCGCCGAGGCCAACGTCGGGGACGGCGCCGGCATCCTGATCCAGGTCCCCGACGCCTTCCTCCGCGACGTCGTCGACTTCGAGCTGCCCCCGGCCGGCGGCTACGCCGTGGGCTGCGCGTTCCTGCCCCGCGACCCCGACGCGTGCGCCGCGAAGGTGGCTGCCGTGACCAAGGTGGTCGCGAGCGAGGGTATGCAGGTGCTCGGCTGGCGCGACGTGCCCGTCGACAACTCGATGATCGGCGCGATGGCGCGCGACGTGGAGCCGACGTTCCGGCAGATGTTCATCGCCGGCGCCGAGGGCGAGCTGACCGGGTTGGACCTGGAGCGGCGCGCGTACATCGTCCGCAAGCGGATCGAGCACGAGCTCGGCAGCAACGGCGACGGCGTCTACTTCCCGAGCCTGTCCGGCCGCACCCTGATCTACAAAGGGATGCTGCGCAGCGGCCAGCTCGAGGAGTTCTACCTCGACCTCCACGACGAGCGGCTGGTCAGCGCGCTCGTCCTGGTCCACTCGCGTTTCTCGACCAACACGTTCCCGTCGTGGCCGCTGGCACACCCGTACCGGTTCGTCGCGCACAACGGCGAGATCAACACCGTGCAGGGCAACCAGAACTGGATGCGCGCCCGCGAGGCGCTGCTCGAGACCGACCTGCTGCCCGGTGACCTCGAGCGCATCTTCCCGATCTGCACGCCGGGGGCGAGCGACACCGCCCGCTTCGACGAGGTGCTCGAGCTGCTGCACCTCGGCGGCCGGTCCCTGCCGCACAGCGTGCTGATGATGATCCCGGAGGCCTGGGAGAACCACGAGTCGATGCCGGAGTGGAAGCGCGCGTTCTACCGCTACCACGCGTCGCTCATGGAGCCCTGGGACGGCCCCGCATCGATCGCCTTCACCGACGGCACCGTCATCGGCGCGGTCCTCGACCGCAACGGCCTGCGCCCGTCGCGCTACTGGGTCACCGCCGACGGCCTCGTCGTCATGGCTTCCGAGGTCGGCGTGCTCGGCATCAATCAGAGCAACATCGTGCAGAAGGGCCGGTTGCAGCCCGGCAAGATGTTCCTCGTCGACACCGCGCAGGGGCGCATCGTCGGCGACGAGGAGATCAAGCGGGAGCTGGCCGACCAGCTCCCGTACGACGAGTGGCTGCACGCGGGTCTCGCGCATCTCGACGACCTGCCGCCACGCGACTTCCTCACCCCCCATGCCAGCTCGATCGTGCGCGACCAGCGGGTCTTCGGCTACACCACCGAGGAGCTGAAGATCCTCGTCTCGCCCATGGCGAAGAACGCGTACGAGGCACTGGGCTCGATGGGCACGGACACGCCGATCGCGGTGCTCTCGCAGCGGCCGCGACTGCTCTTCGACTACTTCTCGCAGCTCTTCGCGCAGGTGACCAACCCGCCGCTCGACGCGATCCGGGAAGAGCTGGTCACCTCGATGTCGGCGTGTGTCGGCCCGGAGGGCAACTTGCTCGAGCCGACTCCGGCGTCCTGCCGGCAGGTCGTGCTGCCGCAGCCGATCATCAGCAACGAGGAGCTGGCCAAGCTCCTCTACATCAACGACGACGGCGACATGCCGGGCTTCAAGCCGTTCACCGTCGACGGGCTGTTCCCGGTCGCCGAGGGTGGCGAGGGCCTGCGCCGCGCGATCGAGGAGATCCGCCAGAACGTCAGTGCCGCGATCGCCGACGGCGCGAAGGTCATCATCCTGTCCGACCGCTACAGCTCGGCGGAGATGGCGCCCATCCCCTCGCTGCTGCTGACGTCCGCGGTGCACCACCACCTGATCCGCGAGCGCACGCGTACCAAGGTCGGCCTGGTCATCGAGACCGGCGAGGCGCGCGAGGTGCACCACATGGCGCTGCTCATCGGCTACGGCGCCGCGGCCATCAACCCCTACCTCGCGTTCCTGTCCATCGGCGACCTCATCGCGAACGGCCACGTCACCGGCGTCACCGAGCGGCAGGCGGTGCGTAACTACATCAAGGCCTGCACCAAGGGCGTGCTCAAGGTCATGTCCAAGATGGGCATCTCCACGGTCGCGTCGTACACCGGCGCGCAGGTCTTCGAGGCCATCGGCCTCGGTCACGACCTGGTCGACGAGTACTTCACCGGCACCACCAGCCGGCTCGGCGGCGTCGACCTGGACGTGCTGGCCGCGGAGGTCGCGGCGCGGCACCGCTTCGCCTACCCGGACCGCCCGGAGGAGCTCGCCCACCGCGACCTCTGGCAGGGCGGCGAGTACCAGTGGCGCCGCGAGGGCGAGATCCACCTGTTCAACCCCGAGACGGTCTTCCGCCTCCAGCACGCCACGAGGACCAAGCGCTACGACGTCTTCAAGCAGTACACGGCGTCGGTCAACGAGCAGGCTGTGAATCTCTCGACATTGCGAGGCCTGTTCCGGTTCGCCGACGGGGTCCGCCCGCCCGTGCCGATCGAGGAGGTCGAGCCGGTCGCCGAGATCGTGAAGCGGTTCTCGACCGGCGCGATGTCCTACGGCTCCATCTCCAAGGAGGCGCACGAGACCCTGGCCATCGCGATGAACCGGATCGGCGCGCGGTCCAACACCGGCGAGGGCGGCGAGGACGCCGACCGCTACGTTCCGGACGAGAACGGCGACCTACGGCGCTCCGCCATCAAGCAAGTGGCCTCCGCCCGGTTCGGCGTGACCAGCGAGTACCTCACCAACGCCGACGACCTGCAGATCAAGATGGCGCAGGGAGCGAAGCCGGGTGAGGGTGGTCAGCTGCCCGGCGGCAAGGTCTACCCCTGGATCGCGCGGACGCGGCACTCGACGCCGGGTGTCGGGCTGATCTCCCCGCCCCCGCACCACGACATCTACTCGATCGAAGACCTCAAGCAGCTCATCCACGACCTCAAGAACTCCAACCCCGCAGCGCGCGTGCACGTGAAGCTGGTCGCCGAGGTCGGCGTCGGCACCGTCGCAGCCGGGGTAGCCAAGGCCAAGGCGGACGTCGTCCTGATCTCAGGGCACGACGGCGGCACCGGCGCGTCGCCGCTGACGTCGTTGAAGCACGCCGGCGCGCCGTGGGAGCTCGGCCTCGCCGAGACTCAGCAGACGCTCCTGCTCAACGGGCTGCGCGACCGGATCGTCGTGCAGACCGACGGGCAGTTGAAGACCGGCCGCGACGTCGTGATCGCGGCGCTTCTCGGGGCCGAGGAGTTCGGCTTCGCCAGCGCGCCGCTGGTCGTGAGCGGCTGCATCATGATGCGGGTCTGCCACCTCGACACCTGTCCGGTCGGGGTGGCGACGCAGAGCCCGGAGCTGCGCAAGAGGTTCAGTGGCAAGCCCGAGTTCGTCGTGACCTTCTTCGAGTACATCGCCGAGGAGGTCCGCGAGCTGCTCGCACAGCTCGGCTTCCGCACCCTCGCCGAAGCGGTCGGTCACGTCGAGATGCTCGATACGGACGCGGCGATCGGACACTGGAAGTCCCGCGGGCTCGACCTCACTCCGATCCTGCATCGGCCCGAGTCGCCGTGGGAGCAGGACATGTACTGCACCCAGGGCCAGGACCACGGCCTCGACCAGGCGCTCGACAACGAGCTCATCGCGTACGCGCGGCCGGCGCTCGAGAGCGGCGAGCCGGTGCTCATCGACCTGCCGATCCGCAACGTCAACCGCACGGTCGGCACGATGCTCGGCCACGAGGTCACCAAGCGCTACGGCGGCGCCGGGCTGCCGACGGACACGATCCAGGTGCACTTCACCGGCTCCGCCGGGCAGAGCTTCGGCGCCTTCGTGCCGAGCGGCATCACCCTGCGGCTCGAGGGCGACGCCAACGACTACTTCGGCAAGGGGCTGTCCGGCGGCCGGCTCGTGCTCCGGCCGCCACGGGATACCCACCCCGACTTCGTCGCGGAGCAGAACGTCGTGGCCGGCAACGTCATCCTCTACGGCGCCACCGGCGGCGAGGCGTACCTGCGCGGCCTGGTCGGCGAGCGGTTCTGCGTCCGCAACTCGGGCGCGACCGCGGTCGTCGAGGGTGTCGGGGACCACGGCTGCGAGTACATGACCGGCGGGCGCGTCGTCGTCCTCGGCGAGACCGGTCGCAACTTCGGCGCCGGGATGTCCGGCGGGGTCGCGTACGTCTACGACCCCGAGGACACCTTCCTGAACCGCCTGAACCTGGAGATGGTCGACCTGGACCCGCTCGACGACGACGACCGCGACTTCCTGCGCACCGCCGTACGGACGCACGAGCGCGAGACCGGCTCGCCGGTCGCGGCGCGGCTGCTGTCGCGCTGGCACGAGGAGACACGGCACTTCAAGAAGGTCATGCCCAAGGACTACAAGCGGGTGCTCGAGGCCGCGCGCATGGCCGAGGAGAAGGGCCTCGACCTGGACGAGGCGATCATGGCGGTGGCCCGTGGCTGACCCCACCGGCTTCCTCAAGCACGGCCGCCAGCTCCCGACGCGTCGCCCGGTCCCGGTTCGCCTGCTCGACTGGCAGGAGGTCTACGAGGACTTCCCCGAGGCCGACCTCAAGAAGCAGGCCGCGCGGTGCATGGACTGCGGCATCCCGTTCTGCAACAACGGCTGCCCGCTGGGCAACCTGATCCCAGACTGGAACGACCTGGTCTACCGCGGTCACTGGCACGAGGCCATCGACCGGCTGCACGCGACGAACAACTTCCCCGAGTTCACCGGACGGCTCTGCCCCGCGCCGTGCGAGGCGGCGTGCGTGCTCGGCATCAACCAGGACCCGGTCACCATCAAGCAGGTCGAGGTCGAGATCATCGACCGCGCGTGGGACGAGGGCTGGGTCACGCCGCTCCCGCCGTCGGCGCAGACCGGCAAGACGGTCGCGGTCGTCGGCTCCGGCCCGGCCGGGCTGGCCGCCGCGCAGCAGCTCACGCGTGCCGGCCACGCCGTCACCGTCCTCGAGCGGGCCGACCGGATCGGCGGCCTGCTCCGCTACGGCATCCCCGAGTTCAAGATGGAGAAGCGACACCTCGACCGCAGGCTCGAGCAGATGCGCGCGGAGGGCACCGTCTTCCGCGCCGGCGTGAACGTGGGGGTCGACATCACCGCCGAGCAGCTCCGCGCGGACTTCGACGCGGTGGTGCTGGCCGGCGGCGCGACCGCCGCGCGCGACCTGCCGATTCCCGGGCGGGAGCTGGCCGGCATCTACCAGGCGATGGAGTACCTGCCGCTGTCCAACCGCGTGCAGGAGGGCGACCTCGAGTCGCCGCCGATCAGCGCCGACGGCAAGCGCGTCGTCATCATCGGCGGCGGCGACACCGGCGCCGACTGCCTCGGTACGGCGCTGCGCCAGGGCGCACTGTCCGTGCACCAGTTCGAGATCCTGCCCGAGCCGCCGAAGACCCGGCCGGACGCGAACCCGTGGCCGACCTGGCCGATGATCTTCCGGGTCAGCTCGGCGCACGAGGAGGGTTGCGAGCGGGTCTTCGCCGTCAACACCGAGCGATTCCTGGCCGACGACGCCGGCAACGTATGCGGGCTGCGGGCGCACGAGGTCGAGATGGTGGAGGGCAGGTTCGACAAGATCGAGGGCACCGACTTCGACCTCGACTGCGACCTGGTCCTGCTGGCCATGGGCTTCCTCGGACCGCAGCGCGAGGGGCTGGTCGAGGCGCTCGGCGTCGAGCTCGACTCGCGCAGCAATGTGGCGCGGGACGCCTCGTTCGCGACCTCGGTGGAGGGTGTGTTCGCCGCGGGCGACCTCGGTCGCGGGCAGAGCCTGATCGTGTGGGCGATCGCCGAAGGGCGGTCCTGTGCCGCCGCCGTCGACCAGTGGCTCATGGGGGAGACGCTGCTGCCCGCGCCGATCCTGCCGACGACCCGGCCGTTGATGTGAGGCGAGGCGCTACCGCGTGAGGTAGGGGCTGTCCTCGAGGTCGCGCAGGGCGAAGCCCAGGCGCACCTTGTAGTAGTCGTCGTTGCCCGGGTCGACCTTCTTGCTGGCCAGCGACCCCGTGACGAACGGGAACATCACGTCGCGCGACTCCGGGTCGAGCGTCGGCGAGACCAGGCCGAGCTCTGCGGTGCAGACGTGTCCGTAGAGCGGCGTGAAGCAGGAGTGCGGCGATGAGATGGGCACGACGCCGTCGTTGTGGATCATCTCCTGCAGGATGATCGCCTCGGCCCAGCCCGGCGAGCTCAGGGACGTGGCGAAGTCACGGCTGTGGCAGCCGGGGTCGGCGTCGAGGTACACCGCCGAGTACTGCCCGTCCACCTCGGGGTCGTTGGAGATCAGCGGGTAGAACGCCTCGCCGCAGATGCCACCCGTGCGGGCCGGCACGTAGACCAGGTAGCGCTTCTGGGCCGCGCCCAAGCCGGCCGCGCGCAGTGCCGACTCGACGTCGCCCACGCCGCCGATCGAGGAGATCGGCTGCTCCATGCGGACGAACGTGACGTCGAGCGCGTTGCGCCGGCGACCGTTGGCGGTGAAGTTGAACGTGTCGTAGATCCAGCTCTGCCCGGTCTGGCCCTTGAACCACTGGTTCTGCGCGCGCATGGACATCTCGATGACGCCCTTGGTGTCGAGCGCCTCGTCCGTGGAGTCCGATCCGAGCAGGTAGACGACGTGCACCTGCCAGCCCTCGACGAGGTCCTTGCGGTCTCGCGTGGAACGCGGGATCTGGTAGCTGTAGCGCGCCCGGGCCGAGGTGTCGGTCGGCTCGGACGCGGCCCGCAGCACCGGCTGGGCGAACGTCCCGGCGATCACCTTCGGCAGGTGCACCGGGTGGCCCTGGGCGGGCAGGCCGCTCGCGACAGCGGCGGCTGCGGCGAGCACGAGCGCCAGGCGGGCAGGACGCATGGGGGAGGGCTCCTAGCTGGGGCGAGAGAATCCCTTTCGCCGGGCCTACCCTGCCTCCCTGCCTGATGACACCCGGATACGGCAGACTGACCCTGTGGGCAGCGGCCAGACGGCGTGGGACTCCGCGTTGATCCAGCTGGCTACCGCCGTGGACGAGCTCGGCCTGGACGACGGCCTGCACGAGCTGCTGCGCACCCCGCGACGCATCCTCACCGTGTCCGTCCCGCTACGCCGGGACGACGGCTCGATCGACGTCCATACCGGCTACCGGGTGCAGCACAACCTCTCCCGCGGCCCCGCGAAGGGTGGCGTGCGCTACCACCCGGACACCGACCTCGACGAGGTCAAGGCGCTCGCGATGTGGATGACCTGGAAGTGCGCCCTCATCGGCATCCCGTACGGCGGCGCGAAGGGCGGCGTGGCGGTGGACCCGCGGCTGCTCAGCCGCAACGAGCTCGAGCGGCTCACCCGGCGCTATGCGAGCGAGATCCTGCCGATCATCGGCCCGGAGAAGGACATCCCCGCCCCCGACGTCGGCACGGACGAGCAGACGATGGCCTGGATGATGGACACGTACTCGGTGAACGCCGGGTTCTCCGTCCCCGGCGTCGTGACGGGCAAGCCGGTGGCCATCGGCGGCTCCGAGGGCCGCGGCGGCGCGACCAGCCGCGGTGTCATGTACGCCGCGTTCATGGCGCTCAAGGAGGCGCGCGTCGACTACCGCGGTGTGACCGTGGCCGTGCAGGGCTTCGGCAAGGTGGGCGGCCTGGCCGCGCAGTTCCTCCACGACGCGGGCTGCAACGTGGTCGCCGTGAGCGACGTGAAGGGCGGCATCTACAACCCGACCGGCCTCAACCCGGCGGCCCTGCTACGGCACCTGCGCGCCGGCGCGGAGAGCGTCGTCGGCTTCCCGGGCACCGACGCGATCACGAACGAGGAGCTGCTCACCCTCGACGTCGACATCCTCGTGCCGGCCGCGCTGGAGGGCGTGATCCATGCGGACAACGCGGACCGCGTGAAGGCGCGCTTCATCGTGGAGGGCGCCAACGGCCCGACCACCCCGGACGCGGACAAGATCCTCGAGGACCGCGGCGTCGTCGTCGTACCGGACGTGCTGGCCAACTCCGGCGGGGTCGCGGTGTCCTACTTCGAGTGGGTGCAGGACCTGCAGGCGTACTTCTGGACCGAGGACGAGGTCAACGACAAGCTCAAGGCGCTGATGGAGCGCGCGTACGTCGAGGTGGCCCAGCTGTCGGCCGAGCGGAAGGTCTCGCTGCGCACCGCGGCCCAGATGATCGGCGTCGGCCGGGTGGCCGAAGCCCACCGGACGCGCGGGCTGTACCCGTAAGACCCGGGCCCGGTGCGCTTGACCTGTCGGGGCGGCGTGCCAGAATGACACCGTTGTCATTTGTGGGCCGAGCGAGCGTTGGAGTGGGCGTGGAAGCGCAACCCGTCACACCCTTCATCCCAGGACCGCTCAACGACCGCGAGTGCGCGATCCTCGCGTTCGAGCGCCAGTGGTGGAAGTACGCCGGCGCGAAGGAGCAGGCGATCCGCAACCTGTTCGACATGTCCGGCACGCGCTACTACCAGGTGCTCAACGCCCTGATCGACCGGCC
>CAZYXZ010000045.1:0-24984 GCA_964651395.1 uncultured Frankiaceae bacterium
GTTCGTCGCGGCCGCGGTCGTGACCGGCGGCGTCGTGCGCGTCCCCGGTTGGCCGCGCGAGACGACCCAGCCGGGAGCGCACCTGCCGGAGCTGCTGACCGCGATGGGCGCGCGTGCGTCGTACGACGCGGGGGCGCTCGAGGTGCGCGGGCCGGCCCGTCCGCGCGGGATCACCGCCGACCTCTCCGACTGTGGCGAGCTCCTGCCGGCGCTGGCCGTCGTCGCCGCGGTGGCGGACGGCCCGAGCGTGCTGACCGGCGTGGCGCACCTGCGGGTGCAGGAGACCGACCGGCTCGCGGCGCTCGCGCGCGAGATCAACGCGCTCGGCGGCGACGTGCGCGAGCGGGAGGACGGCCTCGAGATCCGGCCGCGGCCGCTCACCGGCGGTGTCGTCGCCACCTATGACGACCACCGGCTCGCGATGGCCGCCGCGCTCCTCGGGCTGGTCGTCGACGGCATCGAGGTCGAGAACATCGCCACGACGGCGAAGACGATGCCCGACTTCGCCGAGCGCTGGCTGGCGATGCTGCGATGACCGGCATCGCTGCGTGAGCCCCCGCGAGCTGGACGAGGACGACGTCCGGGTCCGCGCGCGCCCGGGATCCCGCCCGCGCACGCGCACGCGGCCGGCGTACGCCGACGCCGTGGACGCGATGGTCGTCGGCGTCGACCGCGGCCGCTTCACCTGTCTGGTCGAGGACCGTCGGGTCGTCGCCATGCGCGGGAGCGAGCTGCGCCGCACCTCGATCGTGGTCGGCGACCGCGTCCGCCTCGTGGGAGACACGCGCGGTGGTGCCGACGGACTTGCGCGCATCGTGGCGCGGCTGGACCGGACGACGGTCCTGCGTCGTACCGCGGACGACGACGACCCGACCGAGCGCGTCATCGTCGCGAACGCCGACCAGCTGGGCATCGTGGTCGCCCTGGCCGACCCGCCACCACGGCTGGGCTTCATCGACCGGTGCCTCGTCGCGGCGTACGACGGCGGGCTGGCACCCCTGCTGCTGCTCACGAAGAGCGACCTCGCCGACCCGCGCGAGCTGACCGAGCTCTACACGCTGCTCGACGTTCCGATCGTGACGATGACCCGCGGCGACGACGTCGCGCTGGCCGAGCTGGGCCGCCGGCTCGACGGACGGGTCAGCGTCCTGGTCGGCCACTCGGGCGTGGGCAAGTCGACGCTGGTGAACCGGCTGGTCCCCGACGCGGATCGGCGCACCGCGGAGGTGACGGCGATCGGCCGCGGCCGGCACACCTCGACCTCCGTCGTCGCGGTGCCGCTGCCCGACGTCGGCTGGATCATCGACACGCCGGGCGTGCGGTCCTTCGGTCTCGCCCACGTGACGCCGCAGCGCGTGCTGGCGGCGTTCCCGGACCTGGCCGCCGCCGCCGAGGAGTGCCCACCGAGCTGCCGCCACGAGGAAGGGGCCGACCGCTGCGCGCTCGACGCCTACTCGGCGGACGACGCGGCACGTGCCGCCCGCGTCGGGTCGTTCCGCCGGCTGCTGGCCAGCCGCGAGGGTTCGGACTGAGCTCCGTCGTACCAGGGACACGCCCCCGCGACGCCGAAGAGAGACCGATGCGCCGACTCCTGCTCGCCCTGACCCTCGCGATCGGCGCCGCTGTCGCGCCGGCCGGCCGCGCCGCTCCCGGCCCCGACTCGCCGCTCTGCATACCGCGCACGGCGCCGGTGTCGATCGGTTTGCAGCTGCTCAGGACCGCGCCGGTGGCCGGGCATCCGCGCACGCAACGGCTGACCTTCCGCTCGGCCGCGATGCAGCGCGAGGTGCACGTCCTCGTCACCCTGCCCGTCGGCTACTCCGCGAAGAGCCGCACGCGCTACCCGATGCTGCTGCTCCTGCACGGTCACGGGGGCAACGAGACGACCTGGATCGACAACGGCGCCGACGCCACCCTGGCGAAGCAGCCGTGGGTGGTCGTGACGCCCGACGGCGGCACCGGCGGCTGGTACTCCGACTGGTACGGGCGCGACGTCCTCGGTGGGACCAGCGACCCCGCGCCCGCCTGGGAGAGCTTCCACATCCGCGAGCTGCTGCCCTGGGTCGACGCGCACTACCGCACCGTCGGCAAGCGCGAGGGCCGTGCGGTCGCCGGGCTGTCGATGGGCGGGTTCGGCGCGACCAGCTACGCCGCGCGGCACCCCGACCTCTTCGCCGCCGTGGCCGGCTTCTCGGGCGCGGTCGACAACACCTACCGCCACCCCGGTGGCTCGGCGCTCGTCGTCCCGTTCTCCAACCTGCCCGGCGGCCCGCTCGACAGCTGCATCTGGGGCGACCCGGTCACCCAGGAGGTCCGCTACCGCGACCACAACCCGGTCGAGCTCGCGGCCAACCTGCGCGGCATGGACGTGACGCTGATGACCGGCAACGGCCTGCCCGGTGGCGCGCACGACGGTGCCGCATACAACCCGCAGAGCGCGTTCGTCGAGTTCTTCTGCGGCCAGATGAACGAGGGCTTCGACGCGGCGCTGACCGCCGCCGGCGTGGCGCACGCCACCCGCTTCTACGGCGCCGGCACGCACGAGTGGGGGTACTGGATCGAGGACCTGAGCATCTGGGCGCCGACCGTGGCACAGGTCTTCGCCCGCCCCCGACCCGTGACCACGTTCGACTTCGCGACCGCCGAGGCGAGCTTCGAGCGGTTCGGCTGGTCGTTCACCACGCACCGCGACGTCGTCGAGTTCCTGTACCTGACCGGGGTCGGCCCGCAGGGCCTGGCGCTCTCCGGCAGCGGCCCGGTCGACGTCGTGACTCCGCCGATCTACCGGCCCGGGTCGCGCATCCGCCTGTCGGCCGACGGCGGCACGGCTCCGGAGACGGTCCTCGTGGGCCGGGACCGGAGGGCTCGGTTCACGGTCGACCTCGGGGCGGTGCACCCCACGCAGCAGTACGTCTTCCAGCCGGCCGCCCGGTCCTCGTGGGCGAAGGCGGTCGTGCGGATCGGCGCCTAGCTCTCGGCCCCGACGGCGATGACCTCGTCGACCTGCGCCGCACGGCGGGCCAGCTCGCGCTCCTCGTCGAGCGCCTCCGCCCGCGCCTCGTCGTCGGCCATGAGCTGCGTGACGTCGATACCGGCGTAGTCGAGGACGCCCATGTCGGCGTACGCCTTCTGGATCTTCTCGCCCCAGAGACCGATGTCCTTGACGATCGGCACGATGCGCATGAACAGCAGCGACCGGTAGTGCCGCATCATCACCGAGTCCTCGACGTAGGTCAGGCAGCGCTCGACCGGCATGTCGAGCGTCTCCCACACCTCGCGCGCGCGGAGCCGGTCGCGGAGCAGGTAGCAGCCTTCGACGACGAACTCCTCGCGCTCCTCGCGCTCCGCCGTCGTCAGGTTCTTGTAGAAGTCGCGCAGCGCGAGCCGCCCGAACGCGACGTGCCGGGCCTCGTCCTGCATGACGTAGCTCAGGATCTGCTTGGCGACCGGGTTGGTCGCGGTCTCGCGCAGCGTCCCGAACGCAGCCAGCGCGACGCCCTCGATGATGACCTGCATGCCGAGGTAGGGCATGTCCCAGCGCGAGTCGCTCAGGGTGCTGCGCAGCAGCTCCTGCAGGTGCACGTTGATCGGGTAGATCAGCTCGACTTTCTCGTGCAGGAAGCGGGAGTAGGCCTCGACGTGGCGCGCCTCGTCGATGACCTGCGTCGCGGCGTAGAACTTCGCGTCGATGTCCGGCACCGACTCGACGATGCGTGACGCGCAGATGGCCGCCCCCTGCTCGCCGTGCAGGAACTGGCTGAAGTTCCAGGACGCGAGGTGCTGCCCGAGCACCTGCCGCTCCTTCTCGGACAGCGCCTCGTACATGTCCGACCCGTAGATCGGGTTCAGCTCGAGTGCCGCGCCGAGCGGGTTGTACGGGTCGACTTCGACGTCCCAGTCGATGCGGGTCGCGGCGTCCCACTGCTTGGCCTTGCCCTTGGCGTAGAGGTCGAGCAGCTGCTGGCGGCCCTCGTCGTACTCCCAGGAGAAGCGCGCCGACCCGGCCATGGGCACGTCCCACGTCTCGTGCGGGACGGGGTTGGAGTAGCGCGAGTGACTGGTCACGAGGACCTCCGGTCAGCGGGTTGCAGGATGCGGGCGACGAGCGTGGCGATACGTCGGGCGGTCACCTCGACCGGCTCGACCGGCTGGAGGATGTAGGAGACGGACAGGCGGGTGCCGACCTCCGCGACGAGCGCGGCGTCCTCGGCGTCGAGCTCCGGGTAGCGACGCGCGTAGTAGGCGAGCATCCGTTCGCGCGACGCGGCGAGCACGGGCTCGGCCCTCGTCGTCAGCAGGGGCAGCAGCCCTTCCTCGCCGTTCTCGGTGATCAGCGAGTGCACGAGCGGGTTGTCCTGCGCGGTCTGCAGCACGTAGCGCATCGCCGCCTCGATGGCGTCGACGATGTCGTCCTCGCCGTCGAGTGCCTGCTCGGTGCCGGCCAGGAAGCGGTCCAGCTCGCGCAGCGCGAGGGCCTGGGCCAGCGCGTCGCGCGACCCGAACTGGTCGTAGAGGGTCTGCCGGGAGACGCCCGCCGCCGTGGCGATGTCGGCCATCCGGGCCTGTGCCCAGCCGGTCGTCACCGCGGCGTCGTACGCCGCGTCCAGCAGCCGGTCCCGGATCGATCGGGTCACGGGGCCCATGGTTTACACGAACGGCCTAGGTGTCAAGAGTGACGCGGGTCACTGCGTGTACGACACCTGACCGGTCATGCCGGCCTTGTCGTGGCTGGCCAGATGGCACGCGTAGGTGGGCGCCTCGTCGGCCGGCATCGTGAACGTGACCCGCACCGTCTGCCCCGACGGCACGCCCGCGTGCGTCCCGCCGATCGCCGCATGACCGGCGTGCTCGGACGCCATACCCGTGGGCGCCGCCGTGGCACTGGCCACCGTCGGCCCGTGCGCCTCGTGGAAGGCCGCGTTGCCGATGGCGAACTCGTGCGCGACCGACCCGGGGTTGGTGACGACGAACGTGACCACCTCGCCGGGCTTGGCGTCCACCCGCGACGGCTCGAACCGCAGCTGGTCCGACGTCCGGATGGCCACCTCCCGGCCGGCCCCGTCGTGCGCGGCGTGGTCCTCCGAGCTGCAGCCGGCCGTGGTCAGGCCGAGCGCGAGCACTACCGAGAAGGCGCGGGTCAGCATGCCGCCAACCGTACGCCGGACAGCTCAGTCACCCGGCAGCACCCCGCGCACGGCCTCCTCCGAGCGGCCCACGACCGCCCGGCCGTCGTCGGCCACGATGATCGGCCGCTGGATCAGCCGCGGGTGCTCGACCAGCACGTCGACCCACCGGTCGCGCTCCTTCGGCAGGTCGGCCAGCCCCAGCTCGGCGGCGAGCGCCTCGCCCGTGCGCGTGATCTCCCACGGCTCGACCCCGAGCTGCTCGAGCACCTCCAGCAGCTCGGCCCGCGACGGCGGGTCGTCCAGGTAGCGGCGCAGCGTGTACTCCACACCGGCCTCGTCGAGCAGCTCGGTGGCGATCCGGCACTTGGAGCAGGCCGGGTTGTACCAGACGTCCACTAGACCGTCCGGCGGCGGACCGACCGGAGACCGGCCCAGACCACGCTGATGGCCAGGGCGGCCAGACCGACCGGGACCGTGCGCCCGGCGCCGGTGCGCGGGTGCACGACCGGCGCGGCGGCCGGCGGCGGCACCACGGTCCCCCCACCCGCCGAACCGAGGTTGAACTCGGTCGGGTTGTTCATGTTCGGCTGCGGGGGCGGCAGCGGCTGGGTCTTCCAGTCGCCCGGTGCGAGCTCCCCGGCCTCCGCCCGCGCCAGGTTGCTGGCGATGACGCCGGAGACGACGGCGTCGCCGCCGCCGGCCGCGGCCAGCGACATGCCGCAGCCGTACGTCTGCTCGATCAGGGCGGGCAGGCTCAGCCCGAAGGAGTTGCTGCCGAAGCAGTTGCCCGCACCGGCCGGGGCACCGAGCGCCAGGTCGGCCAGCCCGGAGCCGGAGACCTGGTTCTTCTCGATCCGGTTGCCGGGCGCCGGGTAGAAGTTGCCGGTCACGAACGCGTCACCGCCGATGCCGGGGATCGGCTGCACGAGGATGCCGAAGTACTCGTGGTCCTCGACCCGGTTGTTGGTGACCGTGTTGTTCTCACCGCCCATGACGGCGATGCCGACGCCGTAGACCGACGCGAACGCCGGGTCCTTGTACGGCGCGTTGGTGTTCTGGTTGCCGTGCACGTAGTTGCCGGTGATCACCACGTCGCTCTGCGGCGGGTTCTCCTCGCTGTCGAGGGTGTTCGGGGTGATGCCGCCGCCGTAGTTGTCCCACCACTCCGAGTCCGCGATGAGCAGGTCGCCGCCGGCGTTCGTGCCGGAGTAGCCGAGGCCGTTGTTCGTCGCCTTGATCCGCCGGATCACCTGATGGCACGGCTTGCACTGGCCGATGTAGAAGCCCGAGTCGCGGCTGCCCGAGGCCCAGGAGTCCTCCATCACGCCGTTGACGGAGTTGAAGCTGTAGATCCCGTAGTCGCCGGAGTTGTACGACGTCAGGAAGCTGCCGCGGTAGCCGTCGACGTCGGTCCAGTAGACGTTGTTGAGCGTCGCGTACCGCGCCGTGAGGTTCTCGATGACGACGTTGTCCGCGCCTTGCACCAGCACGTTGATGGCGCGGGTGAACTCGCCGTCGATGATGACCGTGTTGCGGTCGACACCACGGATGATGAGGTTGTCCGTGGTGACCTTCACGGCCTCCTTGTAGATGCCCGGGCTGATCAGGATCGCGTCCCCGGGATGCGCGGCGTCGACCGCTTTCTGGATCGTCGGCTGGTCGGCCGGGACCTTGATGACCCGTGGCCCGCCGCCGGTGGTCGTGCCGCCGACCTTCGGCGCGCCGATGACCGGGCCGCCGCTGCCGACGCGGACCACCCCGGACATGCCGTTGCCGGTGCCGGTCGCGTGGAAGTCGCAGTAGAAGAAGAAGGTCTGCGCGGTCGGGAAGGTCATGGACGCCGTCGCGCCCGGTTCGATCGTGCCGGAGGCTCGCGAGCGGTCGCCGGCCGTGACGTTGTGCGGGCTGCGACCGTCGTTGGTCCACGTGATGGTGTCGCCCGGGGCGATCGTGATCTCCGCGGGGAGGAAGACGTTGTCCTTCATGCTCGCCTGGATCGTCGCCGCCGACGCGGGGACCGACAGGGCGAGCGAGACGAGTCCGGCCGCCGCGAGTCCGGCGCGCAGGCGCCTCATCGGGTCCGCCCCGCGGCCCGCAGGCCGAGTCCGAGCACGGCCGTGGCCAGGAGGACACCGAGGCCCAGCTGCACCTCACGCCCGCCACCCGTGCGGGGGTGGCCGCCGGTGCCGCCCGCGGTCGAGCCCGCGGCTGCCGCGACGACCAGCGTGGCTCGCATCCCGGAGGTCGCGGTGCCGTGGTACGTGCAGTAGTAGCTCAACGTGCCCGCCTTCGTCGGTGTGTACGACCAGCTGACGCCGGGATCCATGTTCCCCGAGTCGAGCGTGCCGTCGGTGGACACCACGTTGTGCGGCGCCTTTCCGGTGTTGGTCCAGGTGACCTTCTCACCGACCTTCACCGTCGCCGACTCGGGGCTGTAGACCACGTCCCTCGTCTCGATGACCGTGGTCGCGGCGTGGGCGCCGGGTGCGAGGGCCAGCGAGGCGGCGGCTGCGGCGAGCGCGCAGATCCTGCGGATCATGTGACGTCCTTCGGTCGAGGCCCACGCAGAACGCGATGGACGTGAGCGGTGGTGACGAGCAGCAGCAGCCCGGCCGCGGCGGGGACCCACGGGTCCCGGCCGGTGCCGGCGGGGAAGCCGTCCGGGACGGCGGCCGCGGCGGGGACGGCGCGGGTGACGTCGTGCAAGGGGGCTACCGGAGCCTGGTAGGGAAGGACGCGGTCGAACGGCCCGACGTACACGCCGAGCGTGCGGTCGACCGGCCGAGGCCGGACCGCGGGCGCGCGCGGGAGCGGGGCGAGCGGCGCCGGGATGCGGTCGACGGGGACGCTCGCGTCGGTCACGTCGCCGACCTCGACGCCCGGCACGGCGGCCGCGACCTGCCGGAGCAGGCTCGTGGCGACGACCCGGACCTCGACCAGTCCTGCCGGCAGGCCCCGGGTGTCCCACTGGAAGGCGAACGGGATCTCGCCCAGCGGGACGAGCGGCGTGAGCGTCGCGAGCGGCGCGGCGTACGCGTCGCCGGCCCGGACGACGAACAGCTCGATCCGGAGGGTGCCTTCCGGCGCCTGGGCCACGCCGGCGATGTCGCGCACGCCGGTGACGTGCTCCCCCGTGCGGGGCGCGCCGCTGTCCAGCCAGACGCCGGCCTCCAGCGGGTCGTGGTGGAACGAGTGGTCCCGGGTCGCCCAGTGACGGCCGGCGACCGCCGCGGGTGCGGCGGCGACGAGCAGTGCCGCCACCGCGGCGAGGATCCGGTTACGCCGCATGCTCACCCACCAGGACCGCCCGTACGACCAGGCGCTCACGCGCGCTGTTGAGCGGGTTGCACGTGGTGAGCGTGAGGGTCGAGTGCATCGTCGGCGCCAGTACGGAGACGTCGCGTGGCTCGATGACGTACGGCGCGGTCGTCACGACGTAGGTGTAGGTCCCGACCGGGGTCGCGAACTCGACGGTGTCACCCTGCCGCAGCTTGTCCAGATGCCGGAACGGCTTGCCGAACGTCGTGCGGTGCCCGGCGATCGCGACGTTGCCCGGCTGCCCGGGCAGCGGCGTCGTGGGGTAGTGCCCTGCGCCGGCGCGCAGCGCCGACACGGTGATGCCCTCGACCACGACGGTGTCCACGCTCAGCCGGGGGATCCGCATCCTCGTGACGGCCGAGGCCGTCTCGAGGCGGCCGCTGCGGTAGGCCTCGGCCAGGCCGGGCCGGGAGAGCTGCGCGGCGGCCCGCGGCTGGATCACCCGGCTGGCCCACTGGTCCGTCGCGAAGGGGTACGCGATCAGCCCGAGACCGACGAGTGCGGCCAGCGCGTTGACGGCGATCGCCGTACGGCGCAGGCGGGGACGTCCGCGGACCGCGGCGGCGAGCCGTCGGGCGGTTGCCGCGGCCCGGCGCATCAGCGGGTGAAGAGAGCCTGCTGCCGCAGCACGCGCTGGATGTGTGCGGCGGTGAGGAGCAGCACGAGGCTCGCGGTCAGCGACGGCCACAGCCCGCCGCCCGCTTCGGTCGCGCTGCGCACGCCCCCGAGTCCGGCGGGCAGGATCGCGGCGTTGGCCTCAGCGGCGTACGGGAGGGCGCCGTAGGTCTCGTAGAACGCCTCGGTCTGCACGCCGCGCGCCACGCCGCTGGTCACCTTCGGCGCGACGACAACCGGGCGCGTGACACGCGTGCGCACCGGCAGGCCGGTCGAGTGGCTCAGGGACGTCACCGTGGACGCGTCGCTCGGCGGGGCGGCCGGCTTGGTCGTCCGGGTCGAACCGCTGGACTTCGCCGCCTTCGGCTTCGACTGCGGCAGGCCGGACGGGAACTTGCTCCGGACGACGCGCAGGCCGAGCACCTCGGTGCGGGCCTCGCGGGTGGCGGTCTGGGCGATCAGGACCAGGTCGTACGTGCCCGCGGGGGTCTTGGCGCTGTCCCAGTCGAAGGCGAACTCGGCCGGGCTGGCCGGGAAGTCGTAGTAGTGCGCGGCGACCGGCTCGGCGTCGCCCACCGCCTCGGCGCCGTGCTTGAGCACGTACATCTTGACGTTGAGGACACCCTCGGTGGCCTGCGCGGCGCCGGTGACGTTCTGGACGCCGCTGACCACCTGGTTGGCGCGCGGGGCCTTCTCGAGGGACACGGCGGCCTGGAACAGGCCCGGCAGGTCGATGGCCGAGGCGGTGCCCGTGCCCATCGCGAGCAGGGCGATCGTGGCGCCGAGAACGGCGGCCGCGCGGAGTGGTGACCTCATGATTCGTTCCTCTTCGTCGTGTGTGCGCGTGCGTGGGGCCACGGGGTTGTCGCGGGAAGGCTACCCCACGAAATGACCCCATATGTCACCGGTCGCCCGTCTGGCCTGCCGGTACGCTCGCCGCCGTGACCGGGGACCACAGCGCCGACCTGGACCTGGCCCACGTGCTGGCCGACCTGGCGGACACCGAGACGCTTCGACGGTTCCGCGCGCCGGACCTGCGCACGGAGACAAAGGCGGACAAAAGTCCCGTCACCGAGGCCGACCGTGCGGCGGAGCAGACGATCCGCCAGCACCTGGCGACGGCCCGCCCGGGAGACGCGGTGATCGGCGAGGAGTACGGCAGCGAGGGCGGCGGCCGGCGGCGCTGGATCGTGGACCCGATCGACGGCACGCAGAACTACGTCCGCGGCGTACCGGTGTGGGCCACGCTGCTCGCCCTCGAGGAGGACGGCGAGCTCGTCCTCGGGTTCGTGTCCGCGCCGGCGCTGGGCCGCCGGTGGTGGGCCACCCGCGGCGGCGGGGCGTACGCCGACGGCCGGCCGATCCGCGTGTCCGCGGTAGCCGACCTCTCGACGGCGTTCCTCTCCTACGCCAGCCTCGGCGGCTGGGAGGCGGCCGGGCGGCTCGACGCGTTCCTCGGGCTGACCCGGGCCTGCGCACGCACGCGCGCCTTCGGGGACTTCTGGTCCCACCTGCTGGTGGCCGAGGGCGTGGTCGACCTGGCCGCCGAGCCCGTCGTGAGCCTCTGGGACCTCGCCGCGCTGCAGGTGATCGTGGAAGAGGCCGGTGGCCGCTTCACCGACCTCAGTGGTGTCGCCCGGCCGGACGGCGGGAGCGCGGTCACGACCAACGGCCTCCTCCACGACCAGGTGCTCGCTCTGCTCGGCTGAGCGTCCGCGGCAGGAAACGGACACCGTGGGCGCGAAGGTTCGCGCCAACCACAACCCAGCGTGGGGGGGGAACATGCGGGTCTCTCGTGCCGTGCGGACGGCCGTCGCCGGCGCCGCCGTCGTCCTGATCGGGTTCGGCGCCCCGGCGGTCAGCGCGCCGTCGCCGGATCTCGTCGGCCAGAGTGCCGGCCCGAAACGGCAGTGCACCAAGGCCGAGATCGCGGCGTTCGTCGCGGACGACCCGCCACTGGTCGGGTACGCGGACTGCGAGGTGCTCGCGCCCGGCCGCACCTTCGACATCGATGACATGAACGGCGAGCACCACACGTGCTACTTCTCGTTCGCCTACCGCGGGGTCGACAAGCGCAACTACCTGTCGTCGCTCGGCAGCTGCTACCTCACACCGAGCTGCCTGGAGGTGCTCGGCATCAAGCTGCCGGTCTGCCTGATCACGGCGTACAGCGAGTACGAGCCGTTCTACAAGCCCGGTAAGGGCATCCCGGTCACCGTCTCCGACATCCAGGTCGGAGAGCTCGCCTACGCGGTGTACGACGGGACGTTCGACTTCTCGCTCATCCGGCTCGACCCGCGCATCCCGTTCACGCCGGCCGTGTGCGGCTTCGGCGGGCCGACCGGGATCGAGACCGCAGTGCGCACCGACCCCGAGCCGCTGCTGCTGTCCGAGTCGGGCTTCCAGTTCACCTCGGTCGCCGTGCGCGGCCTCTACCACCACCTGCACGTCGCGAACGTGGAGGGCTTCCCCAGTGCGGGCGCGCCGTTGATGACGCAGACGGGCAAGGCGGTCGGTGTCGGCATCGGCCTGGGCATCGGCACGAACGCCGGCGACATCGTCGAGCGCGTGTCCCTGCCCCTGGCCCGGGCGCGGTACCGGACGCGGCTCGGGCTGTCGCTGATGACCGCACCGCTGCTGTGATCCTCCCGCGCCGGCTGACGGCCGGTCTGCTCCTCGCCGCGGCGATGCTGAGCGGGCCGCAGGACACCGCGACCGCCTCGTCGTGCGCGGCCCCGCCGACGGTGCCGCCCCCTCCCGTCTGGACGCTCGAGTGCGACGGCGCAGCGCCCGGCACGGAGATCCGCATGATCCCCGCCGACGGGAGCTCACGCTCGACCCTGTGCCTGATGGGGTTCATCTATCAGGGGAGCGACCGCGAGCTCTACGCCAGCATGCCGGGGAGCTGCTACCTGGAAACCGTGACGGCGGAGGCCGTCACCTTCAAGCCCCGCAAGGCGCCAGTGGTCCGCGACTCGACCACGCGCATCCTGGGCGAGCTCGCGTTCGCGGTGAACGACGGCACGGTCGACTTCGGCCTGATCCGGCTCCGACGCGGCATCACGGTGGTGCCGCAGCTCTGCCACTTCGGCGGGCCGACGCGCACGGAGACCGCAACCACGGCGACGCCGATGTCGGCCCGGGAGGTCGACCTGTTCGCCGCACAGCCGGTCGCCCTGCCGCTCGGTCTCGCGGACGCGCACCGGCTGACCGCGGTGGGGTTTGCCTTGGCCAGCGCTCTCGTGACCACCGAGGACGGCGCGTTGATCGGCACGGTCGTGCCGGGGCCGGCGAGCACACTGCTCGGCATCATCGGCCCCGGCGTGATGACCGTGGAACGTCCCGCTCGCGGGCTCGCGGCCGCGTCCCGTGCCCTGCGTCTCAAGCTGTCGCTGCTGACCGCAGACCTGATCGAGTGACCCGCTCCGACTGACCTACGGGAAGTGGAAGGTCAGCGTGGTGGTGGTGTCGTTCACGTTGCGGCCCTCCAACCAGCCACCGGCGCCGTTGAACCGCCCGGTCCCTCCGGTGATGGCCAGCACGAACGTGTCGCGGTTGAAGTTGATGATCCCCTGCACCGTGATGCTGCCGCCTGGCAGGGCACCGGTGACGGTGCAGTGCGCCAGCCCGCCGGTATTGGTCACGACGCACGTCCCGGAGTCGTAGCCGACGGTCTGACCGGCTTGGTTCTTGAGCACTTCGTCGATGGCGAACATGTCGCCCTGCGCCGGAGTCTGGCTGCGCGGGTTGGCGTTGTTGCCCGGGATGTAGTTGCTCGAGCGGTCGATCGCCGTGTAGGTCACCACCGTCTCCGCCCGACTGGGACCGGCCAGGACGACGCCGACCGCGATGGCGGTGACGGTCGCGGTCAGCCCGCCGAGGAGCCGTTCTCGAGTGCTGAGCATGCTGCCTCCTGCGCGTAGGAATCCGACCTCGGAGCCCTACCCGGCCGGAGACAGCCGCACCTCACCTCCAGGTGACGGATCCGGGAATCCGCTGAAGCACCGGCCCGATCCGGTCGAGGGTGGGTTCATGCCTCGACTTCCCCGGCTCCTCCTGGCGACCCTGCTCACGGCAGCGGCCCTCGCGCCGTCCCTGCCCGCACACGCCGGCGTCGCGCCGCCCCGCTCCCGCCACGACCTGCAGAGCTTCATGGGGCTCGGCACGTGGGTCGACGCGTTCGACTACTCCCGCGAGTACGCCGGCAGCAACCCGCCGGTCGCGCCCGTCGCCGCCGTCGACGCCATGTGGCGTGCCGGCGTGAAGACGCTCTACATCCAGGCCGCGAAGTTCGGCGACAAGTCGCCCAACGCGCTGCTCAGCCCGGACCTGCTGGCCGGGTTCCTCGGTCGCGCCCACTACCGGAACATGCGCGTGGTCGCGTGGTACCTGCCCAGCTTCACCAACACCGCGAAGGACCTCGCGCACTTCCTGGCGATCCGCGACTTCCGCACCGGTGGGCAGGCCTTCGACGGCATCGGCGTCGACATCGAGTGGCGGGGCGAGTCCAACGTCGACACGCGCAACGCGCGGCTCGTGGACCTGACGAAGCGGCTGCGTGCGGCGGTGCCGCACCTGCCGCTGTCGGGCATCGTGCTGCCGCCGGTGGTCACCGACGTCATCAACAAGGCGTACTGGCCGCGATTCCCGTGGATGCAGCTGCGCTCGCACTACGACGTGTGGCAGCCGATGGGCTACTGGACCAACCGCACCGCATCGTCCGGCTGGCGCGACGCGTACAAGTACACGTACGAGAACATCCGGCTGACCCGCAAGAACCTCGGCATGCCCTACGCGAAGGTGAGCGCCGTCGGCGGCATCGGCAACGCGGCGACGACCACCGACTACCGGGAGTTCATCCGCGCGACGAACGCGCAGAAGTCGATGGGTGCGAGCGTCTACGACTGGCACACGACCGCCGCGTCGGCGTACCCGACGCTGCGGACCGCGCCGGTCCGGCCGTAGCGGTCAGCAGCAGCCGACGGTCGAGCAGCTCTCGGCGGCCACCTGGTCGGTCCCGTTGAACGTGAGCGAGTCGGCCTTGACGGTGTAGATCTCCCAGGCGTGGCCGCCCGGGCCGTTGACCCACGTCTTGTCCTGGGTCGCGTAGCAGCACGTCGCGTCCTTCTCGACGCTCTGCACGAGCCCCGCGTCGACCAGGCGCACGGTCTCGGCCTCGACCTCCTCGGTGCTCTCCACCTCCACGCCCAGGTGGTTGAGCGTGCCGTCGCCGAGGCCGGGGTTCTCGAGCAGGACGAGCTTGAGCGGCGGGTTCGCGATGGCGAAGTTCGCGTAGCCGTCGCGCACCTTCGCGGGCTCGGTGGCGAACAGCTGTGAGTAGAACGTGATGGCCGACTCGAGGTCGGCGACGTTGAGGGCGAGCTGGACGCGGCTCATGCGGGCTCCTGATATCGATAGTTGTCTATGTCATGGAGGAGATTGCCATAGACATCGATGGCTGTCAACATAGACGGATGTCGAATTATGAGGCCGTGGCGTGCTGCTCGCCGCTGGCCACGAGCCCGCTGACCCAGGAGCAGGCCGAGCAGGCCGCGGGCCTGCTCAAGGCCCTGGCCGACCCGACCCGCCTCCGGCTGATGTCGCTGGTGCTGGGGCATGAGGGCGGTGAGGCCTGCGTGTGCGACCTGACGGATGCCTTCGAGCTCTCCCAGCCGACGATGAGCCATCATCTCAAGGTGCTCCACGAGGCCGGCCTGCTGGACCGGGAGAAGCGAGGGGTCTGGGTGTACTACCGGGCTCGACCCGAGGCGATGCGCGCCCTCGCCGACCTGATCTCCCCCGCCGTTCCGGCGTGAGCCTCCGCCATGCGGTCGTGGGCGCCGTCTACCGCACGTTGCAGGAGCACTTCCCGCGGACCTACCTGAAGGTCATCACCCGGCGGGGCGCGGACTTCCATCCCATGACTGCCGAGTCCGACCTCGTCATCGCCGGCGCGCCCGGCTCCGCCAACTCGTTCGTACGCTCCGCCCTGCTCGCGAAGAACCCGGGGCTGCGGATCGCGAGCCACGCCCATGTCTGGTCCGAGCTGCCCGACGCCGTCGAGCTGGGGCGGCCGGTGCTTCTGCTGGTCCGCGAGCCCGAGGGCGCCGCCGCGTCGCGGATGACGCGGTTCAACAGCGACACACCGAGCCAGGCGCTGACGTCGTACGCGCGCTACTACCGTCATGCGCTCGAGTGGAAGGACCGCGTCGTGGTCGCCGACTTCAGCGAGGCCACCGCGCGAGTCGGCGACGTGATCCGTCGGGTCAACGCGCGCTACGGGACCGAGTTCGTGCCGTTCCCGCACGAGGACCCGACCGCCGTGGCGGAGCTGCACGCGCTGCTCTCGTCCGCGAACGGCGCCGTGCCCACGGGCACGCGGTCCGCGGAGAAGGACGCCGCTCGACGGGCGCTGAGCTCGCCGGACCTGGCCGGGCAGCTGGCCGAGTGCCGGCGCCTCTACGAGACGCTCACGCGCACCGGCGAGCCGACGAACGCGCCGTAGCGCTGCGCGGCGGCCTCGAGCGCGTCCCGCTGCGCCGCGTCGAACGGCACCCGCAGGACGATGTCGAGCCGGACGGCGTCCTTCATCGCCGTGCGCTTCCACTGACCGGCCACGCGGCCGTCGAGGAGGACCAGGCTGTTGAAGGTCACCTGTCCCCGCGGCAGCACGAACCGCGCGTCGCTGCTGTGCAGGAGCGGCTTGCTCTCCGTGTAGCCGACGACGTACTCGTCGTAGCCGTGCAGCAGGTGCACGGTGTTCGGCGCGAGGCGGGCGGTCGGTGCCGCCGCGTCCGACCAGAACGTGACGCCGCGCACGACGTCCTGCCGCAGCCGGTCGCCGACAGCCTCGAGTCCGCGACGGATGTCGGCCTGCGTGAGGCTCGACCACCAGTGGAAGTCCTTGACCGTGGCCGGCCCGTGGCTGGTGAAGTAGCGCAGCGTCAGCTCGGCGAGGGCCTCGTCGCGGCTGAGCTCGCGCGCGTCCGGCGCGCGCTCCTCGACGAGTGCGTAGGTGTGCTGCTTGCCGCGCAGCGCTCCGCTGCAGACGATCCCGTCGAGCTCCGCATGCATGACGATGTGCGCGAGCCGTTGGGTGTCGGCCGGCACGTCGAGGACCGCCTTGAGCTCCAGTCGGGTCAGGTGGTTCCCGCCGGCGAGCGCGCGGGCGATCCTCCGGCGGTTGCGCCTGAGCAGCGGGGCGTCGAGCTCGAGCTGCCGGTCGTAGTAGCCGAGCACCTGACGGACGCGTGGCCCGGTGAGCTCGAGCATCCACCGGATGTCCTCCGGCAGCACGAAGTGCCAGGTCGGACGCAGCACATGCGTCCGGAGGATCGCGCCGTCGTCGAACGCGCGGGTGAGGGCTGCGTCAGACCCCCGGCGCAGCCGATCGCCCAGGGACCACTTCGCCGGACCGAAGTCCTGCGACTGCACGGCGCCCAGATGCCGCAGGGCGTCCACCGCTGCGGCGAACCGCGGCCCGATCAGTCCGACGCTCCGCAGTCGCCGGCGTACGACGTCCTCGTCGTTCATGTCCCCATCCTCGCGTCCGCAGGCGCGGCAGGTGCGTCGCCGCCAGCCAGAAGCCGATGCCGGCCGCCAGCGACAACAGCAGCCCGGCTGGCGCACCCAGGCCTGCGGTGCGCGGGTAGACCTGCCAGTGCGCGAGGTAGATGTAGAGCGACGCCGAGGCGAGGACACCGGCCGCCCGCGCGAGGACGGACGGGACACGCACGGTCGGGAGCCAGAGCAGCGCCAGCACACCGGCCGCGATGACCGCCTCGCGGGCCGGGTCGTGGAAGAAACCGGGCACTGACGCGGCGACGACCCCCGTGAGCAGGAGCCGATGCGCCACGGTCGTGGACCGGGCCGCGCACCAGCCGAGGGCGAACAACCAGAGCACCGGCATGGTCCGCAGCAGCCCGGGGTCGACGACGGCGAAACGGGTCAGCAGACCGGCCGCCAGGAGCACACCGGGCACGACCATCGACCGCCGGCGTTCCAGCCGGTCCACCCAGGGCACCGCGAGCAGGACGGCCACGCCGATCTGGAGGTAGAGCAGCACCTCGACGAACCAGAAGTGCCAGCTGTCGTCCCAGGTGTCGGCGCCGACCACCGAGCTGACCAGCGCGAGGTTCGCTACGCCGTACTGGCCGGTCAGGAGCGCGACGGCGGCGATCCAGACGACGGTCGGGACGGCGATGCGGGCAACGCTGGTGAGCTGATGGCGCAGCCGCGCGCGACGCGCCGTCGCGGTCACGTGGAAGCGCGCGACGTTGAACCCGGCCACGGCGAGGAGCGCATGCGCGGCGCCGGACACGTCGAAGGCCAGCGCGTGCGTGCCCACGATGAGAGTGATCCCGACCGCACGGAGGGCGACACCGGTCTCGACCCGGCGCCAGCGACGCGTCCTGGGTTCGGCCAGCGAGGCGAGCGTCCGGATGGGCGTCGTGTGCCACTGCGCCGGCAGCAGTCCGAGCGCGTCCTCCAGCGCGATGGACAGCTCGACGTAGGAGAGCGAGTCGCCGCCCAGACCCACGAACGTGCTGTCGTCCGTGACGTCGTCGCGGTCGAGCACCGCGGCGTACAACGCGCGCAGGCTGGTGCGGTCGCCGCCGGTGGCGCGCGCGGGCTCTGCGGGCGCGAGCGCGCGCACCGCTGCGTAGTCGCTCTTGCCGTTGGCGAGCCGCGGCAACGCGGCCACCCTGACCGCCGCCACCGCGACCGGAGGCAGGGCCAGGACGTCCGCGGCGAGCGAGCGCACCGTCGCCGGGTCCCGGTCGCCCTCGAAGGCGACGACCACCTGGGCGTCGTCGCCGGCGCAGCACGCGGTCACCTCCAGGCGGGCCAGCTCGTCCTCGGCCCGCTGGAGGTCGACGCGCAGGCCGTAGAGCTTCACGAACCGGCTGCGGCGGCCGACCACCTCGATCAGCCCGTCCGGCGTACGGCGGGCCAGGTCGCCGGTGTGCAGCCGCTGAACGGTGCGACCGGCGGCGAGGTCGGCCGGCGACTCGGCGTAGCCGAGCATCACGTTCGGCCCGGTGTAGACCAGCTCGCCGACGCCCGCCGCCAGGTCGGCAGCCGGCTCGAGCTCGAACGAGCCGCCGGGGATGGCGACGCCGATCGCCTCCGGGCGGGACAGCGCCAGCGCGGGGGGCAGGTAGGCCATGCGGGAGGTCGCCTCGGTCTGCCCGTACATGACGACGAGGTCCCAGCCGCGGCGCTGACCGAGCTCGGCGTAGGCGCGCACGCGTTCCGGGTCGAGCCGGCCGCCCGCCTGGGTCACGTACCGCAGGTGCGGCAGGTCCATGTCCGCGAAGCCGACCCGGTCGAGCAGGTCGAACGTGTACGGGACGCCGGCGAACGTCGTCGCGCGGGTCTCACGGAACAGCTGCCAGAAGCAGCCGTCGACCACCGAGAGGTCGGTGACGACGAGCCCGGCGCCGCGCAGCAGATGGCTGTGCACGACGGACAGCCCGTAGCAGTAGTGCAGGGGCAGGGTGGTCGCCGCGCAGTCCGTGGGCCGGATGCCCAGGTAGTCGGCGATCGACTCCGCGTTGGACTGCACGTTGTCGTGCGAGAGGCGGGCCAGCTTCGCGGACCCGGTCGAGCCGGACGTGCTCAGCAGCAGCGCGAGGTCGGCGTGCAGGTCGTGCCGGCTGGTCTCGCGACGTTCCTCGGTGACCCAGCCGTGCGGCCCCTTGCGGACGAGCACGTCCGGGTCGTAGGCGGCGTCGAGCTGCTCGAGGGCGCGCGGCGCGTCCCCGGGCACCATCAGCACCGGGTTCCCGGTGGCGAGGGCAGCGAGATAGGCCACGAGTGGCTCCACCTCGTTGGCGCCGGCCACGAGCACGAGCCGGCGGGAGCCGCTCAGCCGCTCCCCGGCTTCGGCCACCCGGGCGGCCAGCTCGGCGTACGTGAGCCGCAGGTCCCCGGCGACCACGGCCAGCGCGTCGCCGAAGCGGGCCAGGTCCCGCGCGAGCGGCACCGTCGGCCGCGCGAGGTCCTGGATGGGGAGCACGGGGAAAACCTACAAGTAAGGGTGCCCTAAGTAAACGCGCGTGGCCCTAGGCTGGCGCCGTGGCTGAGGCGTTCCACTTCCGCGGCACCGTCCTGCCCTCCCGCGAGCGGCGCACCGTCGGCGTCGCGGAGGGACGGGTGGTCGCCGAGCCCGCCAGCGGCTCCGCGCTCCTCGCCGACGAGGTCTGGCTGGTTCCCGGACTGGTCGACGCGCACTGCCACGTCGGACTCGGCGTGGACGGCGGTCAGGATCGGCAGACGCAGGAGCGGCAGGCGACGGCCGACCGCGACGCCGGCGCGCTGACGCTGCGCGACTGCGGCTCCCCCGTGGACACGCGCTGGATCGACACCCGACCCGACCTCCCGCAGATCCTGCGCGCCGGACGGCACATCGCGCGGCCGAAGCGGCACACGCGCGACATCGGCGTCGAGGTGGAGCCGGCCGAGCTGGTCCATGCCGTCGAGCTCGAGGCGGCCCGCGGTGACGGCTGGATCAAGCTGGTCGGCGACTGGATCGACCGCGACCTCGGGGATCTCGCGCCGCTCTGGCCGCGGGCCGAGCTCCAGGCCGCGATCAGCCGCGCCCACGAGCTCGGCGCCCGGGTCACGGCGCACTGCTTCGGTGAGGACGCGCTGCCCGACCTGCTCGGCGCCGGCATCGACTGCATCGAGCACGGCACCGGGCTGTCGCCGGACGGGATCGCGCTCATGGCGCAACGGCAGGTGGCGCTCGTCCCCACCCTCATCAACATCGCCCGGTTCCCCGAGATCGCCGAGCTCGGCCACCGCTTCCCGGTCTACGCCGAGCACATGCGGGCACTCCACCGCACCGTGCACGAGCGCGTCCGCGCGGCGTACGAGGCGGGCGTGCCGATCTACGCGGGTACGGACGCGGGCAGCGAGATCGTCCATGGGCGCATCGCCGACGAGGTCTTCGCGCTGCACGCCGCCGGGATGACCGCGGACGACGCGCTCGCGTCGGCGTCCTGGCGCGCCCGGGAGTGGCTCGGCGTGCCCGACGGGCTGGTGTCAGGCAGCGATGCGCACTTCGTCGTGTACCCGGCTGATCCGGCCGACCTCGCGGTGCTCCAGCACCCCTCGCACGTCGTGCTGCGCGGCAAGGTCGTCGTGCGCTAGTAGCGGGGGCAGGATTCGAACCTGCGACCTCTGGGTCAACGCCTATACGAGGACGACGCCGTCCGCGTTACGGCTGACCCGCGTTGCAGACGCAGAACTCGTTCCCCTCGGGGTCAGCCATGACAACCCAGCGGTTCCCTTGTTCTTCGACTGCGTCGAGTCCCTGCCGGCGAGCACCGAGGGCTTCCAGCCGCGTGACCTCGCCGTCCACGTCGCGGGTCTCGATGTCGAAGTGCATCCGGTTCTTGGCGGACTTCGGTTCATCGACCCGCTGAAGCAGCAGTTTGGGCTGTCCGCCGGCCGGATCAACGAGAAGCACGTAGTTCCCTGCGCCGCCGAGCGTCGTGTACCCGATCGCGGCAGACCAGAATTGTGCAAGGCGCTCTGGATCGGCGCAGTCGAGGACGAGGCCGAGCTTCGACGCCATCATTCTCGCGCCCATTCCGGGTAGCCGTCCTCGAGCCGTTTCGCGCGGTAGCCGTTGCGAGTGAGCGTCCGCACGGCATCGTCCGCGTAGACGCAGTACGGCCCGCGGCAGTACGCGACGACCTCACGATCGGTGGGCAACTCGCGCATGCGCCGGCGTAGCTCAGCGATCGGGAGTGACTTCGCACCGTTGATGTGCCCGGCGCGGTACTCGACCTCCGGCCGGACGTCGAGGACGACGACGTCTCCATCCTTGAGCCGACGGCGCAGCTCCGCGCGGCTGATCGTGTCGAGCGTGCTGCGGTCGCCGAGGTATGACTTGGCGATCTGGTCGATGTGGACGACGTGCGCAGTGGCAACGGCACGTTGGCTCGCCCAGAGCTCGGCCACCTGAGGGCTGGCGAGCGAGTAGTGGATCCGGGTGCCGTCACGACGAGTCCGCACCAGGCCGGCATGAAGGAGCTTCTGCAGGTGATGGGACGTGTTCGCGATGCTCTGGCCGATCTCCGCGCCGAGGTCCTCGACGGATCGCTCCCCCTGCGCCAGGACGTCGACGATCTCCGCGCGCCGGCCGCTCGACAGGGCCTTCGCCACAGAGGCCAACGCGTCGTACAACGCGTCCTTCGCACGGCGATCCGCCATCGCACACCTCCTCAGGTACAGCCCAGTGTCATATTCAAGTGAATGCTTGACAATACTGCGACCGCTCTCTAGTGTTCAAACATTCACTTGAATATTCGCCAAGCAACGGCGGGCAAGCCATGAGTGCGCTGACGAAGGCTCAGATAGAGAACCTGGATCCGTACGCGTTCCTCGCGGTGCTGGGCAAGCGCGTCATCCATCCGGGCGGGCGCGCGGCCACCGACCAGTTGCTCGCGTGGGCTGACCTGAAGCCTGACGAGCGCGTGCTCGACATCGGTTGCGGGGTCGGGACGACCGCGATCCGCATCGCCAGGGAGACCGGCGCCGAGGTCGTGGCTGCAGACATCGCGCCGCTGATGCGCGAGCGGGCTGAGGCCAACGTCCGTGCGGCCGGGATGACCGATCGGGTGCGGGTTGCCGACGCGGACATCCTCGCGCTGCCCTACGAGGCAGGCGCATTCGACTGTGTGATCGCCGAGGCCGTCACGATGTTCGTCGACCGCGAGCGCGCGGCGCAGGAGCTGGCACGAGTGTGCCGACCCGGTGGACGTGTGCTGGCGACGGAGTTCTTCTGGCGCCAGCCGCCCACATCCGAGGCCCGGCAGGTCTTCCTCGGCGAAGTCTGCCCAGGGTTGCGGTTCGACTCGGTCGAGGACTGGGTGGACATCTACGGCGGGGCCGGGTTGACCGACGTGCGAACAGACACCGGTCCGTTCGCCATGATGACTGCCCGCGGCTTCCTCGCCGACGAGGGGGCGCACGCCATCGCAGTGATGACACGCGGGATGTCGCGGCTGGCCTACCTTCGCAAGATGACCTGGCTGATGCCGCGGATGGCACGCGCAGTACCGTTCCTCGGCTACATCGTCGTCCAGGCGCGCAAAGCCGAGCAGAGCACATGAGCCTGGACGCGCGGATCACGCTGCTTGTCGACGAGGGGCTCGGAAACAGCAGCTACCTGGTGGACCTCGGGGACCACCGCGCGCTCGCCGTCGACCCGAGCCGTGACCTGCGTGCGATGCGTCAGGTAGCTGACGCCGCCGGCCTTCGACTCTCGCACGTCGTCGAGACGCACCTGCACGCAGACTTCGTCTCCGCGGCCTGCGAGCTCGCCGACGGCGGCACGGAGGTGATCGCAAGCCGGATCGGCGATCGCAAATTCCCGCACCGCGGTGTGGTCGACGGCGACACCGTCGACCTGGGCGGGCTCGCACTGCAGGTGATGAGCACCCCCGGGCACACCGCGGAGCACATCGCATACGTCATCGTCGACGGGACCACCCCCTTGGCGGTGTTCACCGGCGGTTCACTGCTAGTCGGCTCCGCCGCTCGTACCGATCTGGTCAACCCAGAGCGGACCGAGGAGCTGGCCCGTGCGCAGTACCGCTCGCTGCGCCGCCTCCTAGAGCTGCCCGACGCCACGGCCGTACTGCCGACGCACGGCGCCGGTTCCTTCTGCTCCGCCCCGCCCGGTTCTGCCCGCACCTCGACTATCGGCGCGGAGCGCAGCAGCAACCGGCTACTCACCGCACCGGACGAGGACAGCTTCGTCGCGCAGCTGCTCGAACAGCTCGGCAGCCACCCGCCGTACTTTCATCGCCTCGCCGAGGTCAACCGCCGGGGGCCGCGGGTCATCGCTGCCACGCCGGTCCTCGCGCCGCTGGACCTGGCACAGTTCCGGGGCCTGGCGGCCACCGGATGCGAGATCGTAGACGTCCGACCGGTTGCAGCCTTCGCCCTGGGTCACCTGCCTGGGTCCCTTTCGATCCCGCTTCGCGACGTGTTCGCCACCTGGCTCGGCTGGCTCGTCGACCCACCTCGGCCGCTCGCCTTTATCCGCGACCTGGACCAAGACGCCGAGGAGATCGTGTGGCAGGCGCTCAAGATCGGCTTCGAGGACCTACGCGGCGAGCTCGCCGGCGGCATCCACGCCTGGACGCACACACAGCCTCCGCTGGTCAGCACGACGATGCTGGGTCCCACCGAACTCGCCGGCCGACATGTGGTCGACATCCGGCAGGCCTCGGAGTACGCGGACGGTCATCTCCCCGGTGCGACGAACGTGGAACTCGGCGACGTCGTCGGCCATGCCGCCGCCCTCCCAGCCGATCCGCTCGTGGTCATGTGTGGGCATGGCGAGCGGGCGATGAGCGCCGCGAGTCTGCTCGAGCGCGCTGGGCATGCGGACGTTGCCGTGCTGGTCGGTGGGCCCGACGACTGGGCGCGGCAATGCGGTCGGTCCCTCGTGGGCGGATCGTGAGCAGCGCCGGGTCTGTGCAGGCCGCGGAGCGGCCGGCGCTCCGGCTGGGCCTGGGGGCGAACGCCGCACAGTTCGGATTGCTCGTCGCCGTCAACGCGCTCGTCGGCGGGTTGCTCGGCCAGGAACGCACGTTGCTGCCTTTGCTCGCCGACCGTGTCTTCCACCTCTCCGCCTACACGGCGGCGCTGACGTTCATCGCCGCCTTCGGCGCCGTCAAGGCGGTGACCAATCTCGCGGCGGGTGCGCTCGCTGACCGTTTCGGGCGCAAGCCGGTGCTGGTCGGCGGCTGGCTGATCGGCGTGCCCGTCCCGTTGTTGCTGATCTGGGCGCCCACCTGGGGATGGGTCATCGTCGCGAACGTGCTGCTCGGTGTGAACCAGGGCCTGACCTGGTCGACGACCGTCATCATGAAGATCGACCTCGTCGGCCCGCAGCGTCGCGGCCTCGCGATGGGCCTGAACGAAGCCGCCGGCTACTGCGCGGTCGCCGTGACGGCACTCGCCACAGGGGTCGTCGCCGCGCATGCCGGCCTCCGCCCCGAGCCGTTCTACCTCGGCATCGCCTTTGCCGCGCTGGGGCTCGGGCTGAGCACACTCGTCGTACGAGAGACCCAGGGGCACGCCCGGCACGAGGCCAGCACTCTCACAGGGTCCCCGCTCACCACACGCCAGGTTGTCGCGCTCACCTCGATGCGCGACCGGTCGCTGTCAGCCGCATGCCAGGCCGGGTTGGTCAACAACCTCAACGACGGGCTCGCCTGGGGGCTGTTCCCGTTGCTGTTCGCGCAGCACGGTCTGTCGGTTTCGCGGATCGCGGTGCTCGTCGCTCTCTACCCGGGGGTATGGGGCATCGGGCAGCTCGTCACCGGCTGGTGGTCCGACCACTTTGGCCGCAAGTGGCTCATCGCCGCCGGCATGACCGTCCAAGCTGTTGCTCTCGCCCTCGTCGCAACCTCGAACACGTTCCCCGCCTGGGCGACGGCGTCAGTGCTGCTCGGCCTGGGCACCGCACTGGTCTATCCCACCTTGCTCGCCGTTGTCGGTGACATCGCGCACCCGAGCTGGCGAGCCCGCGCGGTCGGCACCTACCGCTTCTGGCGCGACGCCGGCTTCGCCGTCGGCGCCCTCTTCGCTGGAGTGCTCGCCGATCGTCACGGCATCCCGAACGCCATCGGATGGGTCGCTGCCCTCACCGCGGCCAGCGGCGGTTTCGTCGCCCTACGTATGCGCGAGACGGACCGCGACTGATCGCATTGGCACCCGATCCCGCTTTCGGCGTCGCTCTTTCCACTTTGTCCTGGTCAACACCGGTCCAAGCGGTCACGTTGCATGGCAGAGGCCCTCTCCCGGGAGCCGGGAAAGGGCCTCTGACCTGCGGTCTTGCCTTTGTAGCGGGGGCAGGATTTGAACCTGCGACCTCTGGGTTATGAGCCCAGCGAGC
>CAZYXZ010000046.1:0-24898 GCA_964651395.1 uncultured Frankiaceae bacterium
GGCGGCCGCCGCCGCCGAGCTCAGCGAGCTGGCCAACGAGCTGCGCGCCAGCATCGCCCAGTTCAGAGTGGCGTAGCCCCCGCGGCTGCTGCCGGTGCGCTGCCGTGGTGGAACCACTCGGGCAGCGCCTCGAGCGGGGACGGCTTGGCGAAGAAGTAGCCCTGGGCGATGTCGCAGCCGAGCCGGCGGAGCACCTCCATCTGCTCCGCGGTCTCCACCCCCTCGGCCACGAGGTGCATCCGCAGTGCCCGGCCCATCGAGATGATCGTCTCGACCAGGGCGGTGCCCGACTCCTCGCCGATCTTGCCGACGAAGGACTGGTCGATCTTGAGGATGTCCGCGGGGAAGCGCTGCACCGTCGCGAGCGACGAGTACCCGGTGCCGAAGTCGTCGATGGCCAGCTTCACTCCCAGCGCCTTGAGCCGGTCGAGCGCGGCCTGCGACGCGGCCGGGTCGTCCATGATCAGGCTCTCGGTGATCTCCAGGCAGAGCAGGTCCGGCCGCAGGCGGGTCTCGGCGAGGACGACGGCGACGGTGTCGACGATGCCCGGGCTGGTCAGCTGCCGGCGGGAGAGGTTCACGGACACGGTGTACTCGCGGCCGGACTCCTGCCAGCGTCGCGCGTCGCGGCACGCGGTCTCCAGGACGAACGCCCCGAGCGGCACGATGAGCCCGGTCTCCTCCGCGAGGGGGATGAACTCGGCCGGCGAGACCATGCCGTGGCCGGGGCGCTCCCAGCGGACCAGCGCCTCGACGCCGAAGACCCGCCCGGTCTGCAGCGCGATCTCCGGCTGGTAGAACGCGCGCAGCTCGCCGTTGTCCAGCGCCGCGCGGAGCGCGCTGTCCAGGTCGAGCCGGCTGCGGACCCGCTCGTGCATGGACGGGTCGAAGACCTCGATGCGGGCTCGGCCGGAGTCCTTCGCCCGCGTGAGTGCCACGTCGGCATCGCGCAGCAGATCGTCCGGCTCGCCGCCGAGCCCGGCGGTCGCCGACGCGATACCGATGCTCGCGGTCATGACGATCGTGTTGCCGGCCACCTCGATGGGTTCGGCCACCACCCGCTCGATCCGGCGGGACAGCTCCACCGCCATCTCCGGCGAGCCGATGTCCTCGAGCAGCACGACGAACTCGTCACCGCCGAACCGGGCGACGGTGTCGTCCGGGCGCAGCACCGAACCGATGCGCTCGGCCATGGTGACGATGACGCCGTCGCCGGCCGCATGGCCGCTCGCGTCGTTGACCAGCTTGAACAGGTCGAGGTCCACGAAGACGACGGCGACCGTCGTACGCCGCCGCTCGGCCCGCTCGAGCGCGTGCCCGAGCCGGTCCTTGAGCAGGGCGCGGTTGGCCAGGCCGGTCAGCGGGTCGTGCAGCTGCTGGTGCACCAGCCTGCTCTCCACGGCGCCGCGCGCCTCGAGCATGGTGTTGAACTCCTCGGCCAGCGTGGCCAGCTCGCGGGGTCCGCGCGCGGTCACCGGCTCCGGGGTGGTGATGCGCGCCGCGACGCCGACGGCACTGGTCAGCTCGCGCACCGGGCGCGCGATGCGCCGGGAGAGGAACACCGCCGCCACCGCGATGAGCAGCATGCTCAGGCCCGCGAGCTGAAGCTGCTCGTTGCGGTGCCCGCGCGCGACGGCGAGCACCCGGTCGGTGTCCGCTCCGGCCAGTACGTGCCAGTTGAGCGAGCTCGCCGTCGCGCGCCCGTAGATGCGCTGGCGGCCGTCGACGTCGGCATGCTCGCCGTCGCTCGGCACGAAGCCCGCGGGAACCGGCCGGCCGGTCCAGCCACCCGGGTTCAGCGAGCGCGACACGACCTGCGTGCTGTCGGCGTTCGTGAGCAGGATCTCGCTTCGGTCCGGACCGCCGAACCGGTCGGCGAGGTAGCCCGCCATCCGCTCCACGTCGATGACGGCCAGCACGGCGCCGCCGAGACCGGGGATGCGCTTGCCGACCACGAGCGAGGGACGGCCTGTGGCCGGGTCCACGACCGGGCCACGGGGCACCGGCGGTCCTTCCGCCGGAAGCGCCGTGACGATGTCGGTCAGCCGGTACCCGCGCTGGCGGACGTCGAGCGGAAGCGAGGCCGACGTGCTGACGATCCGGCCGGACGGGTCGACCACGTCGAACCGGCCCTGGTCGAGCGGCGCGGCGTTGCGGTACTCGTTCTGCTCGATGCGGGCCTGCCCCGCGAAGATGCCCTCATAGCCGTCGAACGCCGCCAGCACGTCGACGTTGGCGGCCAGCGAAGGCACCTTGCTCGCGATGTCGTTCGCAGCCAGCTGTGCCTGGAACTCCGCCGTACGCCGGGCATCGCGTCGCGCGCTGGAGTAGGCGCCGCCGATGGCTACCCACGTCAGGATGCCGATCAGTGCGAAGAGGAGGACGAGCAGGGCGGCGAGGTGAGCGCGGATGGACCACGACCGAAAGCGCATTGCGCCCCTTCCCCCCAGCAGGTCCTGAACAGGTTAGAGCGCAAACGCGGCGATCGCGACAAAGTGTGTCGCCGCCGCAAGGATGGTGAGCGAGTGAAAGATCTCGTGGTAGCCGAAGGTCACCGGCCACGGATCCGGGCGGCGCAGTGCATAGACGACCGCGCCGAGGGAGTAGAGCAGGCCGCCGACGGCCAGCAGCACGAACGCGGCGACGCCCGCGTGGCGCATCAGCCCGGGGAAGGACGACGCCGCGGCCCAGCCGAGCGCGAGGTACAGCGCCGAGACCACGTAACGCGGAGCACCCGGCCAGCAGACGCTGAACAGGCATCCGACCAGGGCGCCCAGCCACACGATGACGAGGAGCCGAGTCCCCTCGCTCCGCGAGAGCACCAGCAGGCAGAACGGCGTGTAGCTGCCGGCGATGAACACGAAGATCATCGAGTGGTCGAGCCGGGCCATCGTGCGGCGGGCGTGCTCCGACCAGCTGAGGCGGTGGTAGAGCGCACTCGTGCCGAACAGCCCGAGCATGGAGAGGGCGTAGATCAGCGCGGCCACGCGGGCACGCGCGCCACTGGAGGTGATGACCAGCGCGACCCCGGCGCCGCCGAAACCGGCGGCCGCCCACTGGTGCAGGACGCCGCGGAGGCGCGGAGAGGTTGCGGGAAGGGTGATCGGGACGCCTACTTCTTGTCCTTCTTGGGCTTCTTCGTTTCCTTCTTGCCCTTGTCCTTGCTGCCCATCGGGCCACCTTCCCTTCGGTCGTGACACCGACGGTACTCGTCTAGGGTCGCGACCATGGTCACCGCTGTGGATCTGCTCCGGCTCGGTACGGCGACGCTCGGGGAGAGCGGGGCAGTGCCGATGCACTCCCGGCTGCGCGCGGCGTGGCCCGGGGCGCGGGTCGCCGGACCGGCGTACCCGGTCAGCTGCGCCGTGGCGGACAACCTGGCCATCCACGTCGCCGTGGCGGAGGCACCGGCGGGCAGCGTGCTGGTGGTCGACGCCGACGAGGTCCCGGACCGGGGCTACTGGGGCGAGGTGCTGACCACGGGTGCCGAAGCTCGTGGCATCGCCGGGCTGGTCATCGACGGGGGTGTCCGCGACGTCGCCGCGCTGACCGCGCACGGCTTCCCGGTGTTCGCCTCCATGGTCGCGTTGCGCGGTGCTGGCAAGGTGGCCGGCGGCCAGGTGGGCCATCCGGTGACGGTGGGCGACGTCGTGGTGCGACCCGGGGACTGGGTGGTGGCCGACGCGGACGGCGTGGTGGTGATCCCGGGCGACACGCTCGATGCCGTCGTCGAGGCCGGTACCGATCGGGTGCAGAAGGAGATGGAGATCTTCGCGGCCCTGCGCGGCGGTGCCACGACCATCGAGCTGCTCGGCCTCGACCCCACGGTCGTCGACCGCGCCTAGCACCTCAACGGGGTACGAGGTTCGGCGGGGTCTCGCCGGCCAGCACGGCGCGCACGCCCTCGGCGGCCAGTGCGGCCATCGCGGTACGCGTCTCCACGGTCGCGCTGCCGACGTGGGGGAGCAGGACGAGGTTCGGCGCGGCGAGCAGGTCGGGATGGACGGCCGGCTCCTCGCTGTACACGTCGAGGCCGGCGCCGAAGAGGCGCCCCTCGCGCAGCGCCGCGGCGAGCGCGACCTCGTCCACCACCGGGCCGCGTGCGGTGTTCACCAGCACCGCGCTCGGCTGCATCAGGGCGAGCTCGCGTGCGCCGACCAGCCCGCGCGTCTCCGGCGTCAAGGGCACGTGCAGGCTGACGGCGTCGGCCCAGCCGAGCAGCTGGTCCAGCTCACCCGTCCACCCGGGCACCCCGGTGTCGCCGCGCGTGTGATGCCGGACCTCCATGCCGAACCCCGCCGCGCGGCGCGCCATCGCCCGCCCCGTCCTTCCGTAGCCGACGAGGCCGAGCCGGGTGACATCGCGGCCGAGGAAGCTGGTCATGTCCCAGCCGGCCCAGCGCCCGGCGCGCAGCTCTCGCTCGGCAACCCCGAGCCGCCGCGCGGCCATGAGCAGCAACGCGAAGGCGAGATCCGCCGTCGTCTCGTCGAGCACGCCCGGCGTGTGCAGCACGGCGATGCCGCGCTGCCGGGCGCCGTCGACGTCGACGTTGTCGTAGCCGACCGACACGGTCGCCACCGCGCGCAGCCTCGGACATGCGTCGAGCGTCGCGGCGTCGATGCGGTCGGTCAGCAGGCAGATGAGCGCGTCCGCCTCGGCGAGTGCGGCCGGGTCGTCCGTGACCGCGACGTCGTGTCCGGCAAGGGGGTCGAGCCCGCCCTCGGGCAGCGGGTGGAGGACGACGACCTTCACCTAGCTGGTGTAGTCGACCGGGCCGGCGTCCTTCACGCCGACCGCGAAGGCGAAGCAGTGGATCGGGGCGGTGTCGCTGACCGGTCGCAGGGAGTGCACCGCCATGGGCGGGATGTGGACGAGGTCGCCCTGGCGGATCTCGCGCTCCTCGCCGTCGATGACCATGAGCCCTCGGCCCGAGGTCACGTAGTAGAACTCGTGGGTCGGGTGGCTGTGCGGGTCGACCAGCCCACCCCCGGCCACCTCGAACTCGCTGACCAGCTCGAGATGGCCACCCTGCGTGACGTCGAACATCTCGCGCGGCTTGACCAGCCACCACACCGGCACCGTGCCGTTGTGCTCGATGGTCGGCGCGACGTCCTCGATCGACCGGACATCCATGGCTGGCTCCCCGCTAGTTGACGGCGACGACTACTTCTATCTCGACCGGCGCTCGGCGTGGCAATGCCGCGACGCCGACGGCCGATCGCGTGTGCCGGCCGGCGTCGCCGAAGACGTCGTGCAGCACGCGGCTCGCGCCGTCGACCACCGCCGGCTGCTCGGTGAAGCCGGGATAGCTCGCGACGTAGCCGGTCACGGAGAGGACGCGCTCGATCCGGTCGAGGTCGCCGAGCGCGGCCTTCAGGACAGCCAAGGCGTTGAGCGCGCACCAGTGGGCCGCTTCGGCACCCTGCTCGACGCTCAGTGCGGCGCCGAGCAAGCCCTGGTGGATGACGACGCCGTCGCGCCGGGGCAGCTGGCCGGAGGTGCGCGCGATGCCGGCGTGCACGACGACGGCGTCGAGCGGCTCGTGCGGCGGCGTCGGCGGCGGCAGCACCAGTCCCAGCTCCGCGAGCCGCGCGTCCGTCCTGCTTCCCCCGGTCACAGTCGGGCAGACTAGCCGCCATGCCGAGCACGTACGTCGTCAAGGCGGAGCCGCTCACGCCGGAGGCGTTCCGCGACTACGGCCAGGTGGTCGGCGCCGACGAGTGCGCGATGGAGCTGCGCGACGGTGAGGTGTTCCACCTCAACGTCCTGTCCTACGAGCGCAAGCCGATCGTCGTCGACCACCTCAACCGCCACCACAAGGCGACGCAGATGCTGGTCAGCCTCGCCGGGAAGCCGTGGGTCATCGTCTGCGGGAGCAAGGACCTGGACCTCTCGGACACCGAGCAGCTCAGTCGGCTGCGTGCCTTCATCTGCGACGGTTCCGCGGGGATCAACCTCGCCCTCGGCACCTGGCACGAGGGGCCGTTCCCGCTCTACGACCGGGTCGACCTGGTCAACGTGCAGGGCGCCCACGTCGACGACGACAACGAGGTCGCGCACCTGGCCCGCGACCTCGACGTCGTGCTGGAGGTGTCGCTCTGAAGCGGGTCGCTCTCGCAGCGCTGTGCGCGGGCGTGTGCGCCACCGCCGTCCCGGCCGGGCGCGCAGCCGACCTGCCGCCTCGGCAGGAGCTGACCGCGGTCAACAGCCTGCCGCCGGGCAACTCCGGCTTCGTGTCCCTCCAAGGGCAGGTGCAGGGCACCACCGGCAACGGCACCAGCGACTTCGGCCCGCACCTCGACGACCAGCGCGAGACGTACTGGAGCTTCGGCTACAAACCCGGCTCGTTCCAGCCGCCGACGGGTACGCCGGAGGAGCCGAAGCCCGGCGTACGCATCTACCGCGACGACTACGGCATCCCGGCCGTCTACGGCGACACCGGTCGCGACGTGTGGTGGGGCGCCGGGTACGCCGCTGCCCAGGACCGGCTGTTCCTCATGGACGCGGTCCGGCGTACGGCGGAGGGGCGGCTCTCGGAGCTGACCGGTGAGGCCGGCGTCCCGGCCGACGTGCAGCAGCGCGTGCTCGGCTACACGGCGGCGGAGTACGACGCGATGTTCGCCGCGTTCACCCCGGAGGGTCGCGACGCCGTCGAGGGCTACGTCGAGGGCGCCAACGCGTGGCGCGCCACGGCGATGGCCGACCCGCGGCTGCTGCCTGCGGAGTACGCGCTGCTGACCAGCCTGCCCGAGCCGTTCACGGTGCACGGCGTGCTGGCCGGCGGGGTCTACATCACGCGCTTCGTCGCCGCGGAGGGCGGCAACGAGATGCGCAACGTCGCCGCCCTGCGGGAGCTCGAGCAGCAGCTCGGCAAGACCGGCGGCCGCGGCGCGTTCCAGGACCTGGTCTGGCAGGACGACCCGAAGGCGGTCACCACCGTCCCGGTCGCGGAAGGCCGGTTCAGCAACCAGCCGCCTCCGCCGGCGGGCCAGACCCGGGCCGGCCTCTTCGACGACCTCGCCGACTACGCCGCGACGCTGCCGCTGGAGCTCGCCGCCGGTCCCGGCACCGGCGCTTACCCCGCGCCGGTGACCGTCCCCGAACCGCCGGCGGCGCCGGTGTCGAAGTCCGCCTCGGCGCGTGCGGCCCAAGCCGTCGTCGACTACCTGACCACGCTGCGCGGCGGGTCGCTGGCCTTCGCCGTCGCGCCTTCGCGCACGGCCGACGGCCACGCCAAGCTGCTCAGCGGCCCGCAGCTCGGCTACAGCTATCCGAGCCTGCTGTGGGAGCACGAGGTGCACGGCGGCGGCTACGACGCCCGGGGCGTCTCGGTCCCCGGGCTGCCCACGATCGGGATCGGCTACGGGACCCGCGTGGCCTGGGGCCTCACCACCGGCTACAGCAAGACCATCGACAGCTTCATCGAGACCACGCGGCCGAACCCGGCCGGCGGACCCGACCAGTACCTGCACAACGGCACGTGGCGCGACCAGGAGTGCCGCGACGAGACGGTGAACTACCGGCCGGCGCCGCAGGGCGTGCCGTCCGGGCCGCCCGCGCTGAGTGTCACCGTGCCCGTGTGCCGCACCGTTCACGGCCCGGTCGTCGCGACCGCGGACGGCCTGGCCCGGTCGGTCCAGTACGCGATGTGGAAGGCCGAGCTGAAGACGATCGACGGCGTGCTCGGCTGGAACCGCGCCAAGAACCTCGCCGAGTTCCGCCGGTACATGGCCATGGTCACCTGGAACGAGAACACGACGTACGCCGACGCCGACGGGCACATCGCGTACTGGCATCCGGGCCGCTACCCGCGGCGCAGCCCGCTCGTCGACCAACGGCTGCCGGTGCCGGGCACCGGCGCGTACGACAGCACCGGCTACCTCTCCTTCGACGAGATGCCGCACGTCGAGGACCCGGCGCAGGGCTTCATCGCGAACTGGAACACCAAGCCCGCGGTGGGCTGGCTGGACGGTGAGGGGATGGGGGACACGTCCCGGCCCGGCGGCGCGCACCAGCGCAACCAGAACCTGGTGACGCAGCTCGGCGCCCGCCGCGACTTCACGATGGCCGGCGTGCAGGCCGTCGACCGCATCGCCGGCACGACCGACGTCCGCTACCGCGCGTTCCGCCCACTGCTCGCCGCGACGCGCGCCACGACGCCGTTGACGCCACCACAGCGCGCGGCGCTCGACCTCGTGCTGGCGTGGGAGGGCACGCACTTCGGGCCGGGTGCCGGCACGGCGGCGGACGGCACGGACGGGCCCGCGCCGACCGTCTTCGGTGCCTGGGTCGAGGGTCTGCGCCGCGACCTGTTCGGCCAGCTGCCGCCCACGCTCGTCACGCGGATGGCGGGTGTCGGATCGCACCGGTTCGACATGCCGCCCCTCGACAACCTCGCGCTCCGCATCCTCGAGCCGGGCAGCTCAGGGCTGCCGGTGTCGCGCGACTACCGCCGGGCGCGAACTCCGGCGCAGGTGGTGGTCGCGGCGCTCGACCTGGCGCTCGCCCAGCTGGCCGACACGTACGGCTCGGCCGAGCTGTCGGCGTACCGGCGGACCCACCCGGTCAGCAACGTCTGCTCGCTCACCGGCGGCGTCATCGGACCGTGCCTGACGATGCCCTACGTCGACCGGGGCAGCTGGATCCACGTCGTCGACTTCACCGGACCGGCGCGCCGGCCACCGGCGGCGCCGAAGCCGTCCGGGCAGCCGCTGCCGGCGACCGGGCTGCCGGCCGCTATGCCGCTGGCAGGCTCTGCTCTGCTGCTTGCTTCGGCGTGGGCGTTGCGGAGACGGGCCGCCGCGTCGCCACGATGAGCGCGACGCCCAGGCAGATCACCGCGGTCGCGACCAGCGTGCGCGCGGTGAGCGGCTCGGACAGCAGGACGACGCCGAGGAACACGGCGACGACCGGGTTCACGTACGCGTAGGTCGCCACCAGCGAGAGCCGGACGTTGCTGAGCAGCCAGATGTAGGTGGTGAACGCCACCATCGAGCCGAGCACCCACAGGTAGACCAGGCCCCACCACGCCGAGGCGCTCACCCGCCCGACCTCGAGGTCGAACGCGTCCCCGGTCACCAGGCTGATGACGAGCAGCGCACCGCCGCCGCAGAGCATCTCCATGCCGGTCATCACGAGCGGCCGCCGCGGCATCGCGGCCCGACGCGACCAGACCGAACCCCAGGACCACGACAGGGCCGCGGTGATCAGCATGATCGTGCCGACGCCCTCGACGCGGTCGCTGCTGAACGGGTTGGCCAGGATCGCGACGCCGGAGAGACCGAGCAGCAGACCGGCGACGCCGACGCGCGGGATCCGCTCGTCTCCCCGTGCCGCGGACATCAGCGCCATCCACAGCGGCAGCGTCGCGAGGATCACCGCGGCGATGCCGCTCGGCACGCCGCGGTCCTCGGCCAGCACCACGAGGCCGTTGCCCGCCGTCACGAGGCAGATGCCGACGACGGCGGTCGAGCGCCACTGCGCGCGGCCCAGCGGATCCGGGCGGCCGTCCGCCGCCGGCCGGCGTACCGACAGGGCGAAGAGGACGATCCCCGCGAGGGTGAACCGCGTGCCGGCCATGAGGATCGGCGGCAGCCCGACGGCGTTCTCGTCGACGCCGACGGCGTAGCGGATGCCGAGGTAGGTGGAGCCCCAGATCACGTAGACGACGAGCAGCGCCGACCAGACGCGCAGGGCCGACGGCTGAGGCATGTCCTGACCCTACGGGGGCGCCCCGACACCGCCGACCGGTTTTCTCCGTGGGACGATCGCCGGGATGAGTACGCCGACCATCGCGCCGCAGCGAGTCGACCGGCCGGAGCAGGACGAGGACGTCCGGTCCGACCGGCCGTGGGTGACGATCGTCTGGGACGACCCGGTCAACCTGATGTCCTACGTGACCTACGTCTTCCAGAAGCTGTTCGGCTACTCCCGGGAGAAGGCGACCGCGCTGATGCTCGACGTGCACCACAAGGGCAAGGCCGTGGTCTCCGCGGGACCGCGCGAGCAGATGGAGCTCGACGTCACGCGCCTGCACGCCGCCGGGTTGTGGGCCACGCTCCAGCACGACACGTGAGCGCGGCTTTCCGCCGCAGCCACGCAGGTGCGGAAGCCCGCCTGTCACCGGCTGAGGTGGCGCTGCTCCGGGACCTCGCGGAGCAGCTCCGCCAGCTCTACGCGGAGCCGGTCGCGGGAGACGCCGTCCTCGAACGGCTCTTTCCCGACGGCCGCCGGGACGACCCGCAGGCGGCCGCGGAGCTGCGCGCGCTGACCGAGGAGGACCTGCGGGCGGCCAAGGGCGCGGCGGTGGAGCAGCTGCTCGGCTCGCTCGCGGACAGCGGCGGACGCATCCGGCTGACCGAGGAAGAGGCCGAGCTGTGGCTGCGGGCGCTGACCGACCTGCGCCTGACGCTGGCGATCCGCCTCGACATCACGACACCGGAGGACGCGGACCGGATCGACCGCGAGGACCCGGAGTCCTACCCCTGGGTCGTCTACGAGTGGCTCGGCTGGCTCCAGGAGTCACTGGTCGAGGCGGTCGCCGGCTGGTGACGTCGCGCTGAGGTACACGTGTGTCAGCGCCGCCGTCGCGACCAGACTGCACACCGCGACGAGGGGCAACGCGCCCAGCTGGGCGGCGATCGAGGGCTTGGTGCCCACGGCGAGCGGCAGGAGGACGCCGGGCGCACCCGCCAGGAGGGTGATGCCGAAGATCGGGCCGAACTCCGCGCGCGCGATCCGCAGCGCCTCCCCGCAGGCCAGCATGACCCGCTGGTCGCGGAGCAGCGCGATCCGCTGCTCCGCCAGGACGACGAACGACGTGAACAGCGCGCTCACGAGCACGAGCAGCATCGTGACCCACAGCTCGACCTCGTCGACCGCCTCCTCCGTGGCCAGGCCCCGGCTCTGTGCGATCAGCACGACGGTCAGCACGGCCAGGAAGGCGACGAGCAGGTGCACAGCGGCCAGCCGCAGCGCACCCCAGCCGAGCGTCGCAGCCCGCCGGAGCACTCGGCCCAGGTCGCGGTCCGCCTCGTCGACCGACGTCGGCGGGTCGTCGCGGTAGGCGGCCAGGTGACGGATCAGCGCGAAGCCGAGCAGCTGTTGACCGAAGAAGCCGACGAGGAGGAGCCAGTCGACGTTGCCGGCCAGCGCGAGGGTCGACGCCGCCAGCGCGAGGGCCAGTCCGCGCCACCCGCTGCGCCGGAAGCCGCGCAGCGCGGAGCGAAGGGCGGGGGCGAGCACGCGCGCCACGATAGCCTCCGGCGCGTGCTCTCCCTCGACCGCGCGACGTACGACGCACTCGTCGCGCACGCGCGCGCGGACCACCCGGACGAGGCCTGCGGCCTGGTCGCCGGAGTGGGCGGCCGGCCCACCCGGGTGATCCCGATGACCAACGCGGCCCGGTCCCCGACGTTCTACGAGCTGGACCCGATCGAGCAGCTGCACGCCTTCCGGGAGATCGAGGACCGGGACGAGGAACTGCTGGTGATCTACCACTCCCACACGGCCACGGAGGCGTACCCGAGCCGCACGGACATCTCCATCGCGGCATATCCCGAGGCCCACTACGTGTTGGTGTCGACGCGGGATCCCGAGCACGAGGAGTTCCGGTCCTTCCGGATCGTGGACGGGATCGTCACCGAGGAACCGGTCGAGGTCCTCGACTAGCCTGGTGCCGTCCCGCCCGAGCTCAGGAGGCAGCAGTCCGATGTCCGTGCAGGTGCGCATCCCGTCGATCCTGCGCAAGTTCACCGACGACGCGAAGCAGGTAGCCGGCAGCGGCGAGTCCCTGGCGGCGCTCTTCGACGACCTGGAGAGCCGCCACCCCGGGCTGCGCCGGGGCCTGGTCGACGAGGACGGCGGGCTGCACCGGTTCGTCAACGTCTACGTCAACGACGAGGACGTCCGCTTCCTCGGAGCGATCGACACGCCGCTGTCGGACGGCGACGTCGTCACCATCCTCCCCGCCGTCGCCGGCGGTTAGCGGCCCGCGGTGCGCTACGACTCGATGCTCGGCGCCCTCGGCAACACGCCGCTGGTCGGCCTGCCGAGACTCTCGCCCAGCGAGGACGTCCGCCTGTGGGCGAAGCTCGAGGACCGCAACCCGACCGGTTCCATCAAGGACCGAGCGGCCTTCTACATGATCACCGCGGCGGAGAAGGACGGCCGGCTGGTGCCCGGCGCCACGATCCTCGAGCCGACCAGCGGCAACACGGGCATCTCGCTGGCCATGGTGGCCCGGCTGCGCGGCTACCGGATCATCTGCGTGATGCCGGAGAACACCTCCGTCGAGCGGCGGCAGCTGCTGGAGATGTTCGGCGCGGAGATCGTCACGACGCCCGCGGCCGGCGGCTCCAACGCCGCCGTCGCCCACGCCAAGGCGATGGCCGCCGAGCACCCGGACTACGTGTTCCTCTACCAGTACGGGAACCCGGCCAACGCGCAGGCGCACTACGAGACGACCGGTCCGGAGCTGCTCGCGGACCTGCCCACGATCACGCACTTCGTCGCGGGGCTCGGCACGACCGGGACGCTGATGGGCACCGGCCGCTTCCTCAAGGAGAACGTGCCGGGCATCCGCATCGTCGCCGCTGAGCCGCGCTACGGCGACCTGGTCTACGGGCTGCGCAACATCGACGAGGGCTTCGTGCCCGAGCTCTACGACGCGTCGGTGCTCGACACCCGGTTCTCGGTCGAGAGCCACGACGCCCTCCGCCGTACCCGCGAGCTGGTGGAGCAGGAGGGCATCTTCGCCGGCATCTCGACCGGCGCGGTGCTGCACGCCGCGCTCGGCCAGGCAGCCCGTGCGGTCAAGGCGGGAGCGCGCGCCGACATCGCCTTCGTCGTCGCCGACGCCGGGTGGAAGTACCTGTCCACCGGCGCCTACGGCGGCACCCTCGAGGAGGCCACGGCCGCCCTCGAAGGCCAGCTCTGGGCGTGAGCGACCCCCAGCACGACAACCGGCCCATCGGCATCTTCGACTCCGGCGTGGGCGGGCTGACCGTCGCTCGCGCGGTCCTCGACCAGCTGCCGCACGAGCCGGTCGTCTACGTCGGCGACACGGCGCACGGCCCCTACGGGCCGCTGCCGCTGGCGGACGTGCACCGCCACGCGGTCGACGTCATGGACCACCTCGTCGACGAGGGCGTGAAGCTGCTGGTCATCGCGTGCAACTCGGCGTCCGCGGCCTGCCTGCACGACGCGCGAGACCGCTACGACGTCCCCGTCGTCGAGGTGATCGCTCCCGCGGTACGGCGCGCGGTCGCCGCGACGCGCAACGGTCACGTCGGGGTGATCGGCACGGCGGCGACGATCGGCAGCGGCGCCTACGACGAGGCCTTCGCGTCCGCGGCGGCGGAGGTGCGTGTCACCAGTGCCCCGTGTGCGCGCTTCGTGGAGTACGTCGAGCGCGGCGACACGTTCTCTCCCGAGCTGGTCGCGCTCGCGGAGGAGTACCTCGCACCGCTGGCCGACGCGGGGGTGGACACCCTCGTCCTCGGATGCACCCACTATCCGCTGCTCACGGGCGTGATCTCGTGGGTCATGGGTGACGGCGTGACCCTCGTCTCCAGTGCCGAGGAGACGGCCAAGGACGTCTACCGCGAGCTCGCGCGACGCGGCCAGTTTCGGGACCCGGGGCATCCCGCGCCGGCTCACCGCTTCCTGGCCACGGGCGATCCCACCCCCTTCGGTCTGCTCGGCCGCCGGTTCCTCGGCCCGGAGATAGGTACGGTGGAGGCCGCAGCCCTGGGTTAGTCCTGGGTCGGGACAAGGGAGTCCGCGTGGAGCTGACGGTGCTCGGCTGCGCGGGAACCTTCCCCGCTCCCGACTCCGGCTGCTCGTCCTACCTGGTCCGCCACGAGGGCTTCTCGCTCGTCCTCGACTTCGGCAACGGCGCGACCGGCGCGCTGACGGCGGCGGCCGGGCTGCTCAGCCCGGACGCGATCCTGCTCTCGCACCTGCACGCGGACCACTGCGTCGACCTCGCGGCCTACTCGTACGCCCGCCGCTTCCATCCCCACCAGCCGCCGCGGCTGCCGGTCTACGGGCCGAGCGGCACGCAGAGCCGGCTGTGCCAGATCTTTCACAAGCCGCCGCGCGACGGGCTCAAGCAGGTCTACGACTTCCACACGCTGCGGCACGGCCACGGGCACAAGGCGCAGTCGCTGGACCTGGAGATCGGTCCCTTCCGCATCACGCTGGCCCGCACCGCGCACCCGATCGAGTGCTACGCCATCCGGGTCGAGGCCGACGGCAAGTCGCTCGTCTACTCCGCGGACACCGGCCCGTCACGGCACGTGAAGGAGGTTGCGGCGGGCGCCGACCTCTTCCTCTGCGAGGCGACCTGGCTGGACGGCCAGGACGTGCCGGCCGGCGTGCACCTGCGGGCGCGCGAGGCCGGGGAGCACGCTCGTGACGCCGAGGTGGAACGGCTGGTGCTCGTGCACCAGATGAGCTATCTCGACCACGCGCGGACGCTGGAGCAGGCGGCCGAGGCGTTCACCGGCCCGCTCGAGCTGGCCGAGGCGGGGAAGAGCTACGCGCTGTAGGCGCGGCGCCGCAGCACGACGGCGGTGAGCGCCGCCATCGTGGCCAGCACCGTGACGCCGACCGGCAGGCCGGTTGCAGCCAGCGGCGCCTTCGGCGGCACGACGCGCGGCCTGGTCGGCGCCGCCGGCGGCTTCGGCTTGACCACCGTCGCGCCGCCGCCGGCCAGGGCCGCCGCCAGGTCGACGCGGTACCCGCCCCGGCCGAAGCTCGCGGCGTACAGGTCCCCGCTCGGCGCGTGCCAGCGCAGCTCGGTCACCGGGGCGTTGGGCAGGTCTGCGCCGAGGCGCAGCCACGTGGTCCCGAGGTCCTTGCTCAGGAAGACGCCGACGTCAGTGGCCACGGCGAGCACCGACTTCCCACCTTCGAGCGGGATGACGTTGATGTCGTTGACCGGCGCCTGCGGGAGCTTCGTGCTGATGTCGGTCCACGTCGCGCCGGTGTCGGTCGTCCGGAAGACGTGCGCTCCTCCCTCACCGCTGCGGTAGCCGGAGAAGGTGACGTACGCGGTCTCGACGTTCGCCGGGTCGACCTGGACGCGCGTGACCCAGGCCTTCGGCAGTGCGGGGTTCACGATCTTCGTGAAGGAGCTGCCCCAGTTCGTCGAAACCCACACGTTGCCGTCGTCGGTGCCGACCCAGATCACGCCGTCGTCGCTGTTCGTGGGGGAGATCGTCGTGATCGTGCCGAAGTTGCGGAACAAGGGGTTGGTCTCGCGGCCCGGGCCGTTGGAGAAGTCGAGTGTCGTGCTGATCGGCGCCCAGTTGGCGCCGTCGTCGGTGGAGCGCCACAGCGACTCGCCGCCGGTGTAGACGATCGAGGCGTCGTCCGGGTCGAACTCGATCGGCGTGAACCAGTTCTTCCGGCTCGCGACGATGGAGTTCTCGAAGCTGTTCATCGTGTCGCCACCGTCGTAGGACACCGAGCAGGCGCCGTACTGGTAGCACGCGTAGACGACCTTGTGGTCGTCCGGGCTGATCCGCGCGGCCTCGCCGTCGCCGCCGAGGTACTCGTTGTACTCACCTGGGCCGTGCGACTCGACCTCGCCGTCCTCGTCCTGCCGGTACGAGCGGTTGCTGCCGTTGTCCTGGAAGCCCATGACGATGCGCCGGGTGTCGTCCTCGGCCACGTCGATGCTGTAGGGCTGATTCCACGGCATGTACTCGCCGTGCTCGAAGTTCTCGCCGTTGTCGTGGGAGGTGTACATGCCGCCGTCGTTGCCGAGATAGACCCGGCCCTCGACGGCGGGGTCCCACGACATGCCGTGCTGGTCGGCGTGGACGTTCGGCCCGCCGCCCCAGTTCATGCCGCCGTCGGTGGTGACGGACAGGTTCACGCCCGGCACGAAGATGTGTGCGGGGTCCTTCGGGTCGACGTACACCCGGCCGAACCACCAGCCGTAGACGTACGCCCCCTGCACGAGGGGGACGCCCGTGCGCGGCGTGAAGGTCGTGCCGCCGTCGGTGGAGACGAAGAAGCCGAGGAAGACGCCGGACTCGGTGGACACAGCCGCGAAGACCTGCTGCGGGTCCGACGGCGCGACGGCGATGCCGATCCGGCCGATGCCGGGGTGCGGGCCGAGGAACGGCGTGCCGATCCGGGCCCAGGTCGTGCCGCCGTCGGTGGACTTGTAGACGCCCGACCCGATGCCGTTGTAGCGGCGGCGGTCCGGCTCGCGAAGGTGGTCCCACATCGTCACGAAGACGGTCTGCGGGTTCGACGGGTCGATCGCGATGTCGGCGGCGCCGGTCGTGTCGTTGTCGCCGGCCAGCACCTGCGTCCAGGTGTCACCGCTGTTCGTGGAGAGGTAGAGACCGCGCTCGCCGCCCGGGACGAACAGGTTGCCGGTCGCGGCGACGAAGATGCGCCGCTCGTCGGCCGGGTCGATCGCGATCCGGCCGATCCGGGCCGAACCGGTCAGGCCGATGCGCTGCCAGGTCTTGCCGCGGTCGCGGGACCGGTAGACGCCGTTGCCGGCGTAGGTGATGCTGCCGCCGCCCGGCCCGGCCTCGCCGGTGCCGACGTAGAGGACGCCGGTCTTGGAGATGGCCATCGCGCCCATCGCCTGCGTGTTCTCCGCCGGCCACACCGCGTGGTAGGTCTTGCCCGCGTCGTTGGTCTCCCAGACGCCGCCGCTGGCGGCGAGGGCGAAGGCGGTGTCCTTCCGTGTGGTGTCGACGACCACCTCGAGGACGCGGCCGCCGATGTTCGTCGGGCCGACCAGCTCCCAGGACGCCGCCGCGGCCGCCGGGGCGACCTGGCGGGTGCGAGCGGTGATCGCCTTGGCCTGCTGCGACGCCCGCTCCCAGGCGCCGGCCGGGACGGTCGCGTGGGGATAGACGACCTTGGCCAGCTGCGCGTCGCCCGGCTCGAGGCGGTCGGCGCCCATCTCCTCCGGCCGCGGGACGGCCGGCCCGGTGCGTGCCCACAGCGGGGTCTCGGCCTTCGTGGGGGCGGTCGGCGCGGCCTGAGCGGTCAGGGCCAGCGCGACCGGAATGGCCAGGAGCACGCCGGTGAGACGGCGGGCGGGGAGCGGCATGGGCGGGTCTCCTCGGGACAAACCGGTCAGGTGAGACCCTTTCTCCCTGGGCCGGGCCACATCCTGCCCGGCAGGTGCGGTCACGCCTGGGGCCGAAGGAAGTGGGCATGGTGGGACGCCTGTGGTGGCGCGCGCGGTCCGCGGCCGGCCTGGTCGCGCTGGCCGGCCTGACCGGCCTCTCCGGCGGCGTGGTCGCGGCGCCGGCGATCGGCCCCGGCTACTTCGCCACCGACAACGTCGGCTGGGTCTCCAACATCCCGCTGAACGCCGACAGCGCCGGCGGGAAGATCGTCGGCAAGACGCTCTACGTCACCGACGACCGCGGGCTGACGACGTACGACATCAGCGTGCCGAGCGCGCCGCGCCCGCTGGGGTTTTTACCGGTCCCGCAGCAGCCGTACGCCCCGGAGGAGGACGTCGACACCAACGGCCGGGTGCTGGTGATCGGCGCGCCCTGGACCGACACGGGAGGGCCGCTCGGCAAGCTCAACGTGATCGACGTGCGCGACCCGGCCCGCCCCACGATCACGGCCACCGTGGACGGCGCCGACGCGCACACCGTGACTTGCGTGCTGGATTGCCGATTCGCCTGGCTCAACTCCGGCGACATCGTCGACCTGCGCAATCTCGAGGCGCCGCGGATCGCGGGCAACTGGCTCAAGGGCAAGCCGGCGCGCGACAGCCACGACGTCACCGAGGTCTCGCCCGGGCTGGTCGTGACGTCGAGCAACCCGGTCATGCTGCTCGACGCGCGGAAGGACCCGCTGCACCCGAAGCTCCTTGCGACGGGCCGCCTCGGCGACAACCGTTACATCCATGCGGCGTACTGGCCGCGCGGGGGCACGGACCGCTACCTGCTGATCGGCGGCGAGACCGGCGGCACCTGCGACGAGGAGTCCTCCGGCGCGTTCATGGTCTTCGACACGAAGGACTGGCAGAAGACCGGCAAGTTCCGCCTGGTCGACGAGCACCGCGTGCCCAACGGCTTCTACACGGAGGGCCGGTCGCCGTACTCGCAGTTCTGCGCGCACTGGTTCACCCCCCACCCGACGTTCCGCGACGGCGGGCTCGTGGCCATGGCCTGGTACGAGGCCGGCACGCGCTTCCTCGACGTGTCGAAGACCGGGCAGATCACCGAGAAGGGCTACTTCCTCCCGCTCGGCGGGTCGACGTCCAGCGCGGTGTGGGTGAACAAGACGACGCTCTACGCGATCGACTACCAGCGCGGCATCGACGTGATCACGTTCTCCGGGAAGAACCCGACCCGGGAGATCCGCCACCCCGGCCCGTACACGCCGCGGATCCACTTCCCGCGCTCGGCCAACGACGCCGCCCTGGCCCGGCGCCTGGGCTACCTCTGTCCGGCACCTGGCCGATAGATAGGCTGCCCCACCGATCGAGTCGAGGGTGGTGGCATGGCACGTCCTGACGGCCGTCGGCCGGACGAGCTCCGGTCCGTGGTGCTGACCCGCGGCTGGCTGGCGCACGCCGAGGGCTCGGTGCTGGTCGAGTTCGGCCGCACGAAGGTGCTGTGTGCCGCGACCGTCGAGGCCGGCGTACCGCGCTGGCGGAAAGGGTCGGGGCTCGGCTGGGTGACCAGCGAGTACGCGATGCTGCCCCGCTCCACGAACACGCGGTCGGACCGCGAGTCGGTCCGCGGCAAGATCGGCGGGCGCACCCACGAGATCTCCCGGCTGATCGGCCGGTCGCTGCGCGCGTGCATCGACCTGTCCGCGCTCGGCGAGAACACCGTCCAGCTGGACTGCGACGTGCTGCAGGCCGACGGCGGCACCCGCACCGCCGCCATCACCGGTGCGTACGTCGCGCTGCGCGACGCCGCGACCTGGGCCCAGACGAAGGGGCTGGCCAAGCGCGACCCGATCGTCAACTCCGTCGCCGCGGTCAGCGTCGGCGTGTTCGAGGGCGAGCCGCGGCTGGACCTCGGCTACGAGGAGGACGTCGCGGCGGACGTCGACATGAACGTCGTCATCACCGGGGACGGCGGCATCGTCGAGGTGCAGGGGACGGCCGAGCGGCACACCTTCGACCGCGCGACGCTCGACCGGCTGCTCGACCTGGCGACCGCCGGCTGCGAGGAGCTGCGCCAGCTGCAGGAGGCGGCGCTCGCCACCCCGCTCGCCGTCAGTCACGCGCCCGGCACCTTCACCGGCTGAGTCCGTGGTCGCGCACCGCGTCGTCCTGGCAACGCGCAACCCCGGGAAGGTCGCGGAGCTGCGCAGGATCCTGGCCGAGGTGCCCGGTGTCGACATCGAGCTGGTCGGGCTCGACGAGCTGCCCGGCGTACCGGAGGTCGAGGAGACCGGCGCGACGTTCGCCGACAACGCGCTGCTGAAGGCGCACGCCGTGGCCGCGGCGACCGGCCTGCCGTCGGTGGCCGACGACTCCGGGCTGTGCGTCGACTTCCTCGGCGGAGCGCCGGGTGTGCGCAGCGCGCGCTGGGCGGGCGAGCCCAGTGACGACGCGGCCAACCTGGCGCTCGTCCTCGAGCAGCTCGCCGATGCCGGCGACGGGCTCCGGGGCGCGCACTTCGCGTGCGCTGCGGCGGCAGTCGTGCCGGACGTAGGGGAGTGCCTGGCCGAGGGTCGCGTCGACGGGACGCTGCTGCACGCGCCGCGCGGCGACGGCGGCTTCGGCTACGACCCGATCTTCGTGCCGGACGGCGAGACCCGCACGACCGCCGAGATGCCGCCCGCCGAGAAGGACGCCATCTCCCACCGCGGCCGCGCCTTCCGCCTCCTCGCCCAGGACCTGGCAGATCTTCTTTCAGAGGTTCGTCGAATCGGTTGACGACTCTGCTCGTGCGAGTACTCTGTCTGACAGAGTACTCGCGATGGGAGAGTCAACATGACCGCCACTGAGCCGGCCGCGGACCTCCGCGGACTCCGCACCCGGATCCGCGCGACCCAGCACGCGCGCACGTTCCCTCTCATCGTCATCGGGGCACTGCTCGTCACCTACGGCGTCAGCCGGTTCCAGCCGGATCCGGTGCAGTGGCGCTACGGCGCCACGCTCGCCTTCGTCCTCATCTGGGGACTGTCCAAGCTCAATGAGGTCCGCGCCGGTGTCGGCAGCGGCCGGGGCGACTACCTCATGGCGGCCGGCTTGGTGTACACCGGCGCGACGGTGGCGCAGCGGGGGCGGACCGGATGGACCCCACTCGCCTTCAGGGCGGCACGCTGGTGGTCGTCGGGCTGGCCCTGCTGTTCATCTCGTTCTCCGGCCGCGACGTCGTGCTCACCCTGGCCGCGGCGGCGATCATCACGGCCGGCGGGATCTACCTGGTGCCCAGCCCGCAGGACGGCAACGGCTGGTTCCGGGTGTGGCAGTACGACTTCACGGTCGCGGTCGGCGCACTGCTGGCCGTCGCCGGTCTGATCCTCTACACGCGCGAGCGTGACGAGGAGTGAGCGACGCGACCGACCACCCGACGGTCGAGTTCGACGAGGCGGTCCATCAGCCAACCCGGCTGGCCATTCTGGTGATCCTCAAGGAGGCCGGCCGGGCCGACTTCGGCTACCTCAAGCGCACGCTCGGCCTCACGGACGGCAACCTCGGCCGCCATCTCACGTCGCTCGAGGAAGCTGGGCTGGTCGAGCTGACCAAGGGCTTCGAAGGGCGGCGGCCGCGGACGTGGGCCAAGCTGACGGCGGCCGGCCGCAAGGCCCTCGACGCCGAGCTCCGTGCGATGCGCACCCTGCTCAAACGTCTCGACAGCTGAGGCCGTCGCAGGTGCGTCTGCGGAGTGCCTTTGACCGACCTCCGCATCCACTTCAGTCGCCAGGCGGCGACTCGCGGCGCCGGTGCCAGGCAGCCAGCAGGACAACTCCCGTGAGCACCCCGACGACGAACAAGACCGCAGTCAGGGTCAACACCCCGTCCGAAACGCCACCGTCATACTTCGTACAGGCACCCTCGACGCAGTCGAACGCGAGCATGGTGAGAGCGTAGGCGCGGAGAAGATCCGATGGAGTTTCGGCAACACGTGATGTGTCCGCCGCTTGGCTGCGCTTCGCTGTCCGCATGAGGTGGGCCGGCAACACCGTCACCTGGCAGCCGCTCCTGCCGGTGGTGTGGTTCTTCGTCATCTGCGTCGCGATCTTCGCCGTGGCGCTCTGTGTCTGGCTCATCGCCTACTCAGGACGGCTGGCACCCCGCGACCTGGACGCCTGGTCCGACCCGGAACGCAGCCAAGACCGTTGAGGTGGGAGTTTCAGCCACGGCTGAAACTCCCACCTCAACGGTGTGGTGCGAGAGGGGGGAGTCGAACCCCCACGCCCGAGGGCAACGGGTCCTAAACCCGCCGCGTCTGCCATTCCGCCACTCTCGCCGTGCACGGAAGCATCGTGCCGCAAGCCGGGGACGCCCAAGGAGCAGAATGGGCGCATGACCGCTGACCCCGGTTCGATCGTCCGCTTGGTGGCCGTGCCCGTGGACCTGTTCCTGCGGTCCGAGCAGCACACGAGCGATCTCCTCCGTGAAGCCATCTACGTGCTCGCGCACGGCGACGCGGGCGCCGGGTCGGTGTACCACCGGCTGCTCGAGGCCGCCGAGTGGGCGCGCATGCGTGGTGCTTCGTCGCGGACCGAGACCGGCGACCGGGTCGAGGCCGCCCGGTTGCGGGGTGAGTCCGCGGTCGACGTCACGGTGCCGGCGCGCGAGTCGGTGGCCGACTTCGTCGAGAGCTGGACCGACCTGCTGGACGAGATGGACGCCGAGTGTGCCGCCGGCCGGCTGCTCTGTCTGCCGGCCGACGCTGAGCTGGCGCGGTTCCGGCGGTGGTGGTCCGACCAGGTCGCCGGGCAGGTACGGGGCACGGCTACGCCGAGCGCGTTCCTCGCACGTGCGACGGCGGCCGGTCAGTCCACCGGCTCGTAGGTCTGCGTCTCGGCGTCCCGGCCGCGCAGCGTGACCCGCTCGACGGCGGACCAGTGCTCCGCCTCGTCCCCGGAGGCCTCGACGGCGGCGCCGCTGGCCAGCACGCGCGAGGGCCGGAGCTTGGCCAGGACGGTCAGGCGGGCGGCCTCGTTGACCGGGTCGCCGATCACCGTGTACTCGTAGCGCTGCTCGGTGCCGACGTTGCCCGCGACGACGTCACCTGAGGAGACCCCGATCCCGACATCGAGCATGGGATAGCGCTTCGCCATCGCGCGCAGGTCGCTGCGCAGGTCACGTGCCGCGTGCAGCGCCGCGGCCGCGTGGTCGGTGAGCCCGCTGGGTGGGCCGAACACGGCGAGAGCGCCGTCGCCGTCGAACTTGTTCACCCATCCGCCGTGCTTCGTGACGGTCTTCACCGTCGTGTCGAAGAGGATGTTGAGTATCTCGACGACTTGCTCCGGCGTGAGCTCCCGAGCCAGCGCCGTCGAGCCGATCACGTCGACGAACAAGGCGCTGGCGGCGAGGCGCTGCCCACCCAGACCCACCCCGTGGGCGACGGCTTCGCGGGCGACCTCCTCGCCGACGTACCGGCCGAAGAGGTCGTGCAGCAGGCGCCGCTCGCGCAGCCCCTCAGCCATGGAGTTCACGCCGGCCTGCAGCTGGCCGATCTCGCCGCCGTCATCGACGACGAGGGTCACGTCGAGGTCGCCGGCCTGCACCTGGCGAAGGCCCCGGCGTACCTGGGCCAGCGGGCGGGAGAACGAGCGGGCCGCGATCACGGTCACCAGCAGGCCGGACACGAGGCCGACGCCGACCAGGAACCAGGTAGGGGCCGTGAGGTTCTGCTTCTCCTCGGCGTCGCGCCCGACATGGCTGAGCCCGACCCCGACGAGCGGGATGGCCGAGCCGAGCATCCAGGAGAACAACAGCTTCGGCATGATCCCGAGGCTCGCAACGCGCTGCGGTGGCGACCCCTGCAGGACCATCGCGAACGTCGGACGCAGCAGCATGTCGATGAGCAGGTAGCAGATGACGAAGACGGTCAGGCCGGCCATCAGTGTCGTGCTGAAGATCCTGCCCACGTAGATCCAGCGGGCGCCCAGCATGGCGTTGACGGCGCCGAAGACGACGGCGGCGAGCAGCCAGAAGAAAGTCGTCCAGCCGGCCAGGCGGAACGGTTGAGCCAGCGTGGTCCGGATCTCCTTGGGCGTGGGCGGTCGCCCCTCGATCAGCCAGGCCGAGACCGACCGTCCGCGGCGGGCGATCCAGTAGGTGCCCGACCCGATGCTGAAGACCATGTAGCCGGCGAAGACCAGGGCGTTGACCACCGTGGCCCGGGTGCCCTGGAGCGCGGTGTCCGAGGTCGGCGAGATGAAGACCAGGTAGGTGAAGACGACGCACGCGCCGGCGCTATTGGCCAGGGCCAAGGCGACGCCGACACGCCAGAAGAGGCGCCGCGCCGCCCTGCGCCCGGCCGGCGTCCCGGTGCGCGCTCGCCCCATGGCGCGACCGTAGCCGATAGCGTTGCCGGTCATCCGGACACGAGCGACCACGGGGGTGAACGCGCTGCGCCGGCCCAGACGTCTGCTGCTCGCACCTGCGCTGGCCGTGTTGGTCGGCGTACTCCCGCTGCCCGGGCGTGCCGACCCGCCGCCGCAGACCGGCTTCGAGACCCGTGCGGGCGCCGACTGGACGACGCACGACGAGGAGCTCGCGTTCCTCGCGGCGGTCGACGCCGGTTCGACGCGGACCCGGATCGACGTGATCGGGGAGACCGCGCAGGGGCGCCCGCTGCACCTCGTGCAGGTGGGTGAGCCCGGACCGACGGACGCAGCCGCGGCCCGCGGGCGACCCACCGTCCTCTTCGCGTGCTCGCAGCACGGCAACGAGCCGGCCGGCCGCGAGGCCTGCCTGCAGACCCTGCGGGACCTGGCCTTCACCACGGATGCTGCGCAGCTGGCGATGCTGCGGTCGACGACGGTGCTCTTCGTCCCGAGCGCCAACCCGGACGGGCGGGCAGCGAACGCCCGCGAGAACAGCGACGGCACGGACATCAACCGCGACCACCTCAACCTCACCTCCGCCGAGGCGCGGGCCATCGCGGCGGTCGTCCGGGACTGGCAGCCGGACCTGGTCATGGACCTGCACGAGTACGGGCCTTCCCAGCCGGTGCTCTACGACGACGACGTCCTCTACCTGTGGCCGCGCAACCTCAACGTGGACAAGCTGGTCCACGACGAAGGACTGGGCTTCTCCCTCGAGACGGTGAAGCCGTGCGCCGAGGAAGGCGGCTACACCGCCGACGAGTACGGGATGCAGGCGGTCGGCGACACCGACGTGGCGCAGACGGCCGGCGACCAGGACGAGGGCATCATGCGCAACGCCATGGGCCTGCGGCATGCCGTCGGGATCCTGATCGAGACCCGCGTCGACATGGACGTGACGCAGAGCCCGACCGAGCTGATCTTCCCGGCCGAGGTGAACCTGCGCCGCGTCGCCAGTCACCACCTGGTCGTCGGCTGCACCCTGGACTACGTGGCCGGCAACGGTCCTGCGCTGCGCGCCTTGGCCGACGGCGCCGCGGAGCGCAAGACGGCCGAGGGCGCCCGGCAGTCGGCACCGGTCTACTTCGGCGGCGCCGACAACACCGAGCCCACGCCGGAGCAGGTCGCCGACCCGCCACCCTGCGCCTACGACCTGACCGCCGAGCAGGCCACCGCTGAGGCGGAGACGCTGGCCCTGCTCGGTGCCACGTCCGAGCCGCGGGGGAGCGGAGCCCGGGTCCCACTCGGCCAGCGGGCCGAGCCGCTGCTGCCCCTGCTCCTGGACGCCCGCGGCGCGCGCCACGCGGTCGAGGGCACGCCGGTCGCGAGCTGTCCCGCCGCGTCCGGACCGGCGGCGCCGGTCACGCCG
>CAZYXZ010000047.1:0-24194 GCA_964651395.1 uncultured Frankiaceae bacterium
GGCACCGCCTGGACCGGCACCGCCTGGACCGGCGGCACGTGGAACGGCACGGCGTGGTACGGCACGGCCTGGACCGGCACCGCCTGGACCGGCACGGCGTGGTCCGGGACCGCCTGGCACGGGACCGCCTGGCACGGGACCGCCTGGCACGGGACCGCCTGGCACGGCACGGCCTGGCACAGCGCGATCACGGACGAAGGCGACGCGTTCGGGACCGTGTTCTGGGGGGACAAGCCGCCGGCCGGCTCCTTCGTACCCGGTGAGGACAACGCCTCCCTGTTCGGGTAGGGCAGGAACCCGCTACTCTCTGTAGTCACGGGTTGACCCTCCGCTACCAAGATCGACGACCTGCCCAGAGAGGTCCACCGGTCGTGACGGCCTTCATCGACGCCCGCGTCCCCGAGGGCGCCACCCAGCCGGACGCCCGGCCGCGGTCCCCGCGGCCCACCCCGCGCCTGCGCGCCCTCGTCTGGGTCATGGTCGTGCTGGGTGTGGCGACGATGGCTTCGGCGCTGATCTGGTCGGACGCGCTGCGCCAACCGCCCGCGCTGTGGCGCCTCGTGCTCGCCGCGGGCGCGTTCGTCATCGGCGACATCACGCTGGTGAACATCCGCTTCGGCCATGACCACTACTCGTACACGTGGGCCGAGTTCTCGGTCGTCCTGGGCCTCGTCCTGCTGCCGGCGCCGTGGCCCTGGCTGCTCGCGCCGTTCTGCGTCGCGCTGGCGCATGTGCCGAACCGCCGCAACCTGCTGAAGATGGCCTTCAACGCGTTCTCGTTCACGGTGGGGACGCTGATCTCCTACCTGGTGTTCCGGGCCATCGCCGGGCCCGCACCCAACGAGCACCTGGGGCAGCCGCTGACCTGGCTGGCGATGACGGCCGCGATCCTCGCCTTCTTCGTGTGGAACAGCGGGACGATCTCGGCCGCCATCGCGTTCTCGCAGGGCCTGCCCTTCGGCCCGGTCTACCGCGAGGGCTTCGTCCTCAAGGTGCTGGTGCTGGCCGGCAACTCCGCGGCCAGCGTCGTCGTCGTCATCATCGCCGGCTGGAACCCGGCCACCCTCGCGGCCTTCCCGGTCTTCTTCGGGCTGCTCTACCTCATCTACCGCGCCTACCTGCGGACCGTGCAGGAGCGCGACACGTGGCAGCAGCTGCAGGGCGCGTCGCGCGACCTCACGCACCTCGACCAGCGCGACCTCGTCGCTGTGGTGCTCGAACGCGCCTGCGCACTGTTCAAGGCCGAGTTCGTCGAGCTGATCCTCTGTGACGGCGAGCCGGGCACACGCGCCTCCGTCGTACGCCGGCGCGGCGAGCAGCGGCTGGAGCGCTTCGACGCGCTCGCCCTCGACGTCGCCGGCGGCGTGTGGCCCCGCGCCTACGGCGAGCGCGAGCCCTTCCACATCGGCCTGGCCACGGCCACGCACCGCCAGCGCGCGGAGCTCGAGCAGCTCGGTCTCGCGATGGTCGCGGTGGCGCCGCTGACGACCGGCAGCGCGTGTCTCGGCATGCTGCGCGTCGGTTTCCAGGGCGTCGTCAGCATCAGCCCGCGCGACGTCCTCGTGTTCAGCACGTTCGCCAACCAGGTGTCCGCCGCGGTGAGCAACGCACGGCTGTTCGAGGCGGTCAACGAGGAGCGCACCAAGCTCTCGCGCATCGTCGACAACTCCTCCGACGGCATCTGCGCCGTGGACGCGCTCGGCCGGGTCATGTCGTGGAACCCGGCCATGGTGACGATGACCGGCCGGACGACCGAGGAGGCTCTCGGCCGGCCGTTCTCGCTCGGCGCGCAGGCGGTCGACCTCGACGGGCGGCACGTCGACGTCGGCTGGCTCGCGCGCCGCATGGCCGACGCCGACCAGGCGGACGCGTCGGTCGGCGTACGGCCGCCGGAGCTGGGCCAGCACTGGCTGCACCTGTCGATGTCCGCCGTGCGCAACGCGAACGGAGAGTACGACTCGACCGTGATCGTGGCGCGTGACATCACCGCGCTGCACGAGGCGGAGGTCGCCAAGCAGGACTTCCTGGCCACGGTCTCGCACGAGCTGCGGACGCCGCTGACGTCGCTGAAGGGCTTCGTGACGACGCTGCTGCGCGAGGACTACCACCCGACCGAGGAGGAGCTGCATCACCACCACACGCGCATGCTCCGGCAGACTGCCCGCCTGCAGCGCCTGATCGAGGACCTGCTCAGCTCCTCGGCCCTCGACACCGGTGGCTTCAGCGTCGACACGCGTCCGGTCGTCGTCGACGACGTCATCGAGAAGACGGTCTCGGACTTCGGCCTGCAGAACGGCGCGCGCGACGTGTCCGTGGCCCGCGCCGGGCTGACCGGCCTCGCGCTCGCGGACCCGGGTCGGCTCGAGCAGATCGTGGCGAACCTGCTGTCCAACGCCGACAAGTACTCGGCGGCCGGCACGCCCATCCACATCAGCGTCGAGCGCGACGGCGACGAGGTCGTCGTCCGGGTCCTCGACCACGGTCCCGGCATCCCCGAGGACCAGCGCGACGTCGTCTTCGAGCGCTTCCGCCGGCTCGGCCACCATCTGACCCGCGAACAGGGCGGGACCGGACTCGGCCTGCACATCGCCAAGCGACTGGTCGAGGCCATGGGCGGACGCATCTGGGTGGAGGGCCAGCTGGGGCAGGGCTCGACGTTCGCCTTCACGCTGCCGGCCGCGCCGGTGCTGACGTCGGGCGTCGACGCCCTCTAGGCAGCCCGACCGGCTCGGTCTTCGTCACCGCCCTGGACTGAACCCCTCACTCCGGGGGTACCGTCCCTGCACGATCTTCCCCGAGGAGTACCACGTGCCGCAGATCGCCCGGCCGACGCGTATCGCCGTCGGCATCGCCGTCAGTGTGGCGGTAGTCGCCGCGCCGACCGGCGTCGGCTTCGCGGCGTACCGGCGGGACCGCGCGGGACACGGGGTGCTGCCGCGCGGCTCCGTCGTAGAGACCGTGGACGTCTCCGGCCTCGACGAGGCCACGGCCGTCGCGCGCGTCCGGGAGGCGCTCGCCGACCGGCTCGACCGCCCCGTGACCGTCAGCGTCGGCGGCCACCGGTTCTTCACCTCGATGCGCGAGCTCGGCGTCGCGGATCGCACCGAGGCGGCGGTCGCGGAGGCCATCGCCCTGGCGCGCGACGGCTCGTGGTTCGGACGCGCCTGGCAGCGCATGTTCGGCGACGTCGCGGCCGGACCGGACGCCAGTGTGAGCATCGGCGAGCCCGACCCGGCCGCTGTCGAGCGTTTCCTGAACCGCGTCGCCAAGACCGTGGAGATCCCGGTGCGGGATCCGGGGGTGACGGTCGTCGACGGGTTCCTGCGGTTCACGAAAGGCGTGACCGGCGCACGCCTCGACCGGGCCCACGCGCGGGCGAAGCTGCGAGACCTGAGCAGCGACACGGCGCACGAGCTGCGGCTGACGCCGGTCGCGCCGGCGGTCGCGCCGCAGAAGTACGCGACCGCGATCCTCGTCCGCACCGGGGAGAACAAGCTCTACGTCTACCAGAACGGCGTCATCACCCGGACCTACGGTGTGGCCACCGGTTCCCGCCGCTACCCGACGCCGACCGGCACCTTCGAGGTGACGCTCAAGCGCTACCGGCCCACCTGGTACAACCCCGGCTCGCCGTGGGCGCGCAACGAGCCTGCGTTCATCCCCCCCGGGCCGAACAACCCGCTCGGCACGCGCGCTCTCAACCTCTCCGCGGACGGCATCCGCATCCACGGCACGCCGGCGTCCAGGTCGATCGGCTACAGCGTCAGTCACGGCTGCATCCGGATGCACATGCGCGAGGTCGAGGCGCTCTACGAGATCATCCCGGTCGGCACGCCGGTCGTGATCGTCCGGGCTGCCGCGGCCAAGACGGCGAAGGCGCCGGTCGAGACCGGCTCCTCCGGGGTCGCCGACGGCGGCTGACCGAGCTCAGTCGTAGACGTGCACGGGGGTGCCGCGGACCAGCAGGTCGTAGAGGCGGTCCATCGCGGGGTTCGTGATGCGCACACAGCCGTGGCTCGCCGGGTACGACGGGACCGAGCTGCTGCCGTGGACTGCGTACCCGCCGACGAAGTACGCCGGGCGGTAGAGCTCGCCCAGCCGGCTCACGCGGACGCCGTTGATCTTGCGCAGGACGGAGAAGTTGCCGCGCGGCGTCACCGCCCGTGAGGTCTGCCCGTCGACCGTGTACAGCTGGTTGTTGCCGCTGGACACGTCGAGGATGCGCCGGACCGCGCCCTTCTCCGCGAGCACCAGCACCTGCCGGGTGAGGTCGATCTCAACCCACCGACCCGCGCCGTGGTTGTAGCGAAGCCGGAAGGCGGCCGGTGCGGCCAGCAGCCGGTCCCACACCGCGGGCGTCACGACGCCGTCGCGGGTCATCCCGTTGACCTTCTGGAAGGCGAGGACGGCGTGCCGGGTGTCGTAGTTGAAGGTGCCGCTCGTCGTCGCCGGGTCGTACCGCAGCGCGGTGAGCCGGCGCTGCACCTCGGCGACGTCCGCGCCGGTCATGCCCTGGCTCAGGGTGCGACGGGTGACCGAGAGCCGGAGCAGGCCGCTCGTCCCGGACAGGTGGTCCGCGTCCGCCGCGCGGACCACACGGTAGGAGTACCCGCCGAGCACCGTCGGCGCGACGGTGAAGCTGGTCGCGCTGTTGCTGGCCAGGTTGCGGCTCTGCGCGGTCTGCCACGCGTTGTCGACCAGCTGCTGCAGCTCGACCGCCTGGCCGGGGTGTCCGGGCGCGACGGCGACCGAGATGACCGCCGACTTGCCGCGTTCGATCGCGACGGGGGACAGCCGCGCGGTGAGGCTCGGCCGGACGCCGATGTCGGTCGTCGAGCTCGTGCTGCCGCCGTAGAACGGCGTCAGCGGGTGCCGCAGCTGGTACTCGGTGTTGACGGTCGGCTTGATGGCCAGGCTGACGAAGCCGCCGTCGCCGCTGGTCAGCGCCTTGAGCCCGCGCCACGGGAGCGTGCCCTTGGTGCGGTAGAAGACCTCGACCTTCTCGCCCTTCACGCCCGCGCGGTCCTCCGAGCGCAGGAGCCAGCCCCTCAACGTGAACGACTGCCCGTACGTGACCGCCGCAGCGGTGCGCGAGATGACCAGGGTCGTCGGGGCGGGTAGCAGAGGGATGGCCGTGACGGACACGGGCTGGCTGAAGTTCGGCACCGCGTCGCGCGAGAACACCGACCAGCTGTACTTCGCGCCGTTGTGCAGCCCGTCGACGACGACGGAGCTCCCGGTGCCCGAGTAGACCAGGGAGCCGTCGTCCGGCTCGTCAGGGGCGTTGTCGCCGAGCGACTGACGGACGACGACGCCGGCGAAGTCGCTGTCGAGCGGGTTCACCCAGCGGAGTACGACGAGGTCGTCGCCGGGCTGCGCGGTGAGCACGCCCACCGCGGCGGGCGGCGTGACGTCGGCGGCGGCCGGACCGGCCATCGACACCAGCAGCGCGAGCGTCGCCAGCGACCCGGTCGCGGCGCGAGAGAGGCGCCCGACGCTCCTACGGCTGCTCACGTGAGCGGTCCTCCCCCAGGTGTCTGCCCCGTGGATGGTATCGGCCCGCGACACCGGGCCCTGGAGCACGGCAGGGCTGCAGTCCGCTTACCCGGCCAGCCGGAACGCGATGACCCCGGACAGCGGCGAGAGCGGATGTGGACCGAGGACGCTGAGTGCCTCCTGGAGCTGGCTCCCGAACGCCTTGAACTCGCCGTCGGTCTGCCGGGTGCCCAGCCCGAGGAACACGGTGTCGCCCACCACGACCGCCGTCGACGACGGGGGGCCGGGCACCGCGCCGGCCCACAGCGGCAGGCCGGTCTCGGCGTCGAGCGCGAGCAGCGCCGAGCCGACGGTGTCCGGCACGAACGCGACGCCGCCCACGACGCTGGTCGAGCCGTAGGTCGGCCCGGCCAGCCGGTAGGTCCACTCGATCTCACCGGTCGCCGGGTCGATCGCGCGCACCGCCCAGGTGGCGCGGTCCACCTGGCCTGCGGAGATCTCGTTGGGCAGGACGGTAGGGATGGCGGTGCCGCCGATCACGCGCAGGGCGCGGCCGGCCGGATCGAGCTGGACGGCCGGCGTACCGAGGAAGCCGCCCAGGGAGAAGTCCTCCTGGAGATGGCCGGGCGAGCCGGCGTCGGCGTGCGAGACGACGCGACCGGTCGCCGCGTCGCGGACGTAGTAGCCCGCGCTCTTGCGTCCCTCGCCCGCGACCCGCTGGCCGGACTGGAGGCGAAACAGCGCCGCCGACGCGCCGAAGTCGTCGTCGAGATGCGCGTCGGCCACCTGGTCCTCGCCGGACCGCTCGTCCGCGGGCCGGTAGCGCCACACCAGCTTGCCGGTGCTGGCCCGCACGCCCCACATCGCCTCGGCGTAGTTCTCGCCGGCCTTGCGCGCGTCCTCCGGGTGGGAACAGCTCGCGGAGCCGAAGACGACGAGGTCGGCCGCCGGGTCGACGGCGGGGGAGGACCACACGCCGCCGCACCCGAAGCCGCGGCCGGAACCCTCGGTGAGGCCCGCGGCGCCCGGGTACGTGCGCGACGTCTCCGGGTCGAACTTCCACACCGGGTCGAGCCGCCACGTCGCGCCGGCCGCGAACAGCCGGAGGGCGACGACACCGGTCCGGCCGATCTGGTCGTTGTTGTGCACGTCCATGCCGACGATGACCCGGCGTTCGCGCGGTGAGGTCCGGGGGAGCGCGACGACTGCCGGCGACGACTCGATCTCGACCTGCGGCTCGTTGCCCGCCTTGGTCATCGCCGCGCGCAGGGCGGGCGTCCGCGGGTCGAGGTCGCGGCTGGCCAGCTTGCGACCGGTCGCGGCGTCGAGGACGTAGACCGTCGCGCCGCCGCCGAAGACGACCAGCCGGACCGGGCGGCCGCGGGCGTCCGGCACGTCGACGACAGTCGCCGTCGAGACGATCCGGCCGAACGCGACCTCGTGGGTGTCGTCGATGACGTACGTCCAGCGCACCGCGCCGGTCGCGGCGTCGAGTGCGTAGAAGGTGCCGTCCCACGAGCCGACGTAGAGCGTCCCGCCGGCGACCACCGGCTGCGCAGAGATCGAGTCGGGCGCGCGGAAGTGCCAGGCGGGCACCAGGGTGGGCACCGAGTCGGTGCCGATCGGTGAGCAGCCGTCCGGGACGGCGAACGTGTGCGCCGCACTGCGGCCGTAGGTCGGCCAGTCCGGCTGCGGGCACGCCGGCGCCGCGCCGGCCGGTACGACGACCGCGAGCGCGGCGGCGCAGGTCAGCGCACCGACCAGAGCCCTGCGCCGCATCGGCCACCCCCACGCGGGCAGGCTGCCCGGCTCACCTGAGTTTCGACGAGGTTCGCTGACAGTCCTGTCAGCCACGGACGGACGGACGACGGCAGTCGGGTCAGCCACGGACGGACGGCCGCGGCGGGGTTGGGGCCCCGCTTCGCGGAGGAGGCGCGGGTTGGGGTGCCCGCGCCGGGAGTGTCGCAGTGCCCCCGGCAGGATTTGAACCTGCGGCCACCCACTTAGGAGGCGGGTGCTCTATCCCCTGAGCTACGGGGGCGCAGCGGTCAGGGTGGCACAGGAGCGAAGTGCTGGCTGGGTGGTGACCCAGGTGTGACCTGTGCCCGCGACATCCGGAATGTGACGATGGGCCCGTGCCCACCGACCTGGTTCAGCCCGAGTTCGGCCTGCGCCTCGGCCGTGACGACGGTGTCGCGCAGCTCGCCGTGCGCGGCGAGATCGACCTGGCCACCGCGCCGTTCCTCGACGACGCGTTCGACCTGCTCGACCTCCAGGGCGAGGGTGAGATCCGGCTCTCCCTGGCCGAGGTCAGCTTCATCGACTCGTCCGGGTTGCAGTCGTTGGTCACGGGGCACCGGCGGCTGGCCGCCGACGGCAGGCGGCTCGTGATCACCGAGGTGCCCCCGCGCCTCTGGCGGCTGCTGCGGGTCAGCGGGCTGGACCGCGTCCTGACTCTTCGCTGAGCTGGCCGGTCTCGAACAGGCCGTTGCGCAGCAGGTCCAGCGTGGCGGCGCCGCGCGCCGCGACCGCGGCCTCGCTCTCGTCCATCTCCGGGTGGTGCTTGGCCAGCAGCGGCGCGAAGGCCAACGGCCCGAGGACGAGGTAGAGGACATGGCAGGTGCGGTGGTGCGGGTCCGTCCCCCGGCGTACGACGCCCGCGTTCTCCAGCTCCGCCAGCTCCGCGTGCACGAGCCCGTAGAGCCGGTCGAAGAGCTGCTGGCCGGCGGCGGCGCCGTCGCAGAGCTCGCGCCGGAGGTAGGCGCGCACCGCCGGGTCGGCCAGCACCGCGGCCATGGACCTGGTGATCCGGTCGAGCGGATCGGCCCCACGCGCGTCGTCGGCCGCGGTGATCGCGTCGGCGAAGCGCTGCGCGACCGCGGCGTCGACCTCGCGCCGCAAGGCCTGCTTGCTGCCGTAGTGGTGGAGGACGAGCGCGGGGGAGACGGCGGCGTGCGCGGCGATGGCCCGGACGGTCGTGCGATCGACACCGTGGGCCGCGAACAGCTCCAGCGCGGACGCGCGGATGCGGCTCCGGGCGGTCGGAAGGCCAGCCCCCGGAGACCGCGGTGCGGGTACGTCGGGACGCGCCATCGTTGCTCCAGACCTTCGGAGTTCAAGGCTACGCCGCCCTCGCGCCGACCGGTCCTCGCGGCCGGGATACGCTCCACTGCCTCAGCCGACCGACCGGGGCAGGAGGCAGCGTGCACGTCGCCGAGATCATGACCCAGGCGAGCGTCAGCGACTCGCCTGCGGACAGCCTGCGATCGGCTGCGGAGACGATGTGGCGCCAGCAGACCGGTTCCCTGCTGGTCCTCGAACAAGGCGCGCTGGTGGGCATCATCACCGAGCGGGACGTGATGAAGGCCGTCGCGCAGGGTCGCGACATGGACCGGACGACGGTCAGCGACATCATGACCACGGACCTGCTGACCGTCGGCGAGATGACGTCGCTGCACGAGGCGGCGCGGCACATGGCGTCGCGCTGGATCCGCCACCTGCCGGTGATCGCCGAGGACGGCAGCCTGGTCGGGGTCGTGTCGCAGCGCGACCTGGTCGGCATCTTCGCGGCGCTCGTCCAGGACCCCGAGGGCGTCGAGCTGGCGAACGACTCGCTCGTGCGCGACCGGCGGCTGCACCGCATCGAGCACGGCGACCTCGACTGAGCGGCGGACGCGCGTGACCGAGCCGACGATGCCGCCCGCCCCTGACGACACGGACGAGGGCTGGGGCGAGCCACCCGAGCTGGACGACGACGAGCGGCTGACGGCCGAGCGCCCGCCGCATCACGACCGCGACTGACGGCCGGGACAGAGTCACGCAAAGTAGTCGAAGTACTACCGCGATCCGACGGAACGAACGGCGTGCCGGTTCGTTGTGCATGGCACACCTCGCGGGGGGTCGCGATAGGAGTCCTTCGTGCGCGTCCGCGTCGCCCTGGCCCTCGCCCCCGCACTCCTCGCTCTCGCCGTCGTTCCTGCCGGTGCCCGCAGCACCACATCCGTCTCGCTCGGCCGATACATCGTGGTGCTGCGTGACGGCGCCTCCGTCACCCCCGAGCAGGCCGCAGCGCGCGTCGCCGGTCTGGGCGGGCTCGTGTCCCAGGTCTACTCCACGGCCCTGCGCGGCTACGCCGCCAGCCTGCCGCAGGCCGCGCTGGCCGCCGTTCTCGACAGCGCCGACGTCGCGTACGTCGAGCCGGACGGGGTGATGCACGCGAGCGCCACGCAGACCGGCGCGACGTGGGGTCTGGACCGCGTCGACCAGCGCAACCTGCCGGTCTCCGGCACCTTCTCGTACACCAGGACCGGCGCCGGCGTGACGGCGTACGTCATCGACACCGGCATCCGCGTGTCGCACGGCGACTTCGGCGGACGCGCGCGGGTGGGCACGGACACGGTGACTCCGGGCGGGAGCGCGGCTGACTGCAACGGGCACGGCACGCACGTCGCCGGCACTGTCGGTGGCACGGCGTACGGCGTCGCGAAGGCGGTCAACCTCGTCGCCGTCCGGGTCCTGGACTGCGACGGCAGCGGCGCGACGTCCGGCATCATCGCCGGCGTCGACTGGGTGACCGCGCACCACCAGGCCGGCCAGCCGGCGGTGGCCAACATGAGCCTCGGCGGCAGTGCGTCCTCCGCCCTGGACAGCGCCGTCCGCAACTCCATCGCCGACGGCATCAGCTACGCACTGGCGGCCGGCAACGGCAACTTCCTCGGCTTCGCGGAGGACGCCTGCAACGTCTCGCCCGCGCGCGTGGCCGAGGCGATCACCGTGGGCGCCACGGACAACAACGACCGGAAGGCGTCGTTCTCCAACTTCGGGTCCTGCGTCGACCTCTTCGCGCCCGGGGTGGGCATCACCAGCGACTGGATGGACCACGACAGCGCGATCGGCACCATCAGCGGCACCTCGATGGCCTCGCCCCACGTCGCCGGCGTCGCGGCGCTGCACCTGCAGGGGGCTCCGTCGGCCACGCCGAAGGCGGTGCGTGATGCCGTGTTCGCGAAGGCGACCAAGGGCAAGGTGACCAACGCCGGCGGTGGCGGGCTGTTCGGCGGCAGCACGCCGAACAACCACCTGCTCTTCACCGACTACTAGGAGCGCCCTAGCGGACGAACGCGGCCTCGCTCGCGGCGGTCGGCAGGGACATGTGCACGGCGGCACCGCCGTCGGGTGCGGCGTCGGCCCACACGCGGCCGCCGCAGCCCTCGACCAGGTCCCGCACGATAGCCAGGCCCAGGCCGAGCGTGGGGGCCTCGTCGTCGAGCCGCGTGCCGCGCTCGAAGACGAGCTCGCGGTCCTCGACCGGGATGCCGGTGCCGTGGTCCCAGACCGAGACCAGCACCGACTCGGCGTGGTGGCGGATGCCGACCTGGACCGGCGGGCGCCCGTAGCGGTACGCGTTGTCGACGAGATGCGCGATCGCGCGGGCGAGGGCGTTCGGGTCCGCGACGGCGTAGCACGCCTGCGCCGTGTGGATCTGGATCGGCTGGCCGGCGAGGCGCTGCCGCTCGGCGATCTCCGTGACCACCGCCGTCATGTTGACCGGCCGGGTGCCGCTCCGGTCATCGACACCGAGCAGGTCCTCGATCATCGTCGACAACCGGTGCGACTGGTTGCCCATCACGGTCAGCAGCTCGGCGCGCTCGTCGGCGGGCATGCGCCCGTCCCGTGCCATGCGCGAGCAGCTGATGATCGACTGGAGCGGCGTGCGCAGGTCGTGTGCGCCGGACGGCAGCCGCTCGGGGGCCTGCTCGAGCAGCTGGAACAGCTGGGTGACCCGGCGGCGCTGGAGCTCGTAACGACGTGCGGCGCGCAGGCCGGGCGCCGCCTGCTCGGCGAGCAGGCGCACCGCGTTCAGCTCGCGCTGGCCGAGGTCGTGCTCGGTGCCGGAGACGACGGTCAGTACGCCGACCAGCTCGTCCCCGTCCACCAGCGGGGCGCTGATCGCGCGCCCGTTGGGGCTGACGCCGTCCCTGGCGAGCAGCTGGACCAGCTGCGCCTGGCGCGTGGCGGCGGCGCGGCCGGCCAAGCCCTTGGCGCCGCGGAGGGAGCCCTGCGGATCGGCCTGGGCTCCCATGGAGTGGGCCAGCGTCAGGACGTCGCCGTCCTCGAGCAGGTGCACCGCGCCGCCGGCCCCGCCGACCATCAGCAACGCGCCGTTGAGCAGCTGGTCGACCACGTCGCGCAGGGACAGCACCGAGTTGAGGGCGCGCGCCGCCTCGAGCACGGACGCGTAGTCGTAGAGCTGCCGGGTCAGGATCAGGTTGCGCTCGCGCTCGACCTTGACCAGCCGGGACAGGCGTCGCAGGTGCAGCTCCTTCTCCACGGCGTAGGCGACGAAGCCGACGACGAGCAGGAGGACCGCGATGCGCGAGTGCGTCTGCGCGACAGCAGCGTCGGCCGCGCCGGGGCTCGACAGCAGGACGAGAGCGGCCGCGGCGCCGCAGAGGACGAAGGCCATCGTGCCCAGGAGCTGGGCGCGGCGGTGCCGCACGTCCTGCCAGGTGGGGAGCAAGTCCTGACGGAGGCCGGCGCGCTGCGCCTCGAAGCGGATCGTGGCGTCGTCGTCGCGCGGTTCGGCCACGATGGCTCGTCCTCGGTTCGTCGCTGGGTGTGCTGTCCCCTGAGTTCTCGGCATGTGCGGAGCCAGGTCTTGATGGACCGAACGGACTAGTAACCCGCGGGCCAGCGCGGCATGACCCGGCGGTCGCCGCCGAGGGCCGGATCGAGCAGGACCCCCGGGTTGAGGATCCCCGCCGGGTCGAGTGCGGACTTCGCGGCGCGCAGCGCGACGGCGAACGGCTCGGGGCGCTGCACGTCGTACCACGGCCGGTGGTCCCGGCCGACTGCGTGATGGTGGGTGATCGTGCCGCCGGCCGCCGCGAGCGCATCGCTGGCTGCCGCCTTGATCTCCGCCCACTGGGCGAGCTCGCTGCCGCGGCGGGCCGGAGCCAGCACGGTGAAGTACGGCGCGGCGCCGTCGGGGTAGGCGTGGGTCACGCGGCAGGTCACCTGACCCGCGCCCGCGACCGAGGTCACCGCTGCGCGCGTCGCCTCGGTCACCGCGGCCACGAGCTCGTCGAACCGGTCCCAGGTCACGGCGGTCTCGAAGGTCTCGCTGAGCACCCCGAGCAGGACCAGCTGGTCGCGCAGGTACGGAGCCCGCAGGAAGGTGTCACGCCACTGGCCGGACGTCGCGGTCCCCGTGCGTGCGGGGAGCGCGTTCCCACCGACGGACCGGCAGATCGCCACGGCGCGCGCCAGCTCCGCGTCGACCGGGTGGTGCGGCGACTCGAAGGAGAGCACGAGCACCGCCTCGCCGCCCGCGTTGGTGCCGGTGAGCCGGGCCTCGGTGCCGTCGATCAGCCGGCAGCCGGCGGGGTGGAGGCCGGCCTGCACGATCTGACGCAACGCCGCCGCGCCGGCCGTGAAGTCCGCGAAGAGCACGCTCGTGCCGGCGCGGTGCTCCGGCCGCGACTGCAGCCGTACCCAGGCCTCGGTGACGACGCCGAGCGTCCCTTCGCTGCCCAGCAGCATGCGGTCGGGGCTCGGCCCGGCACCGGAGCCGGGCAGCCGTCGCGACTGCCAGACCCCCGCGCCGGTCACGGCGCGCACCGACTCGACGACGTCGTCGATGTGGGTGAGCCGGGTCGCGTAGTGCCCGGCCGCGCGGGTCGCCACCCATCCGCCGAGGCTCGAGCGCTCGAAGGACTGCGGGAAGAAGCGCAGGGTGAGTCCGTGCGGCCGCAGCTGGTCCTCCAGTGCCGGCCCGAGAACACCGGCCTGGATGCGAGCGGCCCGCGAGGTGGCATCGACCTCGAGCACCCGGTCGAGCCGGCCCAGGTCCAAGGAGACGACGCCCGGGTAGCGGTCGCCGACGTCGGGCTCCACGCCGCCGACGACGCTGGTGCCGCCGCCGAACGGGACCACCGCGACGCCGGCCGTCGTCGCCCACTCGAGCACGGCCGCGACGTCGGCCTCGTCGGCCGGGCGGAGCACGAGGTCGGGCGGGTTCGGGACGTTGCCGCGCATCCCGCGGACCACGTCGCGGTAGCTGCGGCCGAGGCCGTGCCGCGCCCGGTCGAGCGGATCGGCCGAGGACAGCGCCGCGAGGGAGTCCGGTACGCCGACCCGCGGCTCTGGGAGCGCCACGAGGGCGGCCGGCGTCTCGGGCTCCTGCACCGGGAAGCCGAGCACCTCGGCGAACACCGGGCCGGCGGCCGCCAGTCCGGCGGTGTCGGGGGCGTCTGCCGGGCCGCCCCACCCCCACAGCGTGTAGGTCATCGGCTCGGCCGAATCGCGACCGACAGCCGCGACGTCGTCGCCGCGCCGGCCAGGGCGCGCGCGACCTCCGGCGACGCGCCGACGACGAGCAGCGCGCCCTGGGTGCCGTCGCCCGGCAGCGGCTCGCGCACCGCGAGGACCGGTACGTCGGCGGCCACCACGTCGGCGGGACCGGAGGTCCCGCCCTCGTCGAAGGTCCTCGCCGCCAGGACGTCGACCCGGTCGCCCACCCGGAGCAGCGCGGCGGTCCCGGTGTCCGCGATGCGCACCGGCACGGCGCGCAGGTCACCCGGGCCGTCGATCGCGAGCAGTCCGGGGCCGAGCAGCCGCGCGTCGGTGAGCGGCTCGCCGCTGCGCACGGCGCCGGACAGCATCGCCCCGTAGACCAGGGCGCCCGGACGCAGGCTGCCGGCCGGCACGGCGTACTCGGGCAGGGCCAGCTCCGTGACGTCCTCCGGCGCGAGCCGGCTGCCCGACCGCAGGTCGCGGGCGGCGGCGAGGACGGTGACCGTGGCCGGCTCGGCGGGCGAGACCTGGGCCAGCCCCGCCGCCACGGCCCCCGCGGCGCACGCGGCGGCGAGCAGGCGCCGGTGGACGCGCAGCGCGCGGAGCACCTCGCGCGCGTCGCTGCGCCGGGGCGTCACGGGAGGTCGATCCCGTCCAGCGCGCTCGCGCACGGACAGGTCCGCTGTGCGGGCAGCGCCGGGACGAGCACCTCGAGCAGGCTGCGCACGGCGGCCACGTTCTCGGCGAACACGCGGAACACCTCCTCCTGTGTCACGGCGGGCAGATCGCTGTCGTCCAGACCGGCGTCGTAGTCGGTGACCAGCGCGATCGCGGTGTAGCAGACCGCGAGCTCGCGGGCGAGTAGGGCTTCGGGAAAGCCGGTCATGTTGAGGACGGCGCCGCCGGCAGCGGCGAACCAGCGCGACTCGGCGCGCGTCGAGAAGCGCGGACCTTCGACGACGACCATCGTGCCGCCGTCGTGCACCGTGATGCCCGCCTGCCCGGCCGCGGCGACTGCCGCCGCGCGGCCGTGCGGGCAGTAGGGGTCGGCGAACGCGACGTGCACCGCGCCGCGGTCGTAGAAGGTCTGCGCGCGGCCCGAGGTCCGGTCGATCAGCTGGTCGACGACGACGAAGTCGCCGGGAGCACACTCCCCGCGCAGCGAGCCCGCGGCGCACGGCGCGACGACCTGGCGGACGCCAAGGGAGTGCAAGGCCCAGAGGTTCGCGCGGTAGGGGATGCGATGGGGCGGGAACTCATGGTCGCGTCCGTGCCGGGGCAGGAAGGCCACCGAACGGCCGCCGAGGGTGCCGACGCTGATCGGTGCCGACGCCTCGCCGTACGGCGTGCTGACCGCGACCTCGGCCGCGTCCTCGAGCAGCGAGTAGAAGCCGGAGCCGCCGATGACACCGATCTCGGCCTCGAGCACGTCGCCCCCTCGGACAGCGAACGCTTCAGCGGCAGCGCTGCGGTGGCGGATGTTGGTCCGGCGCGGGCGGAGCAGCGCAGATGGAACAGCGGGACGACCCTAACCGGCTCGGCTCAGCCGGCGGCGCTGCTCGGTGCAGGTGTGGACTTCGGGGCATCCGTCTTCGCGGGGGTGTCGGACGTGGCGGGAGTGCCGCTCTTGGCGGGGGAGTCGGAGGTGCCGCCGTCCGACTTCGCCGCCGCGGGCTTGTCGCCGCTCTCGGCGGCCACGGACTTCTCGGCCGGCTTGGCGCTGCCGCCGGACTTGCGGCTGTCCGTCTTGTAGAACCCGGAGCCTTTGAACACCACTCCGACGGCGGAGAACAGCTTGCGCAGCTGCCCCCCGCACGCCGGGCACTCGGTCAGCGCGTCGTCGGTGAACCGCTGCACCGCCTCCAGCTCCTTGCCGCAGCTGGTGCAGCGGTACTCGTACGTGGGCACGGGCGATCTCCAGGCGGTTAGCACTCAAAGGGGTCGACTGCTAATGATACGCAGGGTCCGGGTCGGGGTCACGACCACGTCCACCGGTACGTCGTGCGGCTCCGCGGGAATCTCGGCGAGGACCGCCGCGTCGGCGGCGAGGCCGACGGTCAGCGTGGCGGCCGGGAGGCGCGCCAGCAGCCGGTCGTAGTAGCCGGCGCCGCGGCCGAGGCGGGTGCCGTTCTCGTCGAACCCCAGCGCGGGGACGAGGACGAGGGCGGCCTCGGAGATCTCGCCGGCCGGACAGCTCTGGTCGGGCTCGGGCAGGCCGTAGCGGCCGATCGTGAGGTGCTGCGCCCCGGCGTACTCGCGCCAGGCCAGTGCGCCGCCGGGCTGGACCACGGGCAGCAGCAGGCGATGTCCGCGGCGGAGCAGCTCGTCGAGCAACGGCACCGTGGGCAGCTCGTGACCGGCCGCGGCGTAGCCCGCGACCGTGCTGCTCGTCGCGAGCTCGGGCAGGTCCAGTACGCGCTCGCGGATCGCGGCCGCCCAGGCGTCCGCGGCCCCGGGGCCGACGCGAGCGTGCACGGTGCGCAGCTGCGCACGCCGCCGCGCCTTCTCGGCGGCGACATCGGCGGGTGGCACGGGGTCAGGATGGCATGGCTGCCGGGACAGCCAGGGTCACACTGGACGAGGATCAAGCAGTTGGCCGTTCATGTCGACGCACGACATGAGGACCCGGGGGGAAGGGAGCGCCATGTCGTTGCGGCTGCGCCTGTTCCTCGCGTTCGTCGTGATGGTCGCCATCCCCCTGGCCATCTCGCTGTTCGTCGTGCTCCGCAACGTCGGCACCCAGCTCGACCGCGAGGTTCGCGCGCCGCTGCCGTCCGTGGCCGAGAACGCGGACGCCGTGCTCAGCCAGCTCGAGCAGCGTTCCCGTACGGCGGTCATCGAGCTCGGCCGCGGCTCGGTCGTCCGGGACCGGCTGCACCTCGACACGCCGATCACCCCGATCGAGCGCAACCGGATCGCCGTCTTCCTCGAGGACTACGGCAGCAAGAGCGACCTGTTCCCGGACTTCATGGCCGTGACCGACGCCACCGGGGGGGTGCTCGCGGACTACCAGCGTCGGCCACCTGAGTTCCGCGACGCGGAGCTCGCGCCGACCCTCGACGAGGTGATCGCCGCCACGTCGCGCAAGCCCGCGCGGCAGGCCGGTCCGTACACCGTCTACGCGGTGAGCGACCTCGTGAACGCGACGTCGCGCGAGCTGGTGGGGCGGCTGGTGGCCGGGTTCTGGCTCGACGACGAGACGCTGCGCCGTGAGGTCCGCGAGACCGGCGGCCGCGAGGTCACCCTGATGACGGTCGGCCACGTCATCGCGACGACCGTCGACGACAGCGGCCTGGTCGCGCGCCTGCCGGACGTGTCCCGCGGCGAGGACAGCTCCCGGCTCGGCGACGACGTCTTCGTCGCCCGGCTCACCTCCACGGTCAACGGCGTCGACATCGTGGCGACGGCGCCGCGCCAGACGGTCACCACGCGTCGCGGCGAGATCCTCCGCAGCCTGCTCCCCGTCCTCGTCGTCAGCCTGCTGCTGGCCGGGCTGCTCGGCCGCTGGGTCGCGCGGGTGACCACGCGGCCGCTGGAACAGCTGGCCGGGGCCGCACGTCGCGTCGCCGCGGGTCACCTCGACACGCACATCGACATCAGCTCGCACGACGAGATCGGCCGGCTGGGCGAGGCGTTCAACACCATGACCGTCGAGCTGCGGCAGTACGTCGACGCGCTGCACCAGTCGCGCGACGAGCTCAGCGGCAGCCTGACCCGGTTGGGCGACACCCTGTCGAGCACGCACGACCTCAAGAAGATGCTCGCCGTGGTGCTCGAGACCGCGATGGTCACCAGCGGCGCCGAGGCCGGCTCCCTCATGCTCTTCGCGCGCAACCGCAACGAGCTGTTCCTCAAGGTCGGCCGTGGGCTCGACGGGCGGGTGTCCGGCAACGCGGTCCGCGTGAAGGTCGGCAGCGGCGTGGCCGGTCGCGTCGCCCGCACCGGCGAGCCGTTGCACGGGCGCGTCGGCGACGGCCCAGACCAGCTGCAGCTCGGCCCCAACGAGCCCAGTGCGCGAAGCCTCGTGGCCGTCCCGCTGCGCAGCCACGAGCGGATCATCGGCGTGCTCAGCCTGTACGACCGCCAGGACGGCACGGTCTTCGGCGAGGACGACGTGTCGACGATCCGGGCGTTCGCGAACCAGGCGAGCACCGCGATCGACAACGTGCTGCTTCACCAGGAAGCGCAGCGGATGTCCATCACGGACGGCTTGACCGGGCTGTGGAACTACCGCTACTTCCAGATGAAGCTGACCGAGGAGCTGGAGCGGTCCGGCCGATTCCACCGTCCGCTCGCGCTCGTCATCCTCGACCTCGACCACTTCAAGAAGGTCAACGACGAGCATGGGCACCAGCGCGGCGACTCGGTGCTCATCGAGCTGAGCGCGCGCGTGAAGGCGACCATCCGCGAGGTCGACGTGCTCGCCCGCTACGGCGGTGAGGAGTTCGTCCTCGTCCTGCCCGAGACCGACGTCGACGGGGCGAAGAAGACCGCGGCCCGCATCTGCGAGGTCGTCCGGCAGCGCCCGTTCGGCGGCCGCGGCGAGACGCCGCTGGCCATCACCGTGTCCGTCGGCGCCGCCATCTACCCCCGGCACGCCGACGACGGCGCCGCGCTCATCGCGGCGGCCGACGCGGCGCTCTACGAAGCCAAGAACGGCGGTCGCGACCGCTACGTCCTGTCGACGTCGCAGCCGGTTCCGCCCTTCGAGCCGGAGAGCACGGCCCTCTCCGACCACTAGTCTCGTGAGCATGGATCGCTTGACCAAGGCCGTCATCCCGGCGGCCGGGCTGGGCACGCGCTTCCTGCCGGCCACCAAGGCCTCGCCCAAGGAGATGCTGCCGGTCGTCGACAAGCCGGCCATCCAGTACGTCGTGGAGGAGGCGGCGCGCGCCGGGCTGACCGACCTGCTGCTGGTCACCGGCCGCAACAAGCGCTCGCTCGAGGACCACTTCGACTACGCCTGGGAGCTCGAGGCGACCCTCGAGGCGAAGGGCGACACCGACCGACTGGCCATGGTGCGCGAGGTGGCCGAGCTGGCGACCGTCCACTACATCCGCCAGGGCGACCCGCGTGGCCTCGGACATGCCGTCCTCTGCGCGCGGCAGCACGTCGGCAACCTCCCGTTCGCCGTGCTCCTCGGCGACGACCTGATCCATCCGGACGACCACCTGCTCGACCGCATGATCGACGTGCAGGCGGAGACCGGTGGCAGCGTCCTCGCGCTGATGGAGGTACCCCGCGAGCAGGTGCACCTCTACGGGTGCGCAGCGGTCGAGGGCGCGGCCGGCGACATCCTGCGCATCACCGGCCTGGTCGAGAAGCCGTCCCCCGAGGAGGCGCCCAGCTCCTACGCCGTGATCGGCCGGTACGTGCTGAGCCCGGCCATCTTCGGCGCGCTCGCCGAGACGAAGGAGGGCGCGGGCGGCGAGATCCAGCTCACCGACGGCATCCAGGCGCTGCTGGCCGACGAGCCCGTGCACGGTGTCGTCTTCCGCGGCCGCCGCTACGACACGGGCGACCGGCTCGACTACCTGCGCACGGTGGTGCAGCTCGCGGTCGAGCGGCCCGACCTCGGTCCGGAGTTCCTTTCCTGGTTACGTGAGTTCATCCGCGGCACCGACAGTCTGTGAGAGGCATCGTGGTTCGGGGCCCCCGCGGCGGCGCGAGCGCAGCGAGCAGCGTCGTGGGGTTGCGATGAAGTCGGTCGAGGAGTACGTACGGCACGTCCTCGGTGCCGTCACGCCGCTGGGCGCCATCGAGCTGCGGCTGCTCGATGCGCACGGGTGCCTGCTCGCCGAGACGGTCACGTCGACCGGCCAGCTGCCGGCGTTCGACCTCGCCGCCGTCGACGGCTACGCCGTCCGCACCGCCGACCTCGACGCCGCGACTGCCGCGGTCCCGGTGAGCCTGCCCGTCGTCGGCGACGTGTCGCCCGGCCGCCCACCCACGTTGCGCATCCAGCCCGGCCTGTCCGCGCGCATCGCCGCCGGTGCGCCGGTGCCCAACGGGGCGGATGCCGTCGTGCCCGCGCACTGGACGGACGGCGGCATCGCGCAGGTCCGCGTCTCCCGGCCGGTCCAGCCGGGGCAGGGCATCCGGCGCGCCGGGACGGACGTCGCACCGGGGGAGACGGTGCTCTCGCCGGGTGCGGCGCTCGGCTCGGCGCAGGTCGCGCTGCTGGCCGCGCTCGGTCGGCGGACTGCGGTGGTGCACCCGCAGCCGCGGGTCGTCGTGGTGTCCACCGGCACCGAGCTGGTCGAGCCGGGCGAACCCGTCTCCATCGGCCGGGTGCCCGACGCGAGCGGTCCGGCGCTCACCGCCGCGGTGCGCGAAGCCGGCGGAACGGCGTTCCGCGTCCCTCCGCTCCCCGACGACCCGCGCCGGTTGGCCGACGCGCTCGAGGACAACCTCATCCAGGCCGACCTCGTGGTGACGACCGGCGGTCTGCGCCCGGGAGGGCAGGGGTCGCTGCGCACCGTCCTGGGCCGGCTCGGCACCATCGCGGTCGAGGAGGTGGCGATGTCCCCGGCCACGGTCCTGGGCTTCGGCACGATCGGCCCGGACGCGACGCCGCTGTTCGCCCTGCCGGGGTCGCCGGCGGCGGCGATCGTCGCGTTCGAGGTCTTCGTCCGGCCGGCGTTGCGCCGCATGGTCGGCGCGACCAGCCTCGGGCGGCCGCAGGTCACCGCCGTCCTCACCGTGCCGCTCTTCGAGCTGCCACTCGGGGTCCGGCACTTCGTCCCGGTGCGCGTGTCCGCGGAGCGTGGCGGGTGGCAGGCGGAGCCGACCCGGCCGTCGGCGCCGGAGGCGCTGTCGGGCATGGCGTCGGCCAACGGTCTGGCCGTGCTGGGCGAAGAGGTGGTCGACGCGCCCGCAGGCACCCCCGTCCCGGTCTGGCTCCTGGACCGGGGATGAGTCGCACCGCATGAGCGCGCGCGCACCCGGTTGGCCGGCCGTCCTGCGGGACGGCGCCGTCTCGTTGCGCCCGTTCCGGCGCGGTGACGCGAGGACGTGGAGCACCGCGCGGCTGCGGAGCGAGGCCTGGCTGACGCCGTGGGAACCGTCGCTGCGCGCGCCGTACCGGGACCGCAACTCGCCGTCCGCGTTCGGCACGCTACGGCGCCGGCTCGCCGAGCAGGCGCGCGCCGGTACGACGCTGCCGTTCGCGATCTGCCTCGGTGACGCGGTCGTCGGGCAGCTCACCGTCGGCAACATCGTCCGCGGCAGCTTCAACTCCGGCTACCTCGGCTACTGGGTCGAGGAGCGCTACGCCGGCCAGGGCATCTGCCCGACCGCGGTGGCCCTCGCCGTCGACCACTGCTTCGGACCGGGGCGGCTGCACCGCGTCGAGGCGAACATCCGGCCCGAGAACGTCGCGAGCCGTCGCGTGGTCGAGAAGCTCGGCTTCCGTCAGGAGGGAATGCACCTGCGCTACCTCTCCATCGACGGCGCGTATCGCGACCACGTGAGCTATGCGCTCACCGCGGAAGACGTTCCCGCCGGTCTCCTCGCGCGGTGGCACGCGGTCCGAGATGACGAGATGGCGACCGAGACCTGATCGCGACACGTCGAATCGTCGACGCCGTGGTGCGTGTATCCGGGGCGTGCGGCCCTTAGCGTCGAGGGCAGCGCAATGTCAAGGTCGTCCGCTCGGGTCGGGAGGAGAGCGCCCTTGAGCGCAGTGCTCCTCATCGTGCTGGCCGCTCTCTGGGCGGCAGTGCTGATACCGGCGACTCTGCGGACAAGGGATACTGCGTCGGAGATGCGGTCTATCGACGGGTTCCACATGGCAATGCGAACGCTCTCCCGCCGGACGATGCCGGTGGACGGGCGCTACATCATGATTCCGACTCCGGCAGTGACGGACGCCCCGCGTCGCGAGACGCGCGCGCAGATGGCGCACCGCCGGACGATGCTGCTGCGCCTGTTCTGGGCAGCCGGTGGGTCACTGGTCCTGGTCGCGCTCTTCGGCGGGCCCTGGCTGTGGGTGCACGCGCTGGCCGACCTCGCCCTCGGCGGCTACGTCGTCTGGCTCCGCCGTGAGGCGGTCCGGCGTACGGCGGAGCTGCGCCAGGAGCGCCGGCAGGAGGTACGCCAGCGTGAGGCGGAGGAGCGGGAGCGCCGCGCGGCGGCGATCGCCGCGAGGCGCCAGCGCGAGGCGGTCCGGGCGGCCCTCGCGCCGGTCGACGAGCCCGTTCGCCGGCGCGTCGTCGGCGGCTGACTGATACGGTTTGCCGCCCTCAGGGGGTGTAGCTCAGCCTGGTAGAGCGCTTCCCTCGCACGGAAGAGGCCAGGGGTTCGAGTCCCCTCACCTCCACTACGCAGGAGCCGGTCCCGGCCCGGCGAATCCCTGAGCCGACGGCACGACGCCCCCAGACGTCGTGCTGGTGGTGAGACAGGTGTTGCTCGTGGGAAAATGTCTCGGTTCGGTCAAGGTGCTACACCGAGAGGCTTCGACGACCGACAGAATGAGTAGATTTCGGCCTTGTTCGGTATAACTGCGGGGACTTGATAACCCAACCTGGGGGTAGCAGTGAAGACTCATGCGGTTCGCCGCGTCGTAGCCGCTGGTTTCGTGGCGGCTCTTGGCCTGGCGATGATGCCCGGAGCTCAGGCCGCCCCCCCGGCGACGCCGGCCCAGCTCGCCGTCGCCCCCGGCGCCAGCGCCCACGCCATCGGGCTCTACCTGGACGCGTACCTGCTCCAGCAGAACCTGGCGCTGCAGAACTGGCCGGGTAACCCCAGCCCCCTCGGCGCGCTGCTCGAGGCGACCTGGGTGGAGAGCTCGCAGGACTTCCCGCCGGGCGCCGACGCACCCGCCGAGAACGCGCTCGTCCAGGTGCCGGGCATCCCGGACGACGACGGCGCGCTGATCAAGAGCATCGGGGCCGTCACCACCATGGCCGGGGCCACCGGGGCGCCGCAGGCCGTCGCGTCCGCCCAGGCGGTCGACGTGCGCCTGCTCGCCCAGGCCGGCATCCCGACGATCCAGGCCGACGTGATCCGCGGTCAGGCCAACGCCGACTGCGTCAACGACCCGAACTCGACCGGTACGACGTTCCTCGGCCTCTCCATCGCGGGCCAGGCGCTGCCGGAGATCATCCCGCCGAACACCGAGATCGACCTTCAGCTCGTGAAGATCATCCTCAACGAGATCCACCCCACCGCTGACGGCCGCGGCATCGTGGTCAACGCGCTGCACATCGTGGGCACCAGCACTGGTGACCCGCTGCTGCGCGGCGACGTGATCATCGGGCACGCGGTTGCCACCGTGAACTGCCCGAACGGCAAGGGCAGCACCGGCGGCGACAGCGACATCGTGTTCACCAAGGACGCCACTCCGACCACGGTCGGCCCGGGCGAGACCGTGACCTACACCGCGACCGTGCAGAACCAGGGCGAGTCCGACTGCCTGGTCAACACGTTCATCGACCACCTGCCGCAGGCGTTCGAGTACGTCTCGACGTCAGGTGCCTTCGGGACCGACGCCACCTTGGTGGACAGAGACGGCGGCGGACAGGACCTGAGAATGGGGACCGGCGTCGTCATCGCCGCCGGAGCGTCAGCGCAGCAGACGATCGTGCTCAAGGTGAAGGCGGACGCCGTACCGGGCATCTACTTCAACAACCTCGAGATCTTCTGCGCCAACCTCGGCAACTTCGCCAAGGGCCTCGACGCCCCGGTCGAGGTGACGGGTGCGGTCGAGTCGCCGTCCGCGTCGCCGCTGCCCACGCAGAGCACGCTGCCGCGCACCGGTGGCGGGGCGGGCGCCGTGCCGCTGGCCATGGCGGCCGCCGCGGTGCTCGGCTGTGCGGTGCTGATCCGCTCGGCCAAGCCGGGTCGCATCTGACCTGAGCACACGTAGGAGAAGGGCCCGGCCGTGAGGCCGGGCCCTTCTCCATGTTCGGGGCCGCGATTTGCCGCTATTGTCTGGCGCGGGCGGCATCGCGGCGACGCGTCCGGCCCGAGTACGACCCAGCTCAGTACTTCCGGGGGGCGGCCATGCGAGTAGTGAAGTGGGTTCCGGCCGTGCCCGTGGCCGGCTTCGCCGCGGCCGTCGCTCTCGTGATGGGCCTGCAGGCCACCGGCTTCGCCGCACCCCCTCCGGACCACGGACCACCGCCTGGGCAGGGACCGCCGAACGGTCCGCCCAACTGCCCGCCGCCGCCGGCCCAGGTGCCCCAGTGCCAGACGCCTACGCCGACGTCGTCGCCCACGGTCAGCCCGAGTGCGACGACCAGCCCGTCCGCGTCCGCGTCCGCGTCGGCATCCGCGTCGGCGTCGGCGTCGGCGTCGGCGTCGGCGTCGGCGTCGGCGTCCGCGTCGGCGTCGGCGTCCGCGTCGGCGTCCGCGAGCGCGACCGCGTCACCCACAGCGCGCGCCTGCGGCGCGGCCCGCGC
>CAZYXZ010000048.1:0-24185 GCA_964651395.1 uncultured Frankiaceae bacterium
CGCCGATCGCAGCCTCGGAGACGCGGATCGGCACGGTGATCGTCAGGTGGTCACCCTTGCGGCCGAATACGCGGTGCGGCGTGACATGCACGACGACGAACAGGTCACCGGCCGGCCCGCCCTGGTCGCCGGGCGCGCCCTTCCCCTTGAGCCGGAGCCGCTGGCCGTCCTGTACGCGGGACGGGAGCCGCAGGGTGATCGGGCGCTCGCCCGTCGTCGGCCCGCGCCCGGGGCTGCCGGGGCACGACTCGTCCACGAGCCGGCCGCTGCCGCGGCAGTCGCGGCACGGCTCGGCGAAGCCGAAGCCGCCCTGGGCGTTGACGACGGTGCCGCGGCCCTGGCAGGTCGCGCACTGCCGCGTCTTGCCGTCCTTCGCGCCGGTGCCCGCGCAAGCCCGGCAGGCATGCGGGCTGCTCAGCCGCAACGGCAGAGTGACACCGCGCACGGCGTCCTCGAAACCGAGCGTGACCTCGGTCTCGACGTCGCCGCCGCGCCGCGGGCCGCGCTGCCGGCCGCCGCGCCCGCCGCCGAACAGCCCGCCGAAGAGGTCGCCGAGCCCACCGCCGCCGTCGGCGAACAGGTCCTCCACGTTGACGTTGAAGCTGCCGTTGCCGCCGGCGTACTGGCCGCCCGGACCCGCGCGGAACGCACCGCGCCGGAACAGCTCGCGCGCCTCGTCGTACTCCGCGCGCTTGGTGTCGTCGGAGAGGACGTCGTAGGCCTCGGAGATCTCCTTGAACTTCTCCTCGGCCGTCGCGTCGCCCTTGTTCGCATCCGGGTGGTGCTTGCGCGCCAGCTTGCGGTAGGCCTTCTTGATCTCGTCGGCCGACGCAGACTTGGTGACCCCGAGCGCGCCGTAGTAGTCCTTCTCGACGTAGTCGCGAACGCTCACGGGATCACCTCCTTACTCAGAGACCTCGGGGTCGGCCACCGTGACCATGGCCGGGCGCAGCAGCCGCTCGGCGAACAGGTAGCCGGATCGCATGACGTCGACGACGGTGGTCTCCTTCACGTCCGGCGACATCGTGTGCATGACCGCCTCGTGGACGTTGGGATCGAACGCATCGCCGACGGCGCCGAAGCGCTGCAGACCCAGCCGGGTCAGCGTCTGCTCGAGAGACTCGGCGACCGTCTTGAAGCCGCCCTCCACCTCGCCGTGCTCGCGGGCCCGCTCGATGTCGTCGAGCACCGGAAGCAGCTCGGCGACGACGCGGGCCGCCGCCTGCTCCACGACCAGCTGGCGGTCGCGGTCGACCCGCTTGCGGTAGTTGTCGAACTCCGCCTTCAGACGCTGCAGGTCCTCGAGGTACGGGTTCGCCTCGACCGCAGGCTCGGTCGCCTCCGCGGCCGCCGCCTCACCCATGCCTTCCCGGACCTCGCCGGTGTCAGGATCGATCCGGCGCCGGTCTCGTACCACGACCGGCGTCGGCTCCTCCTCGGTAGGTCGGTCAGCCATTGCCCGCCTCCGTGGGCGGCTCCTCGACGATCTCGGCGTCCACGACGTCCGAGTCATCGGCGCCGTCCGAGCTGTTCCCGCTCCCGGCCGAGCCGGCAGCGGTACTCGCGTTCTCGTTCGCCGCGTACATCGCCTGGCCCATGGCCTGGCTGGCCGCGGCCAGCTTGTCGCTCGCCGCCCGGACAGCGCCGGTGTCCGTGCCGTTGAGCGCGGCCTTCAGCTCGTCCAGGTTCGCCGTGACTTCCTTCTTCTCCGTCTCGCCGACCTTGTCGCCGTTGTCCGCCAGGAACTTCTCGGTCTGGTGGACCAGGCTCTCGGCGGCGTTGCGGGTCTCAACCTCCTCCTTGCGGAGGCGGTCCTCCTCGGCGTACTGCTCGGCCTCGCGCATCATGCGGTCGACGTCTTCCTTCGGCAGCGCCGAGCCGCCGGTGATGGTCATCGACTGCTCCTTGCCGGTGCCGAGGTCCTTCGCCGAGACGTGCACGATGCCGTTGGCGTCGATGTCGAAGGTCACGTCGATCTGCGGCACGCCGCGCGGTGCGGGCGGCAGCCCGGTCAGCTCGAACATGCCGAGCTTCTTGTTGTACTGCGCCATCTCGCGCTCGCCCTGGTAGACCTGGATCTGCACCGAGGGCTGGTTGTCGTCGGCGGTGGTGAACGTCTCCGACCGCTTGGTCGGGATCGTCGTGTTCCGCTCGATCAGCTTGGTCATGATGCCGCCCTTGGTCTCGATCCCCAGGGACAGCGGCGTCACGTCCAGCAGCAGGACGTCCTTGACCTCGCCCTTCAGTACGCCGGCCTGCAGCGCGGCACCGACCGCGACGACCTCGTCGGGGTTGACGCTCTTGTTGGGCTCCTTGCCGCCGGTCAGCTCACGGACCAGCTCCTGCACCGCGGGCATGCGGGTGGACCCACCGACGAGGACGACGTGGTTGATCGCGCTGACGTTGATGCCGGCGTCCTTGATGGCCTGGTTGAACGGCCCCTTGCACCGGTCCAGCAGGTCCTGCGTCATCTTCTGGAACTCGGCGCGGGTCAGCTTGGTCTCGAGGTGCAGGGGACCCTCGTCGGATGCCGTGATGTAGGGCAGGTTGATCGTCGTCTCGGTGGTCTGCGACAGCTCGATCTTCGCCTTCTCCGCGGCCTCGCGAAGACGCTGCAGCGCCATCTTGTCCTTCGCCAGGTCGACGCCGTGGTTGTTCTTGAACTGCGTCACCAGGTGGTCGACGACCCGCTGGTCCCAGTCGTCACCGCCGAGGTGCGTGTCACCGGACGTGGACTTCACCTCGACGACGCCGTCGCCGATCTCGAGCAGGGACACGTCGAAGGTGCCGCCGCCGAGGTCGAAGACGAGGATCGTCTGGTCCTCACCCTTGTCCAGCCCATACGCCAGGGCAGCTGCGGTCGGCTCGTTCACGATGCGCAGCACGTTGAGCCCGGCGATGGTGCCGGCCTCGGTGGTCGCCTGCCGCTCCGCGTCGCCGAAGTACGCCGGCACGGTGATGACCGCATCGGTGACCGGCTCGCCGAGGTAGGCCTCGGCGTCGCGCTTGAGCTTCTGCAGGATGAAGGCACTGATCTGCTGCGGGGTGAACGTCTTGGCGTCGAGCTCGATGTTCCAGCTGCCGTCGCCCATGTGCCGCTTTACCGACCGGATGGTCCGGTCGACGTTCGTCACGGCCTGGCGCTTGGCCACCTCCCCGACGAGCACCTCGCCGTTCTTGGCGAAGGCGACGACGGACGGCGTTGTCCGCGACCCCTCCGCGTTGGGGATGACGGTCGGCTCGCCGCCTTCCAGCGTCGCGACGACCGAGTTCGTGGTGCCGAGGTCGATGCCGACTGCTCGTGCCATGCCTGCTCACCCTGCTTCCTGCTCTGTCCGATGGCCCTGTCTGCGGGTCCGCCCGGGATGGTTGCTCGCACCCTGCTCAACGTCAAGCAGACTTGAGTCATTCCCGCTCAGTTTAGTTGAGTCAGGCTACTCGGCGGGAGCGTGCGAGCCCTCGATCCGGACCTGGGTCCCCGGCCCCACTCCGTGCTCCGGGAAGAACCCGGCGCGGGCCTCCACGGCGAGCGTGTACGGCGCCGCCGGCGGGTAGAGCGGGCAGCTCTGGCCCGGGCACGGCGTCATCTCGCTCGTGGAGACCACCCGGTCGCCGTCCACGTAGGCGATCGACAGCGGGATCAGCGTCCCGAGCATGTAGAACGACCCGCTGGTGCGACCCGGGAACAGGAAGATCATCCCGTGGCCGGGCGGGAGCTCGGTGCGCTGCATCAGCCCGCGGGAGCGCTGGTCCGGCCGACGCGCCACGGCCGCCTCGAGGGGCGGTGCCCCGTCGAAGAGCACCGTCACCGGCGGGTCGAACCCGCCCACCGGCGCGGGCGGCAGCCGCAGCGAGACCGTCGGACGCGGCGCCGGCCGGCCCTGGGGGCCCTCGTCCGTGCACCCGGCCAGCAGCGCCCCGACGAGCGGCACGACGAGGACGAGGTGGCGGCGCACGGCGCGAACACTAGGGTGTCGTGCACGGCCGGCGCTCGCACCCGAAGGGGCTCACCCGCGCATGCAGACGTTCGCCATCGTCACCTCGCTCCTCGTCACGGTCGTCGCGCTGTCCATGGCCGCGAAGGCGTTCTCGTTCCTGGTGCGGATGGTGCGCACCGGGCGCGCTGACACCACGCGCTATGACGACCCCGGTGGCCGCCTGGTGAATGCGGGCAAGGAAGTCGGCCTGCACACCAAGATGCTGACCTGGTCGATCCCGGGCGCGGCGCACTGGCTGATCATGATCGGCTTCGTCCTGCTGGTCGGCACCCTCGTCGAGGCCTACGGCGAGCTCTTCGACGAGGACTTCAAGTTCCCGCTGCTGTCGCGCTACGACGCGTACGGCGTCGCCATCGAGCTGATCAACCTGGGAACGCTGGTCGGCATCCTGGTGCTCATCGCCGTACGCCTGTCCACGTCCCCGCTGCGCAGCGAGCGCAAGTCGCGGTTCACCGGCAGCAACCGCTGGCACGCCTGGTTCGTCGAGCTGGTCATCCTCGGCGTGTCCACGGCCATCTTCACGATCCGCGGCCTGCGCGTGGCCGAGGGCACGTTCCCGTACGGCGACGGCGCGTTCGTCTCGCGCTGGCTCGGCGAGAACGTCTTCGACGGGCTCAGCCACGACACGCTGCGCAACCTCACCTACGCCGCGCTCACCTTCAAGATCGTCATCTCGATGGCCTGGTTCATGGTCATCAGCTCGAACCCGAACATGGGCATCGCCTGGCACCGGTTCACGGCGCCGGTGAACATCTACTTCAAGCGGCGCCCGAAGGCCCTCGGCGCGCTGCTGCCGATGAACGTCGACTTCGAGAACCCGGCCGACGACGCGGTCTTCGGCGCCGGGAAGATCGAGGACCTGACCTGGAAGCAGCAGCTCGACCTGGTCAGCTGCACGGAGTGCGGCCGCTGCCAGTCGCAGTGCCCCGCGTGGAACACGGCGAAGCCGCTGTCGCCGAAGCTGCTGATCATGAACCTGCGCGACCACATGGTGACGAAGGCGCCCTACCTTCTCGCCAACGGCGACGGCAGCAGCCTGCCCGCAAACGATCCCGCCTGGGCGGCCGCGCTCGCCGAGTCCGAGCGCCCGCTGGTCGGGACCTACGAGCAGGGCGGCGTCATCGACCCGGACGTCCTCTGGTCGTGCACGACCTGCGGGGCGTGCGTCGAGCAGTGCCCGGTCGACATCGAGCACGTGGACACGATCATCGACCTGCGCCGCTACCAGGTGCTCGTGGAGTCCAGCTTCCCGAGCGAGGCCGGCACGATGATGCGCAACCTGGAGCAGCACGGGAACCCGTGGGGCATGTCCGGCGCCGCCCGGCTGGAGTGGGCGGAGGGCCTGCCGTTCGAGGTGCGCGTCTTCCACGACCACATCCCGGACGACGTCGACTGGCTGTTCTGGGTCGGCTGCGCGGGCGCGCTCGAGGACCGGTCGAAGAAGGTCACGCGCGCGGTGGCCGAGCTGCTCGACACGGCCGGCGTCTCGTGGGGCGTGCTCGGCCCGCAGGAGACCTGCACGGGCGACCCGGCACGCCGGCTCGGCAACGAGTACCTCTTCCAGGAGCTCGCCAAGGCCAACGTCGAGATGCTCAACGCGAAGAACGCCAAGAGGATCGTCGCGAGCTGCCCGCACTGCTTCAACACGATCGCGAACGAGTACCCGCAGCTCGGCGGCGACTACGAGGTCGTCCACCACACGCAGCTGCTCGCGACGCTCGTCGACGAAGGACGACTGGTCCCGGTCACTCCGGTCGACGCGAAGGTCACGTACCACGACCCCTGCTACCTGGGCCGCCACAACGAGGTCTACACACCGCCGCGTGAGGTGCTCGCGACCATCGAGGGCCTGCGCTCCGAGGAAATGCACCGCTGCAAGGAACGCGGCTTCTGCTGCGGCGCGGGCGGCGCCCGCATGTGGATGGAGGAGAAGATCGGCCGGCAGATCAACGTCGAGCGTGTGGACGAGGCGCTCGCGGTCGAGCCGGACGTCGTGTCGACCGCGTGCCCGTACTGCATGGTCATGCTCGGCGACGCGGTGACCGCCAAGAAGCTGACCGGCGAGGCGAAGGAGCACGTGCAGGTGCTCGACGTCGCGCAGCTCCTGCAGAAGTCCCTGGTCCGCCCCGCCGCTCCCGTGGAAGCGGTTCCCCCGCCGGTCACGGAGGCGCCGCCGGCCGAGAGCGATGGCGAGCCGGTCACCAGTGCTGCTGAGTGACGGCGACCTCCGCAAGGAGATCGCGTCGGGCCGCGTCGTCCTCGAGCCGTACGACGACGCGCTCGTGCAGCCGTCGAGCATCGACGTGCGCCTGGACCGCTACTTCCGCATCTTCGAGAACCACCGCTACCCGCACATCGACCCCGCGACGGAGCAGGACGAGCTGACCAAGCTGGTCGAGCCCGAGGGGGACGAGCCGTTCATCCTGCATCCGGGCGAGTTCGTCCTCGGCTCGACGTTCGAGATCGTCACGCTGCCCGACGACATCGCCGGCCGGCTCGAGGGCAAGTCGTCGCTCGGCCGGCTCGGCCTGCTGACGCACTCGACCGCGGGCTTCATCGACCCCGGCTTCAACGGCCACGTGACCCTCGAGCTGTCCAACGTCGCGACGCTGCCCATCAAGCTCTGGCCGGGCATGAAGATCGGCCAGCTCTGCCTGTTCCGGCTCTCCAGCCCGGCCGAGAAGCCGTACGGCTCGGGTGCCGCGGGCTCGCGCTACCAGGGTCAGCGCGGACCCACTCCGTCGCGGTCGTTCCAGGGCTTCACCCGCGCCGACACGCAGAGATAGCCGGTAACATCCGCAAGCCGTCGTCCCTCCGGACGGCGCGCGCGGGTGTAGTTCAATGGCAGAACATCAGCTTCCCAAGCTGACAGTGCGGGTTCGATTCCCGTCACCCGCTCTCTCTCGCTCCCCTAGCAGTGCCGCCTTGTCGGCGACTGGGAGGGCAGCAGCGGGCTCGGGCTCGGTGAGCTCGTAGCCTCGCCCACAGTCACCTCGATCTCGCCGGTCGTGAGCTCGTCGCCGTAGTAGATCCCGTGACTGGGCGCGCCCTCGACTCGGACGGTGAACGTCCCCGCGCGCTCGTAGACGTGGAAGCAGTACTGCGTACGCCCGTCCCGTGACTGGTAGACGTCGCAGTCCTCCGACGTGCCGTTGCTGTTCTCGTACGAGCACGACGCCACGCTTCCGTCACCGAAGTCGATCTGCATGACGAAAGGCTTGGGCCCCGGGGGCTCGACCGTCATCCCGAAGCGGACCTCGCCTGCCGCGGTCGGGCGGTCAGGCTCCAGGGTGATCCGGTACTGGGGACGCGCCGACGGCGTGGCCGGTTGCGACGAACGGCGGGTGGATGGTCGCGGGCCGGTCACCGCGGCCGCCGACGCGGTGCGGGTTGGCACTGTGGGAGAGGGGGCCGCCGAGAGCATCGACGGCGGAGCGTTCGTGATCTTGGCCCTTCCGATTTCGTCAGCGCCACCATCTCGGGGCCGGTTCGCGATCACCACGAGAGCGCCAGCGACGAGCACGGCGGCAGCTCCAACGCCGACCACGGCGTGACCCCGACGGCGCCACCACGCCCGCGGATCGCCCACGTCCGAACCCGTCACAACGGAATCATGGACACACCGCGGCTCGGACTGACTAGGGCGCGTCATCACTTCTGATCAACTCTGCCGATATCGGTCAAGCGCGGCACGTCATGGGACGAACCTGGGGCAACCCACTCATCGGAGAAGGTCCCATGCTCAGCTTCCAGTTCTTCTTGCTGCTCGCTCGCCTGACCTGCGGGAAGGTCGTACGGCGAGGCCGAACGTGGGCAAGCGCCCCCGTCACGCCAGTGTCCGCGGAGGCCACCGCGGTCGTGCCGGAGCAGCGCGCGGCAGCCGAGCCGGAGGCCGTCGCCGACATGCTCGAGGAGCCGCCCGTCGACCTCGCCATCGAGACCGACGAGGCGCCCGGCTACGTGCAGCTGCTGCCGTCTCCGCCGACGGACGCGGAGAAGTACAGCTACACGCGCCGCAGCCGGTGGCTCGTGCCAGTCCAGTGGGCGTCGTTCGCCGGTGTCTCCTTCAGCCTGGTCCGCATGTGCATGAACTCCTGGGCGCTGCTGCCGCTGCTCGTGGCCTTCCTGTTCACGGCGCTCTACTTCGTCCTGGGGCAGATCAGCGGCACCGCCGGCAAGGGCCGCTTCCACGCGGCGGCGCACGAGCGCACCGTGCGCGACTGGACGCCGGCGCAGTACCCGTCGGTCGACGTATTCCTGCCGAACTTCGGCGAGGACATCGCGGTGCTGGAGAACACCTGGCGCTACGTCAGCCGCCTCGAGTACCCGGGCGAGGTCACCGTCTACTGTCTCGACGACGCCGGGCGGCCGGAGGTGGCGGCCCTGGCCGACCTGTTCGGTTTCCGCTACCTGGCGCGGCCCACGCACGAGTTCAAGAAGGCGGGCAACCTCCGCTACGGCTTCCAGCGATCCTCCGGCGACTTCCTCGTCATCTTCGACGCCGACTTCGCACCGCGGCCCGACTTCTTGTCCTCACTGCTGCCCTACACCGAGGACAAGTCGGTCGGCATCGTCCAGTCGCCGCAGTACTTCGGCGTGCGGAAGGAGCAGAACTGGCTCGAGCGGGGCGCCGGCGCCGTGCAGGAGTTCTTCTACCGCCACGTCCAGCCCGGGCGGTCCGCGATCGGCGCGCCGATCTGCGTCGGCACGAATGCGGTCTACCGCCGCTCGGCACTCACGCAGGTGGGCGGCACCGCGCTGGTCGAGCACTCCGAGGACGTCCACACCGGCCTCGCGCTGATGGAGGCCGGCTACACCGTCCGCTACATCCCGCTGCCGCTGGCCAAGGGACTGTGCCCGGCCGGCCTGGTCGCCTTCTTCAACCAGCAGTACCGCTGGTGCGCCGGCTCGATGATGCTGCTGAGCAGCAAGCGGTTCTGGTCCTCGACGATGACCGTCCGGCAGCGCGCCTGCTTCCTGTCCGGCTTCGTCTACTACCTCCACACGGCGCTCTGGACGTTCATCGCGCCGATGCCGGCCGTGCTGATGATCTGGAAGTTCCCGCACCTCATCGCGCTGCGGAACTACATACCGCTCATCCCCGCGGTGATCACCACGTGGCTGGTGTTCCCTCGCTGGCACCGGATCGGCTACCCGCGGCTCGCGTCCGAGCGGATCCGCATCGTCTACGGCTACGCGCACTTCTTCGCGGTCTGGGACGCGCTGCTCGGCCGCACTCAGGAGTGGGCCGTGACCGGAGCCGCGGTACGCCGGCCTGGTCGCTACCGCGACTTCCGTCGCATCCACACGACCTGGACCCTGGTGCTGTCGGCGAGCGTGCTCGGCGGCGTCGCCCTGCGGATCTCCGAAGGCTACGACCCCGTCGCCTTCGCGCCGCTGTCGGCGTTCGGCGCCCTCGTCCTCTTCCAGGGAATCCGCGTCCGCTGGGCGCCGGGTGCGCGCCTGCCGAAGCCGGCACGCGTGGCGACCGCGCCGCAGCAGCCCGAATCGGCGGGACTCATCCCCGCCCAGCGCCGGGCTGCCAAGCACGCGATCCGGCAGGCTCAGCCGGCCTGACGGCCGCCCAGCGGCGTCACGGCCAGCGACGCGCTGTTGGCCGCCGCCACGGCTTCGGCAACCGTGCGGTACCTGGCCGGCTGACGTTCCATCGGAATGTTGGCCTCGAACGCGATCGTCCACACCCGGATCATCAGCTCGGACATGCCGACCAGGGCCACGCCGGCGCCGCGGGTCAGGGCGACGGCGTGTGACGCCAGCAACGAGGTCAGGGAGCGGACGTCGCAGAAGGTGAGCTCGGTCAGGTCGACGACGACCGGGCCCGCATGCGTGTGCGCGCTGTCGAGGGCTTCGTCCAGGACGTGCTCACCCGAGATGTCCGCCTCGCCGGTCAGTGTGATGACGAGCACGCCTCGCTCCAGGCCGGAACGGACCAGGAGCAGTCCGGGCGGCACCACCTGGACCGTGAGGTCGTCGCTTGCTGGCTGCATCTCGGGTTCCCTCTCACCTGGCGGCCGATGCGTCGGCGAGCCACCGGAGGTCTGGAGCATCCGACGTACTGGCCGTGAAGGCGCAGTAGTCGTCAGCGCAGGAGCAGTCGCGCCATCCGGCGCGTGGCATGGCGCAGGCAGACCCAACCCATCAGCGCGAGGTACGCCGCATGCCCGACCGACGCGAGGTCGGGCCCGCCGAGGATGAGCGCGCGGAGGAGGGCGACGCCCTGGTAGAGCGGTGTCACGCGGACCAGCCACTGCGACCAGGCGGGATAGACCGACAGCGGGAAGAAGCTCGCGGAGAGCAGGAACATCGGCAGCCACACGAGCTGCTGCCAGTCGAAGTCGCGCCACGAGCGCACGTACGTCGTCGCCGCGAGACCCAGGCCGGCGAACGCCCACGACACCAGCACCACCGCCGGCAGCGCGAGCACCGTCCACCACGAGTCCAGGAGCCCGAGCACGCCCATGACCGTGAGGAACATGAGCGAGTGCGCGAAGCCGCGGATCAGCGCCCAGGCCAGCTCGCCCAGCGAGATGTCCGGCACTGCCATCGGCGTCGCGAGCATCCCGTCGTAGGTCTTCGCGTAGCGCAGCTTGTGGAAGAAGTTGTACGTCGTGTCGTAGATCGCGCCGTTGGCCGCGCTCGACGCGAGCAGCGCCGGTCCGACGAACGCGGCGTAGCTCACCATCCGGCCGTTCGCAGGCAGGTCGCCGACCAGCCGGCCGAGCCCGACCCGCGCAGAGAGCAGGTAGACGATCGGCTCGATCGCGCCGCTCGCGACGAGGTACCACATGTGCCGGTAGTGGGTGACGTTGCGCTCGACGACGCGCGACGAGCGGCGCAGCGTGACGAGGCCGCTCACTTCAGCAACGCCTTCGCGTACGTCCGCCGGCCGGCGAGCAGCCCGACGCCGGCCAGCGCGCCCAGGTAGCCGACGTGCACGAGGGCGCGCACCAGCCCGACGTCGCCGGACATGAGGCTGCGGCACAGGTCGACGCCGTGCCAGAGCGGCGTCGCCCAGACCACCCCCTGCAGCCAGCCGGGCAGCAGCTCGAGCGGGAAGAACGTGCCGGAGAACAGGAACATCGGCATCACGATCACGCGCTGGGCCACCGCGAAGGTCGTGTCCTGCTTGCGACCGACCGCCCACGCCGCCAGCGGGGCGCAGATGGCCAGTCCCATGAACGCCGCCGCGGGGATCGCCAGCAGGCCGAGCCAGCCGACGTGAAAGCCGAGCAGTGCCGCCGCGAGCGTGTACGCGGTGGCGTCCAACGCCAGGTGCGTGACCATCATCAGCAGGTGGCCGTGGAACACGTCCGCCGCCCGCAGCGGTGACGCGACCATCGCGTGGTAGGACCGGTCCCAGGTCAGCGCGCCGTGCACCGGCCACAGCGACTCGCTCACCGCGACCTGCATGGCCGCGCCGGCGAGCAGCCCGGGCGCGATGAAGTCGCCGTACGTCACGCCGCCGAGGGACTCGGGCTGGTTGCCGGTGATGAGCGCGCCGAGGCCCGTGCCCATCGCGCCGAGGAACAGCAGCGGTCCGACCACGGCCAGCGTGAGCGTGCTGCGCCAGGCCCTGCGCGAGCGCACGACCCAGCTCTCGTACGCGCGGATCGCGTACGGCGTCCCCATCCTCAGTCCACCAGGGTGCGACCGGTGAGGCGCAGGAACACGTCCTCCAGGCTGGACCGGCGGACCAGCTGCGACGTCGGACGGACGCCGCGCGAGTGCAGCGCCTCGGCCACCGCTTCGCCGTCGTCGGCGTAGACGAGGATCCGGTCGGGCAGCACCTCCGTCCGCTCCGCCAGGTCGTCGGCCGTGTCGCCGAGCTCGATGCCGTCGGGCAGTCGCAGCTCGAGCACCTCGCGCGTGACGTGGCGCTCGATCAGCTCGCGCGGCGAGCCCTCCGCGACGATGACGCCGTTGTCCATGACGACCAGCCGGTCGCAGAGCTGCTCCGCCTCGTCCATGTAATGCGTGGTGAGGACGAGCGTCACGCCGCGTTGCTTGAGCCGGTAGAGCCGTTCCCAGACCACGTGCCGCGCTTGCGGGTCGAGGCCGGTCGTCGGCTCGTCGAGCAGCAGCACGTCCGGCTCGTTCACGAGGGCGCGCGCGATGGTCAGCCGCCGCTTCATGCCGCCCGAGAGGGACTCCACGCGGTCACCCGCGCGGTCGGTGAGCTGTACGAAGTCGAGCAGCTCGCGAGCCCTCGCCTTCGCCGCCTTGCGCGGCAGGTCGAAGTAGCGGCCGTAGACGACCATGTTCTCCTCGACGGTCAGCTCCGTGTCGAGGGTGTCCTCCTGCGGCACGACGCCGAGCCGGTCGCGGATCCGGGGTCCGTCCTCCGCCGGATCCATGCCGAGGACGCGCAAGGTCCCGCCGGACAGCGGCGAGACGCAGGCGATCATCCGCATCGTCGAGGACTTGCCGGCGCCGTTGGGCCCGAGGAAGCCGAACGCCTCGCCGACGTTGACGTCGACGTCGATGCCGTCGACCGCCGTCGCGGCGCCGTACCTCTTGGTCAGTCCACGCGCGTGGATCAGCGGCTCGGCCATCACCCCCCGACACTAACGGGGGGTGGCGCTACCGGATGATGGCGATGCCGTCGAGCGCGATGCGCGGCCTGCCCTTCGTGCCCACCACCTCGACCCGCAGCGAGTGCCGGCCGATGGTCGGGAAGGCACCTGTGTAGTGCAGCTGCTGCCGGGTCTTCACGGTCTTGGAGTACGTGTCGATCAGCGCGGTCAGTCGCCCGTCCACGAAAACCCGGAGCTGGCCGCACGTCGGGCAGCGGTCGCCGATCACGGTGAAGCCCGCCGTGTCCGCGTCGAAGGTGAGGAACCGGCCGGCGAGCGCGGCTTCCGTGAGCGTCCCTTGATACCGGCCGGCTCCGGCGGTGCGCGACCAGTCGCGCGAGTACTTGATGTAGCCGTAGCGGTCGTCCAGCGGGACGGTCGTCTGCTTGAACGTGCTCCACGGGCCGGCGACCCCGTTGGGGCCGACCGCCCGCGCACGCAGGAAGTAGGTCACGCCCGGGATCGACTTGGGCGCGCTCACCCCGAACATCTCGTTCGTGATCCCGTAGAAGCTCTGCCAGCGCCGCCAGGCGCCGATCGAGTAGGTGCCCGCGGCGTTGCGCTGGCGGTACGTGTAGTCGATGTCGAAGCTGGCCGCCTGGGACGCCGCCCAGGAGACCGGGAAGGCCGGCGTGGTGGACACGTCGGTCGACGTCTTGGGCGACACGATCGTCGTCTGACCCGTCGGGTAGACCACCTTCAACGTGTACGGGTCTCCGGCCGGCTCGTCGTCGGAGCCGTCCGTGGCCAGGAGCAGGAAACCGGCCATGTACCTGCCGCCGGGCAGGCCGCTCGCGCAGAACCGCCGAGGTCCACCGACGGGGAACTCCGAGAAGTCGTCGAAAGCGACCGGCGGGTCGAAGCTGCTCGCGACGCCCCCTTCGACCGCCGGCGCCCAGATGGCGAGCACGCTCTCGGTCGACTCGTCGGGGTAGGCCCAGGTCAGGTCGGCGCACCCCGATGCGGGGAGCGAGAACGTCCGCACGTAGGTGCTCTGCTCGCCGTAGCGCAGGCGGGTGGTCGGCTGCGTCTGCACCCCGCTGGCGATGTGCTGACCCTCCGGCCCCATCGTGACCGGCCCCAGCACCATCGGGCGGGCGCCGGGCGTCGGGTCGCCGTTGACGGTCGCGCTGAGGGAGAAGGGGCCGGTGCCCGACGGCGGAGCCACGTAGCTGGCCACCGTGCGGTACGTCGTCGCGCTGTTCGGCGCGGCCGCGGCGGCGGAGCTGCTCGCGGTCAGGGTGCCGACACCGCCGGTACCGAGCACCGTCACGGGGCCGGCTCCGGTCCCCGCCACCCGCAGCACTTCGACCGTGCGGCGGCCGACGTCGGCGGCGACGTAGTGGCCCTCGTCGACGAAGACGGCCGTGTAGGCCGCCGACCCACTGGCCAGCTGGTAGGCCTTGAGCGCGTCCAGGCGACCGAGGCCCATCGCCGCGGCGGGAGCAGGCGGGTCGAGCGTGACCGCGTTGGCGGGGGCAGCGCCGGCGACGACGGCCGCGCGAGCCTTGTCACCGACGATGCCGACGGACGCGAGCATCGCCGCCACACCGGCCACTTGCGGCGCCGCGAAGCTGGTGCCGGCAATCTGCTCGAGCTGGGTCGGCCGGCCGACCTCGTCGGTCCACCAGGTCCACACGTCCCGGCCGGGTGCCAGGAGGTCGACGTCTCCGCGGGTCGAGAAGGCGGCCAGGCGCCAGGCGCCGGCCGAGAGCTCGCTTGCGCCGACCGACACCACTCCCGGCAGACCGGCCGGGAAGTTCGCACGTTCCTCGCCCTGGTTGCCGGCCGACGCGACCCAGACCGTGTTCGGCGACGCCGTACGCGCGAGCGCGAGCGCGTCCTCCTCGAGGCGGCTCCGGAACGACCCCCCGAGGCTCATGTTCACGACGTCCATCTGGTCCGCGGCCGCCGCGAGCATCGCGTTGGCCACGGCCACGCTGGTCGAGCCGAGGAACGGGTCGTCGAACACGCGGTAGGCATGGATGCGCGCCGCAGGTGCGACGCCCACGATGCCCTCGCCGTCCGCCACGGGAGTCAGGTTCGCGCCGCCGGCGATGATCGCGGCGACCGCGGTGCCGTGAGAACCGAAGCCGGTGCCGACCGCGTCTATGAGGCCTCCGGTCGCCAGGCAGACGTCGCCGCTGCAGTCACCGCCGTCGACGAGACGGGCGTCCGGCAGGTCGGCGACGCCGCGGAAGACGCCGTCGTCGATGACGCCGACGTCAACACCGCTGCCGGTCATCGCGGAGTTCGCCGCCAGCGCCTCGGCGACGCGGATCTCGGCCCGTTCGGGTGTCGAGGTCTGTTCGGCGATGAGCCGGGCCCGGCGCACCTCGGGCTCGGCCCAGAGCACGGCCGGGTCCGCACTGTAGGCCTGAACGGCCTGGTCGACATCGGCGACGCTGACCACTTCGGCGTTGAGCCGGTTCACCCGCGCGCGGCGCTCGCCACCGGCGGACTCGTTGGCCTCGTTGCGGGCCTGCGCCGAGGCGCCGCTGCGATACCGGACGACGACCCGTCCGGTGCGGATCTCGAGGGCCGCGCTGGACCGGTCGCTCCGCGCCGAGACGGGCGTGGGGTCCCCCATGTCCACGACGTGCACCGTGCCGAGGGCGGAGAGGGTGACGACCGCCAGTCCGAGCAGCTTGTTTGGGCGCATCTGGCGCAGGGTAGAGATAAACGCCGGGGTTCGACAGTCCCTATTACGAATCGCGCCCCTCGATATCCTCGGAAAATGGACATCGGGGGCGTTTTCAGCGCGATCTTCGCGGGCCTGGTCATCGGCTTGCTCGGCCGGATCCTCGCACCTGGCCGCGGGCGCATCGGCTTCCTGCTCACCATCCTGGTCGGCATCGTCGGCGCGCTCATCGGCGGTGCGGTGGCCGAGGCCGCCGACGTCAACGGCTGGGGCCTGGTCCTGGTCTGCCAGGTGGTCGCCGCCGCGCTGCTGGTCTCGGCTTTCCGGGCCACGCGCCGCTAGCCGGTTCGGGCTCGCGCGCGTACCATCACGGGCACTTGTTACTGACGAGTAACCACCGGCTCGGAGGACGCATCGTGGGGCACTACCGGAGCAACCTGCGGGACATCGAGTTCAACCTCTTCGAGCTCCTCCACACGCAGGACTACCTCGGCACCGGCCCGTACGCCGACATGGACCTCGACACCGCGAAGAACGTGCTGCGCGAGGTCGAGCGCCTCGCCACCGGCGAGTTCGGCGCGAGCTTCGAGGAGGGCGACCGCACGCCCCCGACCTTCGCCGACGGCACGGTCACGCTGCCCGACGGCATGAAGCGCAGCATGTCCGCCTTCTTCGACGGTGAGTGGTACCGCCTCGCGCTGTCCCCCGAGCTCGGCGGCTACGGCGCGCCGGCGACGCTGCGCTGGGCGTGTGGCGAGATGCTCGCCGGCGCCAACCCTGCCGTGTTCATGGCCGCGGTCGGACCGCTCTTCGCCGAGATCCTCAACGGCATCTGCACCGAGGAGCAGCGCACGCGCTTCGTGGTGCCGATGATCGAGAAGCACTGGGGCGCGACGATGGTGCTGACCGAGCCGGACGCCGGCTCGGACGTCGGCGCCGGGCGCACGAAGGCCGTCAGGCAGGAGGACGGCAGCTGGCACATCGAGGGCGTGAAGCGGTTCATCACCAATGGCGACTTCGACTGGGCGGAGAACATCGTCCACCTCGTCCTCGCCCGACCGGAGGGCCACGGACCGGGCACCAAGGGCCTGTCGCTCTTCGTCGTCCCGAAGTTCTGGGTCGAGGAGGACGGGTCGCTCGGCGAGCGCAACGGCGTCTACGTCACCAACCTCGAGCGGAAGATGGGCCTCAAGGGCTCCGCCACGTGCGAGCTGACCTTCGGCGACAAGCACCCGGCGCGCGGCTACCTGGTCGGCGAGGTGCACGACGGCATCGCGCAGATGTTCAAGGTGATCGAGTACGCGCGGATGCTGGTCGGTACGAAAGCGATCGCCACGCTGTCGACCGGCTACCTGCACGCGCTCGACTACGCGAAGACGCGGGTCCAGGGCGCGGACATGGCCCAGATGCTCGACAAGGCCGCGCCCCGCGTCGAGATCATCAACCACCCCGACGTACGCCGGCTGCTCATGTTGCAGAAGTCCTACGCCGAGGGTTTCCGCGCACTCGTCCTCTACACCGCGTCCATCCAGGACAAGGTGGAGCTCGGCGACGCCGAGGCCGACCGGCTCAACGACCTGCTGCTGCCGATCGTCAAGGGCCATGGCTCGGAGAAGGCGTACGAGCTGCTCGCGCAGTCCTTGCAGGTGCTCGGCGGCAGCGGCTACCTGCAGGACTACCCGCTCGAGCAGTACATCCGCGACGCGAAGATCGACACCTTGTACGAGGGCACGACCGCGATCCAGGGCATGGACCTGTTCTTCCGCAAGGTGGTCCGCGACCAGGGCGCCACGCTCACTGCGCTGCTCGGCGAGGTGCAGGCGTTCGCCAAGGGCGATGCCGGCAACGGTGCTCTGTCGGGCGAGCGCGCGCTGCTCGCCACCGCGATCGAAGACCTGCAGGCGATGGCCGGATCGATGGTCGGCTGGCTGACGTCGGCGGCCGAGTCCGTCCGGGAGGTCTACAAGGTCGGCCTCAACACGACGCGGTTCCTGCACAGCCTCGGCGACGTGGTGCTCGCGTGGCTGCTCCTCCGCCAGGCCGAAGTCGCCCTTTCCGCGCTGGACCGCGGCGCCGGCGATGCGGGGCCGAGTGAGGCAGACCGGTTGTTCTACGAGGGCAAGGTCGCGGCCGCGCGGTTCTTCGCGGGGGGTGTCCTGCCCGAGCTGACCGCCCGGCGGGCAGTGGCCGCAGCCACCGACCTCGGCCTCATGGACCTCGACGACGGCGCGTTCTGAACGAGCGGCCCAGGCCCGCCGTCGTCGGCGCGGTCGCGATCGGCGGCGTGCTCGGAGCACTCGCCCGGCATGCGGTGAACGTGACAGTCGAGTCACCCGGCACCGACTTCCCAACGGCGACGTTCTTCGTCAACACCGTCGGCTGCCTCATGCTCGGCGCGCTGCTCGTCCTCGTCGTCGAGTCCTGGCCGCCGTCGGAGTTCGCGCGGCCGTTCCTCGCCATCGGCTTCATCGGCTCGTACACGACGTTCAGCAGTGTCGTCGTCGAGGTCGTGCTGCTCGAGCGCGGTGACCGGCCGGGCGTCGCTGCGGCGTACCTCGTGCTGACCGTCGTGGCCGGTCTGGTCGCGACCGTCCTGGGCATGGCCCTCGGCTGGCGGGCTGCGCGGCGATGACCGCGCTGGCGGTGGCGCTCGGCGCGCTGGTCGGGGCGCCCGCCCGCTTCCTCGTCGACGACTGGGTCACGCGACGAACGCGAAGCGCGCTGCCGTGGGGGACCTTCGTCGTGAACGTCGCCGGCTCGCTGATCCTGGGTCTGCTCGTGGGACTGATCACCGAAGGACACGGCGGCGAGCAGGCGTTCGCGCTCGCCGGAACGGGATTCTGCGGTGCGCTCACGACCTGGAGCACGGTGTCGTGGGAAACCGTCCGGCTGGCCGCGGAGGGCACTCCGGTCCGGGCCGTCGTGACGATGCTCGGCAGCCTGGCCGCAGGGCTGGGCGTGGCCTGGGCCGGCCTGGAGCTCGGTCTTCGCCTGGGCTGACGTGTCGAGCGGGCCGCCTGCGGGTATCTAGGCGGCAACGGACGAACCAAGACACGGAGGCCTCAGTGGATATCGGCGGCAGCATCTTCCTCATCGCGCTCGGCGCGATCCTGACGTTCGCGGTCGAGGCGGACATCGCCGGCATCGACATCGACGTCATCGGCGTCATCCTCATGCTCGCCGGCGCGCTCGGCCTGCTCCTCTCCCTGCTCGTGTGGGGTCCCGCGCGTCGCAGCAGCGCTGTCGTCGAGCGTCGGGTCGTCGACCGCGAAGTCCTCTAGACCCAGCACTTCCAGTGGGACGGCCGGCGGCCAGGCCGGCCGTTCTGCTGTCCTCGACCGGAGGGAATGGCCGATCCGCGGCGAATGCCCACGGATGCGCAAAGTCCTCGTGGGTGGCCTCGGCGCCGTCGTGCTCGCCGCCCTGACCCTGCCGGGCGTCGCCGCGCCGAAGTCGGCCAAGCCGCTGCCGGCACCGAGGTTCCACGCACCGGTGAAGCTGACCATCGACCCAGGGATGGGCGGCTACGAGCCGAGCATCGTCGTCGACCGGTTCAACAACGTCTACGTGACGGCGCACAAGCAGAACCACAACCTCGTCATCTCGCCGGATGCCCGCGCCACCTCCGGCCTGCGCAGCCAGTCCTGGATCTGGACGTCCAAGGACGGTCGAACCTTCTCCAACATGCCCGGCATGACCGACCTGCAGGAGAACGGGCTGATGTTCGGCGACGAGGGCGACATCGCCCTCGACGACCGGAACCGGCTCTACTACGTCGACACCTACCTGGCTGACAACACCTTCTCGAGGTGGACGGCGCACGGCCCGGGCAAGCTCACTCTCGACTTCGCGCGCCCGATGCTGGGCACCGGCTCGATCGACGACCGGCCGTGGATCGCAGCCCATGGCGACGGCGTGGTGCTCTACATCGGCAACCAGGGCGACAAGGTCAGCTACCCGGCCGGTGTGGGCGGTGACGGCAGTGGCGTCGGCCCCGGCCGCTACACGGTCTACATGTCCTACGACGCCGGGCAGACCTTCGACCCGCTCGGGATCACACTGCTCGAGTCCGGCTGGTGCCGCCCGGCCGCCGACCACCGCAAGGGCAGCAAGCGGCTCTTCGTCCTCTGCACCGACGACGGCGGCGCCAACGACGTCAACGAGAACGCCGGGGAGCCGCCGTTCGACAAGGGCACGCTGTTCGCGTACGTCTCCAACGACGACGGCCGCACGTGGAACCGCTACGCCATGGGCCCCTACAACGCGGCCGACTCCACGACGACGTACCCGTCGGTGAGTGTTGCGCGTGACGGCACGGTCTACGCGCTCTACAACAACGCGATCACCAGCGGGCCCGTACCCAACACGGTGGAGAAGTCGATCGGCGCCGACAACGTCGCCGAGAACCGGCTCATCCTCTACTCGTCGAAGGACGGGCGAACCTGGCAGCGCCGCGACGTGACGCCGAAGGCCGGGCGCTACCACTACACCTGGCTGGACGTCGCACCCGACGGGCGACTGGGCATGGCGTACTACTACCGCCCCGACGCCGCCTCCGACTGGCACCTCTACGCCGGAGTCGCGCGGCCCGGCCAGAGGTTCGCCATGACGTCGGTCGCGCCGGACATGCCCGTCGCGCCCAAGGACTTCCCGGCGCCGTTCGGCGACTTCTTCCAGATCGCGTTCGGGCCGGACAGCTTGCTCAACCTGTCGTGGACCAGCATGAACGCCGACATCATCGCCACCGGGCTCAACACCGACATCCTCTACGCCAAGCAGCGCTGAGGACCAAGGTCCCGGCAAAGATAGGCAGGCCGCGCTATTCCGGCGCAGCGGCACACACCAGATTCTGCGCTCATGGACAGCACCCGGAACCGCTGGCGCATCGGCGCCGCCGTCGCCGTGGCGGCTGCCGTCAGCTACGCACTGCCGATCGGCGACGTGCGTGCCCTGCCGCTGTTCCTGCTGGAGATCGCCGGGATCGTGCACTGCCGGCGCGCGGCACGCCGTGCCACCGCCGCCTCGACCGGATGGCGGCTGATCGCGGCGGGCCTGTCCGTGTCTCTTGCCGGGGACCTGCTCGGCGGTGCCTACTACGCCGCGAGCGGCATGCTTCCGCCCACCCCCGGACCGGGCGACGCCTTGTACGTCCTCAGCGTGGTCCTGCTCATGTCCGGCGTGGTCAACCTGGTTCCTCGCCACGCCAGTAGCCGCGGGGTCAGCGCCGGCGTGGATGCCGCGAAGTTCGCGATCGGCGCGGGGACGGTGCTCTTCCTCCTCGTGCTCGACGGGCCGGGCACCGAGGACGGCGGGCTCGTGGCCAGGACGGTCGGGCTCAGCTACGTGCTCAGCGCCGTGGGGGCCGTCTTCGTGCTGGCTCGTCGGCTCGTCGCGACGCGCTCCGGCAACACCTCCGAGCTGATGCTGCTCGCCGGCCTGGTCGGCTTGTGCGCCTCGGACATCTTCTACGCCTCTCGGATCGTGCGCGGCGGATACCACCTGGGCGGCCTCACCGACCTGGGCTTCGTGGCCTGCTACCTCATGGTGTTCCTGGCCGCCAGCCACGCGTCCGCCCGCTCCGTCGGCGAGCTCTCCGAGGAGGTCGAACGCGCGCCGACGACACCGATGGTCGGGTTCTACGTCGGCCTCTGGTGCATCCAGGCCGCCTGTCTCGTCGAGTCCTTCCGCAGACATGACCCGGACGCCTTCGCGGTGGTGATCGCGGGTCTGGCCATCAGCTACGTGCTCGGCCACATCCAGCTGCTGTCGACCGCTCACCAGGTGCAGCGTCGCCTCGACCAGCTCGGGATGCTCGTGGCGCACGAGCTGCGCAGCCCGGTGACCGCGATCACGGGAACGCTGACACTCCTCGAGCACGACCTCCCCCCGTCAGACCGGGTCGAGCTGCTCGCCATTGCCAGCCGGCAGGCACGGCGCATCGCCGACCTCAGCGACGACCTGACCGTGCTGGCGCGCATCGACGAGGCAGGGACTGGCGCGCGGGCGGTGCCGGTGGCGGAGGCGGTGCGCACGGCGTTGCTCGCCGTGCCCGGCTCTGCACACCAGATCAGCCTCGACATCGCGGACGACGTCTGCGTGACGTCCAGCCCCGAGGCTCTGCACCAGGCCATACGGACGCTGCTCTCGGACGCTGTCCGCCGGACCGGCGACGGACGGGTACACGTGAGCGCAGTCACCAACGAGGGCGTCGTGCGGCTGTCGGTACGGGACGGGGATTGCTCGAAGGGTCTGCCGATGGTGGACCCGGGAGCGGCACGCGGGGAGTCCGTGACCGGCCTGGACATCGGCATGACCGTCGCCGCACGGCTCGTCCACGGCATGGGCGGGCGCATGCAGGTCGAGCGCGCTGACGGGTCGGGATGCCTGACCACAGTCGTGCTTCCCGCGACCCGACCTGACCACTCACGGCGCGTCGGGACTGGCCGGGTAACCCGCGGCATCGCGGTCACGGCGGCGCGAGCGCCGAGCGAACCGCTCGGCCCACGGGTGCATCGGCGGAGCGGCGTGGGCACGCTCCTGCGCCGTCCTCGCGAACGCGGTTACGCGCCGTCCGGGCCGGCAGTACGACGAGGGTCCCCGACGGAGCGCGTTACGACCAGGCTATGAGGGCGGCCGGGTCGGCGAGCATCCGGCCGATGTCGGCGAGGAACTCCGAACCCAGCTGACCGTCGACGACGCGGTGATCGAAGGACAGCGAGAGCTGGGTCACCTTCCGTACGGCGATCGCGCCCTCGTGCACCCACGGCATGTCGCGCACCGCGCCGAAGCAGAGGATCGCCGACTCGCCCGGGTTGATGATCGGCGTGCCGGTGTCGACGCCGAAGACGCCGACGTTGGTGATCGTGATGGTGCCGCCCTGCATGTCGGCCGGGGCGGTCTTGCCGGCCTTCGCGACATCGACCAGTGCGGCGAGCTCCTGGGCCAGCTCCGGCAGCGACAGGTCCTGCGCGTCCTTCACGTTCGGCACGAGCAGGCCGCGCGGAGTGGCTGCGGCGATGCCCAGGTTCACGTAGTGCTTGACCACGATCTCCTGCGCGTCCTCGTCCCAGGTCGAGTTGATCTGCGGATGCCGGCGTACGGCGACGAGCAGCGCCTTCGCGACGAGCAGCAGCGGCGTGACCTTGAGGTCGGCGAAGTCCGGCAGTGCCGACAGCTGCTTGCGAAGATCCATCATCGGCGTGACGTCGACCGTCAGGAACTCCGTGACGTGCGGGGCCGTGAAGGCCGAGGCGACCATGTTCTGCGCGGTCAGCTTGCGGACGCCCTTGATCGGAAGACGCTCCTCGCGCTGCTCCCCTGCGGCGCGACGCGGGCGCGCCGCGTTGGTCGCTGCCACGCCGCCGACGGCGGCCTGCACGTCGTCGCGGGTGATGACACCCGCCGGGCCGCTCCCGGTCAGTGCGGTCAGGTCGACCCCGAGGTCCTTGGCGAGCTTGCGGACCGGCGGCTTCGCCCGGACCCGGCCGGTGTGCGGGGCCACGACGTCCGTCGCGTGTGCGGCCACCCTCGCCGCGGACACGCGGGCCGGCTGGGGACCGGGCCCGACCGGCGCCGTCGCGGGGTCCTTGCGCTTGCGGCGCAGCGCGGAGGTCTCCTTGATGCCGTAGCCGACGAGGACGGCGGTGCGGCCGCTGGCCGTCTTCCCGCCGATCTTGCCTTCTTCGATGGGCTCGTCCGAAGGCGGCCGGGTGCCGGACAGCTCCGACTGGACCGCCTCCCGTGCGCGGTCGCCGGCGACGTCGGCCGCTGACTTTCCGGCGTCTGCCTCCTCTGCGGGGAGGGCACCCGCCGACGGGTCCGTGTCGAACGCGATGATCGGCCGGCCGACGTCGACCGTCGCGCCGACCTCGTAGAACAGCTTCGTCACCACGCCGGCGTACGGCGACGGCACCTCGACGGCCGCCTTCGCAGTCTCGACCTCGACGATCGGCTGGTTGAGCTTCACCTCGTCGCCGACGGCGACCAGCCACGCGAGGATCTCGCCCTCGGTCAGTCCCTCGCCGAGGTCGGGGAGCTTGAACTCCTTGATGCGCGACATCAGAAGGCCAGGGCGCGGTCGACGGCCTCGAGCACCCGGTCGAGGTCGGGGAGGTACTCCTCTTCGAGCCGGCTCGGCGGGTACGGCGTGTCGAAGCCGGTCACCCGAAGCACCGGTGCCTCGAGCACGTAGAACAGCTTCTCGGCGATCCGCGCGGCCAGCTCGGACGCGATGGAACACTCGCTCGGCGCCTCGGTGATGACGACGCAGCGCGCCGTCCGCTCGACCGACGCGAGCACCGTGGTCATGTCGAGCGGTGACAGCGTTCGCAGGTCGATCACCTCGATGTTCGCGCTGCCGTCGCGCTCCGCCGCCGCGGCGGCGTCCAGCGCGGTCTTCACGAGCGGGCCGTACGCGAGGAGCGTGAGGTCGTCACCGGGACGCACGACGCGCGACTGGAACAGCGGCATCGGCGCCGCGGAGACGTCGAGCTCGGCCTTCTCCCAGTACCGGCGCTTGGGCTCGAAGAAGATGACCGGGTCGTCGCACGCGACGGCCTGCTGGACCATGAAGTACGCGTCGACCGGGTTGGCACAGGTGACCACCTTGAGCCCGGCGGTGTGGGCGAAGTAGGCCTCGGGCGACTCGGAGTGATGCTCGACCGCGCCGATGCCGCCGCCGTACGGGATGCGGATCGTCACGGGCATGGGGACCTGACCCTGCGACCGGTAGCGCAGCTTCGCGAGCTGGCTGACGATCTGGTCGTACGCCGGGTACACGAAGCCGTCGAACTGGATCTCGCACACCGGCCGGAAGCCGCGCATCGCGAGGCCGATCGCGGTGCCGACGATGCCGGACTCCGCGAGCGGTGTGTCGATGACCCGGTCCTCGCCGAAGTCCTTCTGCAGGCCGTCGGTGATCCGGAAGACGCCGCCGAGCTTGCCGACGTCCTC
>CAZYXZ010000049.1:0-1891 GCA_964651395.1 uncultured Frankiaceae bacterium
TGTACGAGCTGCGGGACATCGGGTTCACGACCGCGGTCGGCATCGGCGGCGACCCGGTGATCGGCACGACGCACATCGACTGCCTCGACGCGTTCGAGGCGGACCCGGACACCCACGCGATCGTGATGATCGGCGAGATCGGCGGCGACGCCGAGGAGCGCGCCGCGGACCACATCGCCGCGCACATCAGCAAGCCGGTCGTCGGCTACATCGCCGGCTTCACCGCACCGGAGGGCAAGACGATGGGCCACGCCGGCGCGATCGTCTCCGGGTCGAGCGGCACGGCGCAGGCCAAGAAGGAAGCGCTCGAGAAGGTCGGCGTGCGGGTCGGCAAGACCCCGAGTGAGACGGCACGGCTGATGACCGAGGTCATCGGCTCCTTGTAGCGGTGCGCGGGGCGGAGAAGGGCGTCGCGGGGGCGGGGGTCGCCGTCCTCGCGTTCGCGTTCCTGCCCGGCTTCGCGGTGCCGGAGGGGCCCTACAAGACGACGGAGTCGGTCCTGTCGATGGGGGTCTCCGCCCGGATCGGCATCGGCCTGGCGCTGGCCGCCGCGCTGTGGGCCGCGCTCCGGCGTACCGGGCTGCGGCTGCCGCGGTTCACCGGAATCGAGGCCGAGCGGGTCGCGCTGGGGCTGAGCTCGTTCGGTCTGCTCGCGCTGCTCTACCGGATCATCGACCTGCCCAGCGGCGGCGGCGGTGTGGCCGGGATCCCGCACTACGACTTCGACCGGCGGGCCGGTCTCTTCCTCGTCGTCGCGGCGAGCGCGATCCAGACGCTGTGCGCCTACCTGGCGTCGCGCGAAGGGCGTGCGACAGTCGGGGCGTGACCCCGCCGACCGCCGTGACCGACCGGCCGCGCGCCGCGACGAAGCGCGCCGTGCCGGACCCGCGTCGTGAGCTGGCCGGCGCACTGACCACGTCGGCCTTCCTCGCCGCCGGCAGCGCACTGGCCCTGCTCGAGTCGGTCGTCCTCGTCGCCTGGGCGACGGAGGGCCGGTCGGGCGCGGCGGCGGTCGACGCCGTACGGGCCGGCGGCCTGCTCTGGCTGGCCGGGCACCGCGTCCCGCTGGCCGTGACCGGCGGCCAGGTGGCCCTCGCCCCGCTCGGGGTCACGCTGCTCGTCGCGCTGCTGCTGGTCCGGGCGGGCGGCATCGCTGCGCACCGGCTCCGGCCGGAGGGTCCGCGCCGCGCGGCCGCGGTCGGCGCGCTGCTCGGCGTGCCGTACGCCGCGCTGCTGGTCGCCATGACCTGGTTCGCCGCACTGCCCGGCGCACGGCCGTCCCCGTGGGGTGCCCTGCTCGCAGGCTTGGTGCTCGGCGGCGGCTGTGGCGCAGCCGGCGCGGTTCGCGCGGTCGCTCCGGTACGCCGGGCGCTCCCGACGGGCGCCCGCGTGGTCGCCCGGTCCGCGGCCTGCGCGCTGGCCGTCGTCGTCGGTACCGGCGCGCTGGGCTTCGCGCTGTCGCTGCTGGTGCACCGCGACCGCGCGGCCGAGCTCGCGCGCGTGGTCCAGCCGGGCGCGTCCGGGGTCGTCGTCCTGCTGCTGCTCTGCCTGGTGCTCATCCCGAACGCGGTGCTGTGGTGCTCGGCGTACGCCCTGGGTCCGGGCTTCGCGCTGGGCGTCGGCACCGCGGTCGCGCCGTCCGGCGTACAGCTCGGCGCCGTGCCGTCGCTGCCACTGCTCGCGGTGCTCCCGGGCACCGGTGCGCCGCCACGCCTCTCGCTGCTGCTGCTGGCCGGCCCGGTGCTGGCCGGGTGGCTGGCCGGGCGCATGGTCGTGCGCGAGATCGAGCCGACGACACCGGTCACCGCCGCGGCATGGGCGGCTGCGGCCGGCCTGGCCACCGGGGTCGCGATGGCCGCGCTCGCGTGGTCGGCCGGCGGCTCGCTCGGCG
>CAZYXZ010000049.1:1901-16308 GCA_964651395.1 uncultured Frankiaceae bacterium
GTGTGGAACTTCCTGCCGGCCGCGACCGGCACCCGCCTGGTCGCCATCGGGCCGCGTGCGCTGATGGTCGGACTTGCCGCCGCGGCCTGGGTAGGCGGCGTCGGCGCCGCCACCGCCGCCTACCGCACCTGGCGCGGCGTCACGTAGCGCCGGCTAGCCGACGATCACCACCGTGCCGAGGATCTTGTCGGTCCAGTTCTGCTTCTTCGGGTCCCACAGCGGCCAGAGGTAGCCGAGGTAGCAGGCGAACGAGTCCACCTGGTGGACGATGATCCGCAACAGCGACATGCCCGCGCCGACCGGCCGGCCGTCCTGCTCGCGCAGCAGCCGGATCCCGATCTGCTTCTTGCCGAAGGTCTGTCCGGTCGTGCCCTGCTGCACGTGCTGGTAGATGACCCAGCCCAGGGCGCCGACGATGCCCAGGAAGATGAGGATCCCGCCGGTGCCGCCACCGATGGCGGCGCCGAGCAGGACCGGGACCAGCGCGACGCCGGCCGCGACCAGGCCGTCGAGCAGCGACGCGAGCACGCGCTGCCCCCAGCTGGCCAGCGGCGGGCCGGCCCACTGGCCCGGCGCCGGCGCGCCGTACTGCGGAGCGCCGTACCCGGGAGGGGGTGCGCCGTAGCCCGGTTGCGGTGCGCCGTAGCCGGGCGGCGGTGCGCCGTAGCTCGGCGGCGGTGGCGTGCCCTGGCCGTACGGGTCGTTCGGGTCTGGGGGCATGGTCACGGGCGGTCTCCCTCGGTGTCGGTCAGAGCGGGACGAGATCGATCCGGGCGAGCTGCCAGAGCCAGCTCAGGGCCAGCAGCCCGGCCAGCGCGGCGCCGGGCAGCCGAAGGCCGGGGCGTCGACGTACGAGGAGCGGCGCCGCGACGAGCATCGCGGCGAGGAGCAGCACGACCGGGTTGGCCAGCACCGCGCCGACGACGTCGAGCCGACCGAGCCGGGTGGCCGCGGTGGTCGAGCCGCAGAGGGGGCACGGGATGCCGGTCAGCGACAGCAGCGGGCAGGCCAGCCGGGGGCCGGGGGAGTGCGCGAGCACGAGCGCGCCGGCCGCCCCGAGAGCGAGCCGCATGCCGGACTCGGCGAGCGGGTGCTGGAGCGTGCGGGCGGCGGCGATGCGGCTATCGTTGGCCGCCCGGCTGCACCGGGTCAAGCGATCTTGCTGGGAGGTCCATCCGTGTCCGCCCGCGTCGTGGTGCTGGTCTCGGGGGAGGGCACCAACCTGCAGGCCTTGCTCGACGCGACGGCCGACCCGGCGTACGGCGTCGAGGTGGTCGCCGTGGGCGCCGACCGCGAGGGGACGACGGGGGCGAAGCGGGCCGAGGCGGCCGGCGTACCCACCTTCGTCGTCCGGCTCGAAGACGCGCCCGACCGCGCCGAGTTCAACCGGCTGACCGAGGCGGCGATCGCGGCGTACGAGCCCGACCTCGTCGTCCTGGCCGGCTACATGAAGATCCTCGCCGCCCACGTGGTCGAGCGGTTCCCGATGGTCAACACCCATCCGGCGCTCCTGCCGGCCTTCCCCGGCGCGCACGCGGTCCGCGACGCGCTCGAGCACGGCGCGCGGGTCACCGGGGTCACCGTCCACTTCGCCGACCCGGAGGTGGACAGCGGGCCGATCATCGCCCAGCGCGCGGTCGAGGTGCTCCCGGACGACGACGTGGCGTCGTTGCGCGAGAGGATCAAGTCGGTCGAGCGCGGGCTGCTCGTCGACACCGTCGGGCGCATGCTGCGCGACGGCTACCGGATCGAGGGACGAAAGGTGCTGCTCCCGTGACCGCTGCCCCGAAGGACCCGCGCCCGATCCGGCGAGCGCTGATCAGCGTCTACGACAAGACCGGCCTGGAGGACCTCGCGCGCGGACTGGCCGAGGCCGGCGTCGAGATGGTGTCGACCGGCTCGACGGCGGCGCGCATCGCGGAGGCCGGCCTGCCGGTCACCGCGGTGAGCGACCTCACCGGGTTCCCCGAGTGCCTGGACGGTCGGGTCAAGACGCTGCACCCGCGCGTCCATGCCGGCATCCTCGCCGACCTGCGCGAGGAGTCGCACGCGGCCGAGCTGGCCGACCTGGGCATCGCGCCGTTCGACCTCGTCGTGGTCAACCTCTACCCGTTCACGGCGACCGTCGCCTCCGGGGCCGCACCGGACGAGTGCGTCGAGCAGATCGACATCGGCGGCCCGACCATGGTGCGCGCCGCGGCGAAGAACCACCCGTCGGTGGCTGTCGTCGTCTCGCCGGACCGCTACGGCGAGGTGCTCGACGCCGTGCGCGGCGACGGCACGACGTTCGAGCAGCGCCGGGCGCTGGCCGCCGACGCGTTCGCGCACACGGCGGCGTACGTCGTCGCCGTCGCCTCGTGGTTCGCGTCGAGCTACGACGGGTCCCGGGCGCAGGACGGGTTCCCCGAGTTCCTCGCGGCGACCTGGCACCGCGCGGACGTGCTGCGCTACGGCGAGAACCCGCACCAGCGCGCGGCGCTCTACGTCAACGACGACCCGCGCCCGGGGCTCGCGCAGGCGGAGCAGCTGCACGGCAAGCAGATGTCCTACAACAACTACGTCGACACCGACGCGGCGCGCCGTGCGGCGTACGACTTCGCCGACCCGTGCGTCGCGATCATCAAGCACGCGAACCCCTGCGGCATCGCGCTCGGCAGCGACGTCGCCGACGCGCATCGGAAGGCGCACGCCTGCGACCCGGTGAGCGCCTTCGGCGGCGTGATCGCGGTGAACCGGCCGGTGTCCGTGGAGATGGCGAAGCAGGTCAGCGAGATCTTCACCGAGGTGATCGTCGCCCCCGAGTACGACGAGGGTGCCGTCGAGGTGCTGGCCGGCAAGCCGAGCATCCGGATCCTGCGCTGTGTCGGCGTGCCACCCGGTCCGCGCATCGAGCTGCGGCCGATCGCGGGCGGGCTGCTGCTGCAGACCGCGGATACCTTCGCCGACGGCGACGACCCGGCGACCTGGACCGCGCAGACCGACGTGCTGGCCGACGAGGACACGATGCGCGACCTGGCCTTCGCCTGGCGCGCCTGCCGCTCGGTGCGGTCCAACGCCATCCTGCTGGCCAGCGGCGGGGCGACCGTCGGGGTCGGGATGGGGCAGGTCAACCGAGTTGATGCCGCCCGACTCGCCGTATCCAGGGCAGGTGACCGAGCCAAGGGAGCAGTGGGAGCCAGCGACGCGTTCTTCCCGTTCGCCGACGGCTTCGAGGTGCTCGCCGAGGCGGGCGTGCGCGCCGTCGTGGAGCCCGGTGGCTCGGTCCGCGACGCCGAGGTGGTCGAGGCAGCGCAGAAGGCCGGCGTCGCGCTCTACTTCACGGGCACGCGACACTTCGCGCACTAGCCGCGCGCGCAGGCAGGACTTCGCGGGGGCCGCGAGAACCTTCCGCGGATGAAGCGTCTCGTCGCCGCCCTCGCCCTCGGGCTCGTCGCCACCGTGCTGCCGCTCGCGTCGGAGAGCACGACACCGGCGAGCCAGCCCCTTCCGGTCGCGCTCGTGCGCACCCCGACTGCGGCCCAGGCCGGCTACGTCGCGCAGTACTTCGACGAGACCCACCGGCGCGTTCCGGGCTTCGTCGAGGTGGTCCTCTGGCCGGGCGATGCCGCGCGGCTGCGCGCTGACGGCTTCGAGTTCGCGATCACCACTCCCGACCTGCGCACCGACGCGGCGGCGCAGCCGACCAAGGCCGCCGCGCCGGTCGCCCTGCCCGGTCCCGACCGCGACGACTATCGCGCGCTCGGCGACTACGAGAAGGAGATGCGCGACCTCGCCGAGGCCCACCCGGGACTCGTGCGGCTGCTCACGCTGCGCAACAAGAGCCTCGAGGGCCGCTCGGTCTACGGCGTCGAGATCGCGGCGGGCGTCGGCAAGGTCGACGGGCGCCCGACGTACCTGGTCGACGGCGTCCACCACGCCCGCGAGTGGCCGTCCGGCGAGTTCCCGATGATCTTCGCCCACTCGCTCGTCGAGGACTACGTCAAGAACGACAAGGCGACCCGGTCCCTGCTGTCGAAGCTACGGGTGATCATCGTCCCGGTCGTCAACGTCGACGGCTTCGTCTTCTCCCGCGACTTCCCGGTCGACGTGGACACCATCGCGGTGGGTCTCGGTTCCTACTGGCGCAAGAACAAGCGATCGGTCAGCGGCCAGACCGTCGGCGGCGTGAACCCGGACGCCTACGGCGTGGACCCCAACCGCAACTACGCCTTCATGTGGGGCGACGACCAGGGCGGGTCCTCCGACGCCGCCTTCGCGGAGAACAACCGCGGCGCCGGTCCGCTCTCCGAGCCCGAGGCGCAGAACATCGCCGACCTGCTGCTGACCCGGCCGATCGCGGGGCTGATCACCAACCACACGTTCGGCAACCTGGTCATGCACCCGTGGGGATGGACGGACGCGGACACGGCCGACGAGGCGCTGTTCGTCAGTGTCGGGGAGCGGCTCGCGGACACGCTCGGCGACTACCAGAACATCAAGGCGATCGAGCTCTACATCACCTCGGGCGGCAGCCGCGACTGGGCCTACGGCGCGGTCGGCACGCTGCCGTACACGTTCGAGCACGGCAACGAGTTCCACCCGGCGTACGGCGCGGGTGTGGGCGAGAGGCAGGGTGACGTGCTCCGCGCGTTCCGGATCATGGCCGACGTCGCCGCAGACGCCCGGCACCATGCCGTGGTCGCCGGCCGCGTGGTCGACCGGGCCGGCCGTCCGGTCCGCGCGACGCTGACGCTGCGCAAGACCGTGAGTGTGCCGCTCTGGCCGGGCAACCCGTCGAGCAACGACGCGATGACCCACCAGCTGCGCTGGAAGAGCGCGGCCGACGCGAAGGGTCTGTTCGCCTGGCACGTGCCGCCGAGCGTCCGGCCGCAGATCGGCGCGGCCGGCGCCCGGGAGTCCTTCCTGCTCGACGTCGCGGCGGGCGGCAAGGTGCGCACCATCAAGGTGACGGTGCGTCGCGGCCAGCGGCTCGACCTCGGCACCATCCGGCTCCCGTAGTCTCACCCGCATGACGGCGACGATCCTCGACGGCAAGGCGACCTCGGCGACGATCCGGGCCGAGCTGGCCGAGCGCGTGGCGAAGCTGGCCACCGACGGCGTGGTGCCCGGCCTGGCCACGGTGCTGGTCGGCGACGACGGGCCGAGCCACACGTACGTCAACCTCAAGCACAAGGCGTGCGCCGAGATCGGGATGCACTCCCGCCGGGTCGAGCTCGCCGAGGACGCCACGCAGGCCACGGTCGAGGCCGCCGTGCGCGAGCTCAACGCGGACCCGGCGATCCACGGCTTCCTCATCCAGCTGCCGCTGCCCCGCGGCCTGGACTCCGGACGGCTGCTCGAGCTGGTCGACCCGGCGAAGGACGCCGACGGTCTGCACCCGACCAACCTGGGCCGGCTCGTGCTCCAGGAGCCCGGACCGTTGCCGGCGACGCCGCACGCGTGCGTCGTCCTGCTCGAGCGCTACGGCGTGCCGATCGCCGGCGCCGAGGTGTGCGTCGTCGGGCGCGGCGTCACCGTAGGGCGCCCGCTGGGCCTGTTGCTGTCCCGCAAGGCGAGCAACGGCAACGCCACCGTCACGCAGTGCCACACAGGGACGAAGGACATCGCGGAGCACACCCGCCGGGCCGACATCGTCATCGCGGCGGTCGGCGTACCCGGCCTGCTCACGGCCGACATGGTGCGACCAGGCGCCGCGGTGCTCGACATCGGGACGACCCGGGTGGACGGCATGACGGTCGGGGACGTGGCGGCGGAGGTGCGCGACGTGGCCGGCTACCTGGCACCGATCCCCGGCGGCGTCGGCCCGATGACGATCGCGATGCTGCTGACGAACGTCGTCGAAGCCGCGGAGCGCTTCGCGGCGAACTAGCCCGCGCGGCGGACGCTGCTCGTGTCGGCCGGCGTCTCGGGCAGGGGCCGGACGACGCCGGCGGCGATGACCTCGTTGGCCAGCTTCGCGCGACGGTTCGTGCCCTCCGGGATGCGGAACTTCTGGTAGAGCCGCAGCAGGTGCTGCTTCACGGCGGCCTCGGTGACGACCAGCTCCTCGGCGATCTCGCGCGCACTTGCCGGCGCGACGAAGGCGTCCTGACGGAGCGCAGGCCGGCACAGCGCTGTGAGCACCTCGACCTCGCGACGTGTGAGATCGGGCGCGGCCGTACGCCGCAGCTCCATCGTGTCGGGTGCCGTCATGTCGCCGGTGTCGGCGATGCCACCCACGCGTACCCGGGAGTTGCCGAAGGCGACGACATCACCGGTGTGCAGCACGCGGCGGCCGACGGGACGACCGTTGACGCGTGTGCCGTTGGAGGACAGCCCGAGGTCCTCGACGTACACGAAGGGACCGCGCCGTACCAGCTCTGCGTGCAGCCGGGACACGGTTGGGTCCTCCAGGACGTAGTCGACGCCGGGGCCACGGCCCACGGTCGTGATGTCGTTGGTCATCTCGAAGACCTGGCCATCGTCCTCGCAACGCAGGAACGGGTTCGGCACCGTGCTCCCCTCCTGTTCGGGCGCGCCCTCTCCACCGAGTGACCCGCATCTCCCATCTTCGTTACCCGCCCTCGCTCGCCCCGACACCCTTTGGCCCGGATTCCTGCCCTCGCTAGACTCCGAACCGGACCTGGGAGGTCAAGAACACATGGTGGACAAGCCGGCCAAGGGCCTGGCCGACGTCGTCGCCGCCTCCACCGCAATCTCCGACATCGACGGCCGTGCGGGCCGTCTCTTCTACCGCGGTTATGACATCCACGACCTCGGCGGGCGCATCTCGTTCGAGGAGTGCATCCACCTCCTGGTGCGGGGCAGCCTGCCCACCCAGGCCGAGCTGGACGCCCTCGCCGCGGAGCTGGCAGCGGCCCGGCGGCTCGGGCCCACCGTCGATGACCTCGTGGACCGGATCAGCGGCCGCGCCGGACCCATGGAGGCCCTGCGAACGCTGCTCTCCGCGTCCAGCCTGGACGACCCCGACAAGGACTCCAACGCCGCCGACGCCAACCAGCGCAAGGCGATCCGGCTGATCGCGCAGATGCCGCTGCTGATCGCGCGCTACCACCACGCGCGATCGGGTACGACGCCTCCGGAGCCGGACCCGGACCTGAGCATCGCGGGCAACTTCCTGCTCCAGATCACCGGCGCCCGCCCGGCGGTGGACGCGGTGGCCGCCTTCGACGAGTGCCTGGTGCTGCACGCCGACCACACGATGAACGCCTCGACGTTCGCCGCGCGTGTGTGTGCCGCGACGCTGTCCGACATGCACTCGGCAGTCGTCGCCGCCATCGGGACGCTCAAGGGCACGCTGCACGGCGGCGCCAACGAGGCCGTCATGACGATGCTGCTCGAGGTGGCCGACGTCGCGCAGGTCGAGCCGACCATCGGCGCGAAGCTGGCCGCCGGCGAGAAGATCATGGGGTTCGGCCACCGCGTCTACAAGACCGAAGACCCCCGCGCGACCCATCTGCGGCGACTGTCCAAGCAGCTCGGCGACCTGGTCGGCGACACTCGCTGGTACGACATGTCGCTCGCCATGGAGCGCACCGTCCTGGAGGCCAAGGGCCTCTACCCCAACGTGGACTTCTTCGCCGCGTCGGTCTACCACTCGCTCGGGATCCCGACCGACCTGTTCACGCCGGTCTTCGCGATCTCGCGGATGGCCGGATGGACGTCGCACGTCATCGAGCAGCAGCTGGACAACAGGCTGATCCGCCCCGACAGCGAGTACGTCGGGCTGCGCGACCAGAAGTGGGTGCCGATCGACGAGCGCGCGCCGTCCGGATGAACGATCCGGAAGACCTGCACCCGATCCTCGACCCGACACCGCTCGTCGTCGCCCGCTTCGCCGCGGGTTGGCGGCCGGAGCCCTGGCCCGACGGCTTCGCCGCTGTCATCGACGACGGCACCGAAACCACGCTGATCTGTGCGGAGCAGCTGGCCGCCGACTTGCCGGGAGTGCTCGCGGTCGAGCGGGGTTGGCGACGCATCACGTTCGCCGGCCCGTTGCCGTGGGAGCTGGTCGGCTTCCTGGCCGACGTCGCCGGCCGGCTCGCCGCCGCGCAGATCCCGCTCGCCGCGCTGGCCGGCTTCACCACCGACCACGTGCTGGTGCGTGCCGCGCAAGCCGATCTCGCGGTCGCGGCGCTCGCGGGCTCGACGCCGTGAACCGGTCCCTCCGGCCGGCCAACGAGGTCCCCCTGGTCGTGGTCCTGCTCGTGTCGGTGGCCGGTCTGGCCGCCGTCGCCCTGGGCTACTGGCGCAAGGGGCTGCTGCTCGTGGGGTGCGGCCTGGTGGCGGGGGCCCTGCTGCGCCTCGTCCTGCCGACGCGGCGGGCCGGGTTGCTCGCCGTACGGAGCAAGGGGCTCGACGTGGTCATGCTCGGCGGGCTCGGCCTCGTCGTGGCGCTGCTGGCCGCGCTCATCCCGACCCCGTGAGCGACGCATGCGGGCCCTCCGGTAGCCTCCAGCCACCTACGAGCCCCGCGACCGAAGGACGTGCATGGCCACGCACCGCGTAACCCTGATCCCCGGCGACGGCGTCGGGCCCGAGCTCACCGAGGCGACCCGCCGCGTGCTCGAGGCCGCGGCCGCGACCTCGGGCAGCAGCTTCGACTGGGACGTCCAGGAAGCCGGCATCGACATCATGGAGTCCGCCGGCACGCCGTTGCCGGACGCCGTCCTCGACTCGATCCGCGACACGAAGTGCGCCATCAAGGGTCCGATCACGACGCCCATCGGCACCGGCTTCCGGTCGGTCAATGTCGCCCTGCGCGGGGAGCTCGAGCTCTACGCGTGCCTGCGCCCGTGCAAGACCTACCCGGGTGTCCGCACGCGCTTCGAGCAGGTCGACGTCGTCATCGTCCGTGAGAACACCGAGGACCTCTACGCCGGCATCGAGTACGAGCACGACACGCCGGAGGCCAACCAGGTAATCGAGTTCCTGAACACGCTGCAGAAGAAGCAGGTCCGCGCGCACAGCGGCATCTCGATCAAGCCGATCAGCGAGTTCGGAGCCGAACGGATCATCCGCTACGCCTTCGAGTACGCGAAGGCCAAGGGCCGCAAGCGCGTCCACTGCATCACCAAGAGCAACATCATGAAGTTCACCGACGGGCTGTTCCTCGCGGTGTTCCGCGAGGTGGCGAAGGACTACCCGGACATCGAGCCGTGGGAGAACCTCGTCGACGCCACGTGCATGGGTCTGGTGCAGCGTCCGGAGGAGTGGGACGTGCTGGTCCTGCCCAACCTCTACGGCGACATCCTCTCCGACCTCACCGCCGGCATGGTCGGCGGCCTCGGCGTCGCGCCGGGCGCGAACATCGGCACGGACTCAGCGGTCTTCGAGGCGACCCACGGCAGTGCGCCCAAGTACAAGGGCCAGAACAAGGTCAACCCGACGGCGATGATCCTGTCCGGCATGCTCATGCTCGACCACCTCGGCGAGGCCGATGCAGCCCGCAAGCTCGAGAACGCCGTGGCGACGGTGATGGGCAAGGGCGAGAAGGTCACGTACGACCTCAAGCCCAACCGCGACGACCCGACGGCCGTCGGCACCAGCCAGTACGCCGACGCCATCATCGAGGAGCTGCAGAAGTGAAGGTCACCGTCGTCGGGGCCGGCTTCTACGGCTCCACCACTGCACAGCGGCTCGCCGAGTACGGCCTGTTCGACGAGGTCGTCCTCACGGACATCATCGAGGGCAAGCCGCAGGGCCTGGCGCTGGACATGAACCAGAGCCGCTCGATCGAGGGCTTCGAGACGCTGCTCGTCGGGACCAACGGCTACGCCGAGACCGAGGGCTCCGACATCGTCGTCATCACGGCGGGCCTGCCCCGCAGGCCGGGCATGAGCCGCATGGACCTGATCGAGGTCAACGCCAAGATCGTGCGCGAGGTCACCGAGAACATCGCGAAGACGTCGCCGGACGCCGTGCTCATCGTCGTGTCCAACCCGCTCGACGAGATGACCGCCCTCGCGGCGAGTGTCTCCGGGTTCCCGCGCGAGCGGGTCATGGGCCAGGCCGGCATGCTCGACACGGCCCGGTTCAGCAACTTCGTGGCGACCGAGCTCGGTGTGCCCGTCCAGTCGGTGCGGACTCTCACGCTGGGCTCGCACGGCGACACGATGGTGCCGGTGCCGTCACAGTGCACGGTCGACGGGCAGCCGCTCTCGAAGGTGATGTCCGCCGAGCAGATCGCAGCGTTGGTCGAGCGCACCCGCAACGGGGGGGCCGAGATCGTCGCGCTGCTCAAGACCGGCTCGGCGTACTACGCACCGTCAGCCGCCGCGGCCCGCATGGCCGAGGCGGTGGCCCGGGACAGCGGCGCGTCGATGCCGGTGTGCGCGTGGGTCGACGGACAGTTCGGCATCAGCGGCGTGTACCTCGGCGTACCGGCGAAGCTGGGCCGCGGCGGCGTGCTGGCCGTGGACGAGATCCCGCTCGAGCCGGACGAGCTGACGGCACTGCGTGCTGCCGCGGAGGCGGTCCGCGCCAAGCAGGCGGACGTCGCCAACCTGTAGCCGTGGTCGTCGACGTCCTGCTCGTCCTGCTGTTCATCTTCGTCGGCGGGATCTTCGCCGCCGCCGAGATCGCACTCGTGTCGCTGCGCGAGGGGCAGGTGCGCTCCATGGCGGAGCGGGGTGGTCGTGGCCTGCACGTCGAACGCCTGGTCGCCGACCCCAACCGCTACCTCGCGGCCGTCCAGGTCGGCGTGACGCTCGCCGGCTTCCTCTCCGCGGCCTTCGGTGCCGCGCGCATCGCGGAGCCACTGGCCGACCGGCTGGTCGAGGAGAACATGTCGCGGGGTCTCGCCGACGCCCTGAGCCTGATCGCCATCACGCTGGTCATCGCCTACTTCTCGCTCGTCCTCGGCGAGCTCGTGCCCAAGCGGATCGGGCTCCAGCGGGCGGAGGGCATCGCCCGCGCGACCGCACGGCCGCTCGACCGGATCGCAACGCTGGTGCGCCCGGTGATCTGGCTTCTCTCCCGTTCCACCGACGTCGTCGTCAAGCTCGTCGGTGGGGACCCGACCGCCGGCCGCGAGGCGATCTCGGAGGAGGAGCTCCGCGGCTTGGTCGCCGCGCACGAGTCGCTCGACGCCGACGAGCGGCGGCTCATCGACGAGGTGTTCGCGGCCGGCGAGCGTCAGGTGCGCGAGGTGATGGTGCCGCGCACGGAGGTGGCGTTCCTCGACGGCGGGCTCACCGTCGGCCGCGCCATCAAGGCGGCCAGCGAGCAGCCGCACTCGCGCTACCCGGTCATCCGGGGCTCCGCAGACGAGGTGCTCGGCTTCGTGCACATCCGCGACTTCCTCACCCCGGGCGGGCAGCGCAGCCGCAAGCTCGCCGACCTGGTTCGCGACGTGCCGCTGCTACCTGGGACCAAGCGCGTGCTGCCGGCCCTGTCGGAGATGCGCCGGGGCGGGCACCACCTCGCCGTGGTCGTCGACGAGTACGGCGGGACGGCCGGCATCGTCACGCTCGAGGACCTCATCGAGGAGGTGATCGGGGAGATCCGCGACGAGTACGACCGCACGGACGACGCCACTCAGCGACTGCGCGGCGGCGATGTGGTGGTGGACGGGCTGCTCAACCTGGACGAGTTCGCCGAACAGACCGGTGTCACACTTCCCGACGGACCGTACGAGACGGTCGCGGGCTTCATCATCAATCGGCTGGGTCACGTCCCGCGGCTCGGGGAGACGGTCCAGTACGACGGGGCACGGTTGAAGGTGACCGAGCTCGACGGCCGCCGGGTCGCCCGCGTCCGCGTCTCGCCACGCGCCAGGGAGGAGGAGTGATGTCGGACCCGAAGCCGGGCGGCCGCGCACGCGTCCTCTCCGGGATCCAGCCCACTTCGGATTCCTTCCACCTGGGCAACTACCTCGGCGCGGTGCGCAACTGGGTGGCCCTCCAGGACGACCATGACGCCTTCTACTGCGTCGTCGACCTGCACGCGCTGACCGTCCCTCCCGAGCCGGACCAGCTCCGTCGGCGCTCGCGCTCGGCCGCGGCGCAGCTGCTGGCTCTGGGCCTCGACCCGGCGCGGTGCACGCTGTTCCTGCAGAGCCACGTTCGCGAGCACACCGAGCTCGGCTGGGTCATGAGCTGCCTCACGGGATTCGGCGAGGCGAGCCGGATGACCCAGTTCAAGGACAAGAGCGGCAAGGGCGAGGCGACCTCGGTCGGCTTCTTCGTCTATCCCGTGCTCCAGGCGGCCGACATCCTGCTCTACCAGGCGGACCAGGTCCCGGTGGGCGAGGACCAGCGGCAGCACCTCGAGCTGACCCGCGATCTCGCGCAGCGGTTCAACACGCGCTACGGCCAGACGTTCACGGTGCCCGACGCCTTCGTCCCCAAGCAGGGCGGCAAGATCCTCGACCTGCAGGACCCCACCGCGAAGATGAGCAAGTCCGCGTCGCCGGCCGGCACGGTCGAGCTGCTCGAGGACGTCGGGGCGATCCGGAAGAAGATCCGCTCCGCAGTCACGGACGCCGGACGCGAGGTCCGTGCCGACACGGACAAGCCGGGGATCACGAACCTGCTGGCCATCCAGTCGGCGCTGACTGGTACCGGCGTCGCGGATCTCGAGCAACAGTTCGCGAACGCCGGCTATGGCGACTTCAAGGCGGCGGTGGCCGACACCGTGGTCGCCTTCGTCGAGCCGGTGCAGCGCGCGTACCAGGAGTGGATGGCCTCCGAGGACAAGCTGGACGCCGTCCTCGCGGCCGGCGCAGCCCGGGCCCGGTACGTCGCCGGCGCCACGATGGACGCGGTGCGCGACCGGGTCGGCTTCGTACGGACCGTGGACTGATGACGCGCCGCAACATCGGGGTCGCCATCGAGGTCCCGGAGCCGTACGGATCGGAGCTGCAGAGCTGGCGTCAGCGGCTCGGCGACCCGTCGGCGATGCGCATCCCGCCCCACATCACCCTGTTGCCCCCCACGGCGGTCAAGGAGGAGCTGCTCGGTGACGTCGAGGAGCACCTGCGCGGTATCGCGGAGACGGAGCGCGCGTTCGAGGTCTACCTCCGCGGCTCGGGCACGTTCCGTCCGGTTTCGCCGGTCACCTTCGTCACGCTGGTCGCCGGCATCTCAGACTGCGAGCGGCTGGAGCGCCGAGTCCGCTTCGGCCCGCTGGCACGCACGTTGAAGTTCAACTACCACCCGCACGTGACCGTGGCACAGGACGTGCCGGAAGAGCAGCTGGATCACGGCTTCCGCGAGCTGAGCGGGTACGAGGCCCGTTTCTCGGCCTGGGGGTTCACGCTGTTCGAGGAAGGCGCCGACCGGATCTGGCGTCCGCAGCGGGACTTCCCCTTCGGCCGGGCCATCGTGGGCCCGCAGGACGGCGCCGCGGAGGCCCCGGCCGGCGCGGCGTGAGGGGTCCCACAGGGGCTGCGCGGGTAGGCCCCTGACATGCCCTTGGCCGGACGTGTGCGCTCGCTGCGCCGCCGCGCGCCCTGGTTCGACCATCTCGTGCGCGCCGTCAGCCGCTACAAGCGGGACGGCGGCGACCGGCTGGCGGCTTCGGTCACCTACTACGGCTTTCTGTCGCTGTTCCCGCTGCTGCTGCTCGTCATGTCCGTCCTGGGCTTCGTCCTGGCGAGCGACCCGGAGCGGCAGGTCCGAATCTTCCGTGAGCTGGTCGACCTGCTGCCCGGCGTAGGCGGCCAGATCAGCGAGGCAATGGCGGCGGTGCAGGAGCACAAGACCAGCACCGGCGTGATCGGCCTGGCCGGCCTGCTGTTCTCCGGGCTCGGCGGTGTCGACGCGATGCGCGAGTCGCTGCGCATCATGTGGCATCAGGACACCGCGGCCGGCTCGTTCCTGCGCCGCAAGGCGACAGACGTCGTCATCGTTCTCGGCATGGGCGTGCTGCTGCTGCTCTCCCTCGGAGTCAGCGCGCTCGGCGCCGGGCTGACCACGCGTCTGCTGGACGAAGCCGGCGTGCACGGCTCGCTGAGCAAGGTGGCCCTGCAGGCCGTTGCGCTCGGGCTGGCCCTCGCCGTCGACATGCTGCTGCTCCTGTACCTGTTCACCCGGCTGTCCCGGTGCGACCGGCCGTTCCGGCGGATCGTGCGTGGGGCGCTCTTCGGTGCCATCGGACTGGGCATCCTCAAGACGGTCGCGACCTACTACGTCGGCCGTACGGCGGCGAACAGCACGGCGCTCTACGGCACGGTCGGCGTGGTCATCGGGCTGCTGGTGGGCCTGAACCTGGTGGCTCGCTTCATCCTGTTCACCGCCGCGTGGACGGTCACCGAAGCCGGCCGGGACGACGTGGCGCCCTCGGAGTCCGCCGCCGGCGCGTCGGCGTCGAGTCGTCCCCGGGAGCGGGCACTGGCAGGATCAGCAGCCCAACGTCGCCGCAGCCCCGCTTCAGGCAGCAAGGAGTAGTCCGTGACGATCCTGGT
>CAZYXZ010000049.1:16318-24109 GCA_964651395.1 uncultured Frankiaceae bacterium
CGCCGCGAAGGTCACCTGGTCCGCGTGCTGTCCCGGGGCAGCCATGCGAACCCGTTCTCGCGCGATCGGGGCGTCTCGGTGGTCACCGGCGACGTCCGCGAGGCGGCGACCCTCCCGGAGGCGGTGGCCGGCGTCGAGGCGGTCGTCATCGCCGTGCAGTTCCCCGGCCACCCGGTCGAGGTGAAGCGCAAGGGCCTGACCTACGACGCCTTCGACCGGCAGGGCACCGAGAACCTCGTCGCCGCCGCCGCCAAGGCCGGGGTGGTGCGCGTCGTGTACCTGTCCGGTGCTGGTGTCGGGCAGGGCCGCCCGCAGCCGTGGTTCGTCGCGAAGGACCGAGCCGAAGCGGCCGTGCGCGACAGCGGGATGAGCTGGACGATCCTGCGTCCCTCGTGGGTCTACGGCCCGCGGGACCGGAGCCTCAACCGCTTCGCACAACTCGCGCGCATGCTGCCGGCCGTGCCCCTGCCCGGCCCGGGCAAGGCCAAGGTGCGGCCGATCCACGTCGACGACGTCGCCGAGGCGGTCGTCCTGTCGCTCAAGCTGCCGGGCGCCGAGAACCAGGTGATCGAGCTCGGCGGTCCCCAGCTCCTGGACTTCCGGCAGATCGTGCGCATCCTGCTCGACGGCATGGGCAAGCGGCGCAACGTCCTGCCCGCGCCCACGGCCGCGGTCAAGCTCGGAGCCGTGCTGCTCTCCCGGCTGCCCGGCCGGCTGCTCTCGCCGAAGGCGGTCGACTTCGTGAACGCGGACGGGGACACGGACAACCGCGCGATGGGCAGTGTGCTGGGCCTGCACCCGCGAGAGCTCAAGGACGGCATCGACCACCTGCGCCGCTAGCGAACGGGCAGGCGCATCCGCATCGAGCTCCGCGCCCCGTAGCGCCTGCGGCGCACCTGACGACGGCGCAGCGCGACCGCGACCACCGCGGCCAGGAAGAGCACTCCCGCGGCCGGCAGCATGGGTGGGCCGCTCCCGGTCGTCGAGCTCGCCGGCGCGGCGTTCAGTGCCGTCGCGGCCGCCTGCTCACGGCTGCGATCGGCGTGCTCCGCGTCGACGCGTTCCTCGCCGGGGACCGCGAGCGGTTCGACCAAGGTGCCCACCGCGGCCACGCGCCCGGCGGCGGCGAAGCCCCAGTCGAGCAGCTTCGTCGCGTCGGCGTAGTCGGTCTCGGCGCGCATCAGCGTGACGACGAGATGCCGCGCCCCGTGCCGTGCGGTCACGACATAGGTGTGGCGGGCCCGCACGGTGTAGCCGGTCTTGCCACCGGTGACGCCGGCGTAGCGGGTCAGCAGCTTGTTGTGGTTGTAGATCTCGAAGCGTTTGCCGCCCGGCGCGTCCACCCACGAGCGCAAGGTGCCGACATAGCGTCGGTAGTCGGGCATCCGCATGCCGGCACGGGTGATCAGCGCGAGGTCGTACGGCGAGCTGAGCTGGCCCTCGGCGTCGAGGCCGCTCGGGTTACGGGCCACGGTGTCGGCCGCCTGCAGGCGTTGCGCGGTCTGGTTCATCAGCGCGAGCGCACGGGCCAGACCGCCGCTCGCCGACGCCAACGCGTTGGAGGCGTCGTTCCCGGACACGATGAGCATCGCCTTGAACAGGGTGTCCGCCGTATAAGGCTGGCCCGGGACCAGACCGACCTTGCTCCCGTCCACCCGGACGTCGTCGTCGCGGGCGTAGTAGAGCGCCTCTCGGTCCAGCTCCGGGATGAGCGCGACCGCGGTCAGCGTCTTCAGCGTGCTGGCCGGTGCGAACCGGCCGTGCGCGTGCCGTGCGGCGAGCACCTCGCCGGTGTCGAGATCGGCGACCAGCCAGCCGGCCGCCGAGATGCCGCTCGGCAGGGCCGGGGCGTCCGCGATCGGCTGCACGACGGAGCCGACCCGGCCGAGCAGAGCGCCGCCGATCGTCTCCGGCGGCTCGGCCGGCAGGACCTGCGCACCGGCCGCCGGGCTGACGAGGGCCAGCGCCGCAGCACAGCCGGCGACGAGCCGACGGAGACGGGGGGTCACGACTCCAAAGGTTACCCGGCGGGGTCTGTCCCGGTCTGTCCCGGCCTCTCGGGCAGACCTCCGTAGTCCGTTGTGACCAACTCTGCCCGTCTGTATCGGAGGCCCTCGCGTGGCTGCCTAACCTGCGCTCATGACCCAGCTGAGGAACCGGCAGACGGTCGCGGGTGACGACACCGGCGCGGCCGCTGTGGAGTTCGCGCTGGTCGGGGTCTTCCTCCTCATCCCCCTCCTGTTCGGCAGCATCACCTTCGGCTTCGCGCTCTTCCAGCAGCAGGCGGCTACGCACGCCGCACGAGAGGGCGCCCGGCTGGCCTCGGTGGGTGTGACCAGCTGCGCGGCCTTCGCGTCCGTCGTGGAGCAGCGGGGCCAGGGCGCGAACATCTCGGGCGTGACGCTGGGCTTCACGCCGTCCGGTGCGATCGGCGGTGAGGCCCTCGTGTCCGTCCACCATTCCGTCGACCTGAACATGGTCGGCTGGCTCCCGGGGATCCCCGACTCGATCGGCCTCACCCAGACCGGGCGGGCGCGCATCGAGCGGGTGTCGACGGTGACGTCGTGCTGAGGCTCCGGCGGGCGACCGCCGACGATCGGGGCGCCGTCGCCGTCATCACGGCGCTCGTGTCGGTCGTGCTCTTCGGCGCGGCCGCGCTCGCCGTCGACCTCGGCAGCATGTACCAGCGCCGGCGCGCCACGCAGACGACTGCGGACCTCGCAGCGCTGGCCGGCGCCGCGTCGCTGCCCGACGCGGCCGCGGCCCGCGCCGTCGCCCGGGACTACGTCGGACGCAACCTCGCTCCCGGCGGCCCGCTGCCGGCGGCCGGCTGGGACGACGACAACGACCTGAGCAACGGCGAGATCGACATCACGAACGGCAACACGCGCGTCAAGGTGGTCGTTCCTCGGCGAACCGTCGACTTCGGTCTCGCGGGCGCCATCGGCGTGTACTCCAGCAGCGTCTCGGCGTCGGCCACGGCGGAGATCCGCAGCCCGGCGTTCGGCGTGCTGCCGTTCTTCGTCACCGAGCCGGAGGCCGCACGCTCGTACGTGTGCCTGAAGGACAAGCCCAACGGCCAGGCCAAGAACACGCCGGACGCCTACTGCACCGTGCAGACCGGCGACTTCGGCTGGCTCGACATCCCGCGTGCCGGCAGCACCGGCCAGCAGAGCATCGACGCGAACCTCGCCCTGGGCGCCGACCACCGGCTGGCCGCTTTCCCGCCCGCGCAGCTGCCGCCGATCGACGGGACGTGCCGAGCCAGCACCCCAGGCGCCGTGCACGACGGCGTCGGCGTCGACGGGGCGAACTGCGTCGACGTCGCCACCGGCAACAAGGTGTCCTTCGCGACGAACGGTCTGCTGGACTCGGCCGGTGACGGCGTCGACGGAAGGCTCGCCGATCCCCGCGCCGGGCACGCCACCGGCTCGATCGGGTCGTTCTCCGGCGTGGACGACGACTCCTTCGCCTCGTTCCTCAACGTCCCGCTGCCGGTCTTCCTCGCCAATGTCGGCAACCCGGTCGCCGGGTCATTGGACGAGGCAGTGCTCGACTGTCCCCGGTTCGCCGTCGTCCCCGTGCTCCACACCTCGGTGAACCCGCCGAACGGCCGCTACGCGATCAGCGGGTTCCGCGCGGTCTTCCTCGACCGGATCGACATGAACGGCGGCGGCACGCAGGTGGTCGGCGTCAATGCGTACTCGTTCCCGCTGGACGCCCTGCCCACGGTCCTGGCCAGCGACAAGTTCACCAACACCACCCCCTACGTCGGGTTCGGGCCGCGTGTGCCCGCGCTCGTCGAGTAGTCGAAACGGAGACGACCGATGGGTCGCAGATCGATGTTGCTCCTCGCCGCGATGCTCGTGGCCGCGCTCGGCACCGGATCCGTCCTGCTGTACGTGCGGGGAGTCGATGACCGCGCACTGCGCAACCAGGACCCCGTGCAGGTGCTGGTCGCCAAGAGCGTGATCCACGCCGGTACACCGGTGAGCACGGCGCAGAGCAATGGCGCGTTCGTCCTCAAGACCGTCCCGCGCAGTGCGGTGGCGCAAGGCGCGCTGTCGTCGCTCACCGGGATGTCCGACAAGGTGGCCGCCGCGGACATCTTCCCGAACGAGCAGATCCTGCCTGGCAAGCTCACCTCGGCCGGCGCGGTCGGCAGCCTGCCGATCCCCGCCGGCAAGCTGGCCATGAGCGTCCAGCTCGGCGACCCGCAGCGCGTGGCCGGCTTCGTCGCCCCGGGTTCCGAGGTCGCGGTGTTCGCGACGGTCACGCCGCCCGCCACGACCGGCGGCGCGGGCGCAGTCGAGATCACCAACCTCCTGCTCGCCCGCGTGCCGGTCATCGCGGTCGGGCCGACCACGGTGCGCGCCGGTGACGACCGCAACAAGGAGGCGCTGCCGACGGCGATCCTCACGCTGGCGGTGAGCCAGCGCGAGGCCGCGAAGCTGGTCCAGGCGACGCAGACCGGCCAGCTCTACTTCGCCCTGCTCACCAAGGACTCGAAGGTCGGCCCGGCTCCCGCCGTCGACTCCCGCAACCTCTTCAACTAGGACACCCGATGATTGTCGTTGTCGAAGCACAACCGGCCGCCGTCGAGGCGCTGCGCGGGGCGATCGGCCTGCCCTGCCACGTGGTCGCGGACCTCGACGAGCTGCGCCTGACGCTCCTGCAGGACGCGTCGGTGGACGTCGTCGTGATCGGCAGTCGGGTGCCGGAAGGCGACGCGCTCGACCTCGCCGACGACGTCCGTGTCAGCCGGCCGGCGCTGGGTGTGGTGCTCACGCGTCCGCGACTCACTGCGACGACCCTCGCCGCCGCCCTGCGTGCCGGCGTGCGCGAGGTCGTCCGCGAGAAGGACCACGCCGGGCTGCGCGACGCCGTCGGTCGTGCACTCGAGCTGGCCCGCGCCGTGCGGGGCCGCCCGGGGGCGGATCCGGATCCGTCGGAGGACGCCACACCGCGAGGGCAGGTGGTCACCGTCTTCTCGGCCAAGGGCGGCTGTGGCAAGACCATGCTCGCGACGAACCTGGCCGCTGCGCTCGCCGCCGGAGGGCGGCATCGGGTCTGCCTGGTCGACATCGACCTCGCCTTCGGCGACGTGGGCATCGCTCTCCAGCTGGCCCCGGCCCGCACCGTTCTCGATGGCGTCCCCATGGCCGGCAGCCTCGACGAGCAGGCACTGCGCTCGCTGCTGGTCGCCCATCCGTGCGGCCTCATGGCCCTGCTGGCGCCGGTCGAGCCGGGCGGTGCGGACCTGGTGCCGCCGAGCCTGGTCGTGGAGGTGCTGCGACTGCTCCGCGGGATGTTCGACGTCGTCGTCGTCGACACGCCGGCCTCGTTCAGCGACCACGTCCTGGCCGCGTTCGACGAGAGCGACCGCGTCGTGCTGCTCGCGACCCTCGAGATCCCCGCGCTGAAGAACCTGCGGCTGACGTTGCAGACCCTGGATCTGCTCGGCTTCCCGCGCGCCCGGCTAGACGTCGTGATCAACCGCTCCGACTCCAAGGTCGGTCTGTCCATGGCCGAGGTCGAGACCACTCTCGGTACGCCGGTGACCGGGCAGATCCCGTCCTCGCTCGACGTCCCCTCCACGATCAACAGAGGAGTGCCGATCGTGCTCGACCAGCCGGCCCACCCGGTCAGCGTCGCCATCAACGCCCTCGCCGGCCGCCAGCTGGCCGGCGGCGCGGAGCTCCCGATCCCGGAGCAGCGCTCCGGCCGGATCCACAACGTCCTGCGCTGGCTGGAGCGTCAGGCATGAGCCTCGCCGAGCGGCTGGCATCCGCTACCGCTGCCAAGGTGCCGGCCGCCCGCACCGAGGATCCGGCCGGCGCGCGCCGCCCGGGCCGCGCCGTGGACACCCTCGCGGACGTGAAGCGCAGCGTGCACGAGACGCTGGTCGCCAACCTCGGGCCGAAGCTCTACGACGCGCAGATGACCCAGTCCGCGCTGGAGACGCTGGTCAAGCAAGCGCTGAAGGACGCCGTGCAGCTGCACGAGCGGCCGCTGACCAGCGTGGACCGCAGCCGCGTCGTCCAGGAGATCGCCGACGACATCCTCGGCTACGGCCCGCTCGAGCCCTTCCTCCACGACCCCGACGTCACCGAGATCATGGTCAACGGTCCCGACTCCATCTACGTGGAGCGCGCCGGCCACATCTGCGCCACCTCGGCGGTGTTCGGCGACGAGGGGCACCTGCGCCGCACGATCGAGAAGATCGTGGCCCGGGTGGGTCGGCGCGTGGACGAGTCGAGCCCCATGGTGGACGCCCGGCTGCCCGACGGGAGCCGGGTCAACGCGGTCATCCCGCCGCTGGCGCTCGACGGTCCGCTGCTCACCATCCGCAAGTTCGCGGCCGACCCCTACGGGGTCGCGGACCTGGTCGGCTTCGGCACCGTGAGCCAGCCGGTCGCCGACTTCCTCGAGGCCTGCGTGCTCGGTCGCCTCAACATCCTGGTCAGCGGCGGCACCGGCGCCGGCAAGACGACCTCACTCAACGTCCTCTCGTCGTTCATTCCGCACGACCAGCGCATCGTCACGATCGAGGACGCGGCCGAGCTCCGGTTGCACCAGGACCACGTGCTCCGGCTCGAGGCGCGACCGCCGAACGCCGAGGGACGCGGAGAGGTGCGTATCCGCGAGCTGGTCCGCAACGCGTTGCGCATGCGGCCGGACCGGATCGTCGTCGGCGAGGTCCGTGACGCGGCAGCTCTCGACATGCTCCAGGCGATGAACACCGGGCACGACGGCTCGATCTGCACGATCCACGCCAACTCCCCGCGCGACGTGCTGTCACGCCTGGAGACGATGGTGCTCATGGCCGGTCTCGACCTGCCGGTCCGGGCGATCCGCGAGCAGGTGTCCAGTGCGATCGACCTGATCGTGCACCAGTCGCGGCTCAAGGACGGCACCCGGCGGATCACGCACGTGACCGAAGTGGTCGGCATGGAGGGGGACGTCATCACGCTGCAGGACATCTTCCTGTTCGACCTGGCCATGGGCTCGGACGAGCACGGCCGCAGCCGTGGCGTGCTGAAGTCGACCGGGCTCCGGCCGAAGTTCCTCGACCGTCTCGCCGACGTCGGCGTCACCGTCGACCCGAAGATGTTCGCGTTCGCGAAGTTCGCGCGATGAAGCGGTCGTTCCTCGCCGCCGGTGTGGTCGCGTCGTGCCTGCTCGCCGTCGCCGCGCCCGCGCGGGCGGCGCTCGAGCCCGTGCGCATCGCGCAGGTGGACGGCAGCGGCGGGACCATCCGCATCGTCGTCACGGTGCCGGCGGAGGCCGGTGTGGACGCGAGCGGCCTGCGGCTGGAGGCGGAAGGCCGGACGCTGCCGGTGCGGGTCGAGGCGCCCGCAGCCGCACGGGTGTCGCGCACGGCGATGCTGGTCATCGACGTGAGCGGGAGCATGCGCGGAGCGGGCATCACCGCCGCTCGCGCCGCAGCCCACGACTTCCTCCGCGCCGTCCCGGCCGACGTACGCGTCGGTCTGCTGTCGTTCGCCGACCGGCCTGTGCTCGGGGTCGCGCCGACCACGGACCGGCGCAGCGTGTCGGCCGCCGTCGATGCCCTGGCTGCGGCCGGCGAGACGTCGCTCTTCGACGCCGTGGCGGCCGCGGCGTCCGCGGTCGGTCGCTCGGGACTGCGCTCGCTCGTCGTCCTGAGCGACGGGGCGGACACGGCGTCCAAGGCCACGGCCGCCGCCGCGGCGTCCGCGGCGCGGGCCGCAGGGGCCGCGGTGCACGCGGTGCTGCTCGGGCCGGACGGCGCGCCGGCGCTGGCCGACC
>CAZYXZ010000050.1:0-23787 GCA_964651395.1 uncultured Frankiaceae bacterium
TAGAGCATCACCTTGCCAAGGTGAGGGTCGCGGGTTCGAATCCCGTCGTCCGCTCTGACGCCTCCCGGGCCAACTCGGCCGGGAGGTGTTGTACGAAAGCGGGGCCCCCGAGGTCTCGAGCTGGCGGAGTGGCCGAGTGGCTTAGGCAAGGGCCTGCAAAGCCCTGTACGCGAGTTCGATTCTCGCCTCCGCCTCGGGTGATTAGCTCAGCTTGGTTAGAGCGCTTCCCTGACACGGAAGAGGTCACAGGTTCAAGTCCTGTATCACCCACGAACTCTTCCGTGTCACATCGGAAGAACTGTCACACCCCGGTCGTAGCTTTGACTCATGGCTGCTTCCTGCGTCGTCCACGGATGCACGAGCCGCGCGTGGTCGCACGGCATGTGTTGCTCACACTTTCACCGGTGGCGTCGGTACGGCGATCCAATGGCCGGCCAGACCCAGAGGCGGCGCGACGGTCGAGCCGCGACCGGAAACTGTTCGCTTGCCTCCTGCGACAAGGCCGCCTACCGGACAGTGTTCTCCTGCGGCGAGCACTACGAGCTTCCCGGTCAGCTTCGACGCGCATTCAAGCGGGATGACCCGAGTGCGACCTGCATCGAGCTGGGCTGCGGCAAGCCGATCTTTCGAGATGGTCTGTGCTCCATGCATGACAGCAGACGACGGAGGGCGGCCAAGGTCGATCCGGCGATGTGCCGAACGTGCGGTTCAGAACTCAGCCGCGTCGCACTGTGCGGACCACACCTTCACAGGTTGAAGGCCCATGGCGATCCGATTGCCGGAGGCCCGTACCAGGTGAACCGCGGCAAGCCGTACATCGGCCGAGGCGGTTACGTCTACGTACGCGACAACGGCAAGCTGGTCGCGCAGCACCGGCTCGTCATGGAGGAGCACCTGCAACGACCGCTGTGGCCGGATGAGCGGGTGCATCACCTCAATGGGGATCGAACGGACAACCGGGTCGAGAACCTCGAGCTGTGGAGTGTCCGGCAACCGTCCGGGCAGCGGGTCGAGGACAAGCTCACCTATGCGCGGGAGATCTTGCGGCGGTACTCGCCCGATGAGCTCGTGGTGCCGGCCCGGCCGTCGCGGGAGATGCGCCGACGGGCGAGGAAGCGGTTGCGGGCGCTCATAGCCGCATAATCGCGGCATGCCCGAATCCCAGATCGCGGCTGACGTAGTCCCGTTGGTCATCGAGATCTCCGTGATGGGCTCGTTCAGCGTGACCGTCGACGGCAAGGACGCCGGCACGCTCTCGATGGGGTCGCAGCGGCTGCTCGTGTTCCTGGCGCTGCGGGAGGACGCGGTCTCGCGCATCGCCGTGGCCGGCACGATGTGGCCCGAAGCCTCGGACCGGCGGGCCGGGGACAGCCTGCGCAGTGCCCTGTCCCGACTGGATCCCTCTATGCGCGAGGCGATCCTGGACGCCTCCGCCGGGCTGCGGCTGGCCGAGGCGGTCGGTGTCGACCTCCGCCACAGCCAGGCGCTGGCCGAGCGGTTGATCCAGCACGGGACCGTGACCGACGACGCCGATCTCACGGCCGAGGCGGTGAAGTCGCTCTCGCTCGAGCTGCTGCCCGACTGGTACGACGACTGGGTCGTGGCCGAGGCCGAGGACTGGCGCCAGCTTCGGCTGCAGGCGCTGGAGGCCCAGGCGCGGATCCTGACCGAGAAGGGCCGCCTCGCCGGGGCGGCCGGTGCGGCGCGCGCGGCCATCAGGGTCGAGCCGTTGCGCGAGAGCGCCCATGCCTGCCTGGTGCGGGTGCATCTGGCCGAAGGCAACCAGTCCGAGGCGCTGCGGGTGTTCGACCGCTACCGCGAGATGCTCTTCGACGAGCTCGGGCTCGAGCCCACGCCGCTGCTGTCCCAGCTCGTGACGGACATCTCCCGCATCTGACGCGTCGTCACCCGCCGGTCACGGTTCTGTCATACCCGTCGGGCCAGGGTGCGCCCCATGACCCCCTTCCTGACACCCCCCCACCACCGCACCTCGCACGCCTCCCGCTTCGGCGCCCTCGTGGTGACCCTCCTGCTCCTGCTCACCTGGGGGGCGATGCGCGACACGGCCTCCGCGGCCGGTTCGCCGGAGTCGGTCCACCAGTGCAACGGCACCGACAACGCTGGCGGTCAGGCGGTCGCGTGTGACGTGACCATCACGAACAACCTCGACCTGGCCACGGGCACCACCAGCTCGTCGGTCACCGTCCGTCGCTGTCACGGCGCAGCCAACGCGGCTCCCACCTGCACCACGTCCACCACGCCGTCATCGGAGCTCACCACGGCCGTGGCGCAGTGCAACGGCTCCGGCTCAGGGGGTGGGGGGACGGTCCGGTGCGACGTTCGCATCGTGAACAACATCGTCGGGGTGGCCTCGACCAGCCCGGCAAGCGTGAACCAGTGCAACAACTCGGGCGCCGGCGGCGGCACTGAGCCGACCGTGTCCTGCTCGCCGGTCGGCAGCACCACCAACGCGACCATCACGCAGTGCAACAGCTCCGGCAACGGCGGCGGGGGCACGAGGCGGGTCACCTGCACGGTCTCGCCGTCCACGCAGACCTCCGCCCTGCCGGTCACCGTCGACCAGTGCAACGGCTCCGGCAACGGCGGTGGCGCGACCGTCCGGTGCACCGTCTCCGTCACCAACCGCGTCGAGACGCCCGTTGTCGTCACCCCGACCGAGCCCGTCGTCACACCGACCGAGCCCGTCGTCACACCGACCGAGCCCGTCGTCATACCGACCGAGCCCGTCGTCACCCCGACCGAGCCCGTCGTTGTGCCTTCCCTGGACCTACCGCCCGTCCCGCCGGTAGTCCTGCCGCCGGTAGCCCTGCCGCCGGTAGCGGCACCGGCTGACGAGGCTCCCGCCGTGCTGCCCCCCGTGGCGGCCGCGGTTGTCCCGCCGCCTGTGGCACCGGTAGTGCTGCCGCCGGCACCTGCAACGGTGGTCCCGCCGCTCATGGCCCCGCCGCTCGCCCCGGCACCGCTCGCCCCGGCTCCGCTGGTGCCCGCGCCCCTCGTGCCCGTGACCGTCGCGCACGTGCCGGTGACACCGGCCGTCACCACCCGTGACAACCCGGTGGTCCGCACGCCCACGCATGACGCGTCGATCGTGACGCTGCCCGTCACCGGTACGGACACCGGCCTCGTGGCGGCGATCGCCGCGCTGTTCGTCCTGCTGGGCAGCTTGCTCGTCGGCCGGTCCCGCGGCCGGGTCGCGAACCCCTAGGTCAGTTGAGCGTCGGGTCCAACGGGTGCGTGGCGACCAGGGCGAGTGAGCCGCCCTGGCGTCGCAGCACCCGGTTCCAGAGGTCGGTCGGGTCGGTGAACAGGTCCTCCTCGACCGCGTCGACGACGTACCAGGCGCCCTCGGCGATCTCCTCCTCCAGCTGCTCCGCGCTCCACCCCGCGTAGCCGGCGAACACGCGGGCGCTGGCCACCCGACCGGCCAGCTCGGCCGGGTCGGCGCCGGGGTCGAGCAGGTGGACGCGGCCGGTGATCCGTGGCCACTCCTGCTCGGGCGCCTCGGTCAGCCCGACGCAGAAGGCCGCACCCTCCCCGACCGGGCCGCCGAAGAAGACGACGTCCGGTACGGCGGCCAGCTGCTCCCAGCCCGGCAGCCCGTCCGCCACCAGCAGCTCGGCCGGGCGGTTGAGCACCAACCCGACGGCGCCGTTGTCGTCGTGGTCGGCGATCAGGATGACCGTGCGGACGAAGTTCGGGTCGAGCAGCACCGGCGTCGCGACCAGCAGCCGGCCGCGGAGGGTGGGAGCGCCGCCGTACATGCGTTGACGGTACCCGGGCAGGGATGGCGTCAGGCGTCAGCGAAACGGACACGCATGCGCCGACTCGTCCCAGCCGCCCTGGCCACCGCTCTCACCGCCGCCGTCTGCCTCGGCGCCCTGCCCGGCCACTCGCCCGCCCGAGCCGCGGAGCGAGCGCCGGCGAAGTGCGCCGACGGCGACATCACGCTCGACGACCGCGTCTACCCCGAGCCGCGGCTGGCGGAGAGCTTCGTCACGTTCGAGCGGTTCGAGTGCTCGGTGCGCTACCTCGAGAGCAAGTTCCCGACCGTGATCCAGGTGACAACCGTCGGCGAGTCCGCCGCCGGGCACCCGATCTACGACGTCCTCATGACCGACGAGACGGTGACGACGCCCAAGGAGAAGCTGCTCATCGTCAACTCGATCCACGGCAACGAGCCGGGGGGTCGCGAGGGCGCCTTCCGTGTGATGGAGGACTTCGCCGACCCGCGCTTCCACGCCGACGACGACTGGGTGCAGCAGGCCCTCGACCAGTACGTCGTGCACTTCCTCTTCCCCAACCCGGACGGCTGGGTCAGTGGCGACCTCACCGGGCAGAGCGCCGAGCTGACGATGACGCGCGGCAACTCGCACGGCACGGACCTCAACCGCAACTTCCCGGTCCAGGGCTACATCAACGTCGCGAACAAGACGCTGGAGGAGCCGGAGAGCAACGCGACGGTGCGGTCGCTGTTCAGCCAGAAGGGCTGGTTCCTCGGCACGGACAACCACGGCCAGGGCCCCGACGAGTACGCCGCCGCCGGGCTGCAGATCGTCGGCGAGTTCGACTACCAGAAGTCCGAGACGCTGGCCGTCTTCGCCGACGCCATCTCCGAGGCGTTCGCCGAGACCAATGTGCCGGGTGCGCTCGAGGCGTTGCACGACGCGACCGGCCTCGACATGGGCGCCTACCACTGGGGCACGCTCTACGACATGCTCGGCTACTCCGCGTCGGGCTCGATGATCGACTACTACAACACCAAGACCGGGCTCGGCGGCACCGGCTACGCGACCGAGCTGACCGCGGGATCCGGCGTCAACTGGATCGGCTGGCCGCGCGAGCTCGCGCAGGTGTGGGTCGACTGCATCCGCGCGATCAACTACTCGCTGCTCAAGCAGTCGGTGACGAAGCAGAAGCACACGTTCCCGCTGGGCGGGTCCACGGCCTACGTCCACGACCCCGAGGTCCTGCGCCACGACGACGCCAACGGACCGGGCAGCACGCCGGAGGCCACGGAGGGCTCGTTCCCCCAGCTGCCCTACGCGGCCACGCGCATGCAGTTCTTCGTGGATCTCGGCAAGCACAGCGCGCGGCCGGTCACCAAGCTCACGGCCGCCGAGATCGTCGCGGACGGCCGGACGCTCGACCGGTTCGACTCGATCGTGCTGACCGAGCGCGCGGTGCCCGACAAGGTCGACGAGGAGCGCTACTTCGCCAACCTGAAGGCCTGGGTGGAGCGCGGCGGCAACCTCGTGGTGACAGACGGAGCGGTGAGCGCGCTGACCTCGATGGGCGTGCTCGCCAACGACGAGGGCGTGATCCGCCGCGACACCCGCTACGTCGGCAGCGTCGAGTTCACGACCCGCGACCACCCGCTGACCGCGAACCTACGCGGAGTGGCGCGGCAGACCTACGACTCCGTCCCGATCGGCTACGCGTTCCCGCCGGCCGGCGAGAACTGCCCCAACTGGTCCGTCGACCGCGCGGTCTGGGAGGCAGCGGGCGGCACGACCGTCGGCATCCTCGCCGCGTCGGGCCTCGGCACGACCGGCGACACGACGCGCACGACGTACGGCGAGCTGCCGCTGGGCGAGGGCAAGGTCCGCTTCATCGGCGCGCTGCTCCCGCAGCCTACCGAGGCGTACTACCACCCGTTCGGACTGCAGAACTACGCCGTCACCTACACCGGGTACACGCTCCTGGCCAACAGCCTGGCGTACGACGCGCCGAACCTCGGTGCCGCAGGCGCAGCGCCGGCACCCGCCGCTCCCCCCGCACCGGCGCCCGCACCTCGGCCGGCGCCGGGCCGCGGCCCGTTGGCGGCGACCGGCGGCAGCGCGCTGACGGCGGTGGGCGCGCTGCTCCTGCTCTGCACGGCGGCCGCCGTACGCCGCCGAACTGGCCCGATCGGGTGATGTAGGCGCCGCTCCGCGGCGCCGATGACTTCGGGTATGCGGACCCGCGTGCTCGCCACGGCCATCGCGCTGTCCCTCGTGCCCGCGGTCGCCGCCGGCGCGTCAGCGCTCCCCGAGGCGCCCGCGTGCCCGCTGTTTCCCGCCGACTCGATCTGGCATACCGACGTCTCGGCGGCGCCGGTGCACCCGCAGTCGGCGGCCTGGATCGCCACCGGCGGCGCGAGCACCGGCTGGCACGCCGACTTCGGCTCCGGCCTCTGGGACGGCGGTCCGATCGGCATCCCGTACACCACCGTGAGCTCCGCCCAGCACAAGGTGCCGATGAGCTTCGACTACGACGACGAGAGCGACCCCGGGCCGTACCCGTTCCCACCGAACGCGAAGATCGAAGGCGGCGCGCAGTCCTCGGGCGACCGCCACGTGCTGGTCGTCGACCGCGACGCCTGCCGGCTCTACGAGACCTGGTCGTCGTACCCGCAGGGCGACGGCTCGTGGCAGGCCGGCTCGGGCGCCGTCTGGGACCTGCGCTCCCACGCGCTGCGGCCGGCCGGCTGGACGTCGGCCGACGCCGCGGGCCTGCCGATCCTGCCCGGGCTCGTGCGCTACGACGAGGTGGCCGCCGGGCACATCGACCACGCGATCCGCTTCACGCTCCCGCGGACCGCACGCAGCTACGTGTGGCCGGCGCGACATCAGGCCGGCGAGTCCACGGACCCGGCGCTGCCGCCGATGGGCGCGCGGTTCCGGCTCAAGGCCGGCGTCGACATCGCCGGCTTCCCTCCGCGCGTGCAGACGATCCTGCGGGCGGCCAAGACGTACGGCCTGGTCCTCGCCGACAACGGCAGCGCCTGGTACCTCTCCGGCGTACCGGACGAGCGGTGGGACAACGACGAGCTGCACGCCATGGACGTCCTGCGCGGTGCCGACCTCGAGGCGGTCGACGTGTCCGGCCTCATGGTGCACCCGGATTCGGGCCAGGCCCGGTCGAGCACCTGCCGGCCGACCCCCGCGGCCACGCTGTCGATGCGGACGGCGTACCCGCGGGTGCGTGTGGGGCAGACCAACTACTTCGGCGGCTACCTGCTCGGCGGCGGCTGCCCGGTGGTCGGCGACCCGGTCGGGCTGTTCGTCCGGACGCGTCCCGGGCCGTACCACTGGGTCGCCACCTCGACGACCAACGGCCGGGGGCAGTGGCAGCTGATCCTGCGCATGCCCGGCTCGTACGACGTGCTGGCCATCCACTCCTCCTCGGCCCGCACGGGCCGGGCTGTCGCGGGCCCGGTCCACGTCACGGTCGTCCGGTAGCCGCCGGTTCGGTTTGACGACCGAACTTAGGGTGCCCTAACTTGATGGTTCGTCAGGTTCCGGCCCCGGAAGGTGCCCATGCTGCGCGCGCTCCGTCTCACCACGGCTACCGTGCTCGCCGCGGCTGCCGTGGCCTGCTCCGGCGGAGGCAGCGGCTCCGGCTCGGCCGACCTGGTCATCTACTCCGGCCGGTCCGAGAACCTCGTGGGCAGCCTCATCGCCGACTTCGAGAAGACCGGAGTCGACGTCGAGGTCCGGTACGCCGGCACGTCCGAGCTCGCGGCGCAGATCCTCGAGGAGGGCGCCAACCGCAAGGCCGACGTGTTCTTCTCCCAGGACGCCGGCGCGCTGGGCGCGCTCGCCAAGGCCGGCCGGCTCGCCGCGCTCCCGCAGGCCAGCCTGGACCGCGTGGACGCGAAGTACCGCGCCGCGAACGGCACCTGGGTCGGCGTCTCCGGCCGGGCGCGGGTCCTCGTCTACAACCCGGAGAAGGTGCCGGCGACCGAGCTGCCCACGAGCGTCTTCGAGCTCACGGCGCCGAAGTGGAAGGGCCGTGTCGGGATCGCTCCCACCAACGCGTCGTTCCAGTCCTTCGTCACGGCGTTGCGCGTGAGCGCCGGGGAGGCCAAGGCGCGGGAGTGGCTGGCTGGGCTGCAGGCCAACTCCCCGCAGATCCTCGAGAACAACGTGCAGATCCGGGACGCCGTCGACGCGGGCCAGCTCGACCTCGGCCTGGTCAACCACTACTACCTCTACGAGAAGATCGCCGAGGTGGGGGCGGGCAAGGTGAAGGCGAGGAACCACTTCCTCAGTGGCGGCGACGCCGGCGCCCTCGTCAACGTCGCGGGCGTCGGCGTGCTCAAGGGCACCGCGCACGGCGACGCGGCGCAGAAGTTCGTCGACTTCCTGCTCTCGCCGCAGGCGCAGAAGTACTTCGCGGACAAGACCGCGGAGTACCCGCTCACTCCGGACGCCCAGCCCCGGCCGGACCTGCCTCCGCTCGCCAGCATCAAGGGACCGGACATCGACCTGGCCGACCTCGACACGCTCGAGGCCACGCAGGCGATGCTGGAATCGGTCGGCCTCATCTGACCGGCCCGGCCGAGCTGACGCCGGCGGCGGGCGGACGGCGTCCCCCCGCTCCCCTCGTCATGCCGGCCCTGCTCGTGGCCGTGGTCGCTCTGCTGCCGGTCGCCTACCTCGGCGTCCGCGCGACGGAGGACGGCTTCGGCGTGCTGCGGGCCACCGTCTTCCGTCAGCGCACCGCCGAGCTGCTCGGCCGCAGCGTGGGACTGGCGATCACCGTGACGCTGGCCGCGACGGTGCTCGCCGTCGCACTCGCCTGGTTGACCGTCCGCTGCCGCATCCCCGGGCGTGGGCTCTGGCAGGTCGTGTGCATGCTGCCGCTGGCCATCCCCACCTACGTGGCCGGATTCGCCTACATCAGCCGCTTCCCGGACCTCGCCGGCTTCCGCGGCGCATGGCTGGTGCTGACGCTGTACTCGTACCCGTACGTCTATCTCCCCGTCGTGGCCGCGTTGCGCCGGCTCGACCCCGCACCCGCGGAGGTCGCTCGCTCACTCGGGTGGGGACCCTGGCGCACGTTCCTGCTCGTGACCTTGCGGCAGCTACGGCCGGCGATCGCCACCGGAGCCCTGCTGGTCGCGCTGTACGCGCTGTCCGACTTCGGCGCCGTGTCGCTCATGCGCTTCACCGCCTTCACCCGCGCCATCTACGCGTCGTACCAGGCCGGCTTCGACCGGACCCCCGCCGCCATCTACGGCTGCGTCCTGGTGCTGCTCACGGTCTGCATCGTCGCGGCCGAGGGACGGAGCCGGGGCGGGCGTCGCTACGACCCGGTGGGGCGCGGTGCGACGCGCCTCGCCACCGACATCGAGCTCGGCAGGCTCCGTTGGCCGGCGGTGGGCCTGCTGGGCGGCCTGGCTGCGCTGACTCTCGGCATCCCCGCCGCGACGCTCGCGCGCTGGCTCGCCGAAGGCACGTCGCGCAACCTCGAGGCTGCGGCGACCGCGCGTGCCGCCGGCGCGTCGCTGTCGGTCGCACTTGTCGGAGCGGCGGTCACCGTCCTCGCGGCGCTGCCGGTCGCCCTCCTCGCCGCGCGGTCACGGGCCGCCGTCGCCCGCTGGGTCGAACGGGCCACGTACGTCGGGCACGCGCTGCCCGGCGTGGTCATCGCGCTGTCGTTGGTCTTCTTCGGCGCGCGGTACGCCGGTGCGCTCTACCAGCGCCTGCCGATGCTCGTCTTCGCCTACGTGGTGCTCTTCCTCCCGCTCGCCGTGGCCGGGATCTATGCCAGCGCGGTGCAGTCGTCACCGGCCGTCGAGGAGGCCGCTCAGTCGCTCGGGGTCGCACCGCTCGGCGTGCTTCGACGGGTGACCCTTCCCCTGGTCGCGCCGGGGGTCGGCGCCGGCGCCGCGGCGGCGTTCGTCGCCTTCCTGAAGGAGCTGCCGGCCACGCTGCTGCTGCGGCCGACCGGGATGGACACGCTGGCGACCCGGGTCTGGACCGAGACCGCCTCGAGCGCCTTCTCCTCCGCCGCGCTGCCGGCCGCCCTGCTCGTGCTGGCGGCGGCCGTGCCGACGTACCTGCTCACCCGCCGGACGGCGGTGCCCCTGTGACCACCGCCATCGCGGCCGCCGGCCTGACCAAGTCCTTCGGGCCGGTTCGCGTCCTGAACGGCGTCGACCTCGCTGTCGACGCCGGGCAGCTGCTCGCCGTACTGGGCCCGTCCGGCTGCGGGAAGACGACGATCCTGCGCGTGCTCGCCGGCTTCGAGCGCGCCGACGGTGGGTCCGTGCACGTCGGCGGCCGGCACGTCGCCGGCCCTGGCGTCCACGTGCCTCCGCATCGCCGTGGCCTTGCGGTGGTTCCGCAGGAAGGCGCGCTGTTCCCTCACCTCGACGTCGCCGGCAACGTGGGGTTCGGCCTGCCCCGCGGCGGCGGCGGCGCCCGCGTCGCCGAGCTGCTCGCGCTGGCCGGCCTGACCGGGCTCGAGCACCGCCGGCCGCACGAGCTCTCCGGTGGACAGCAGCAGCGGGTCGCCGTCGCGCGCGCGCTCGCACCGTCACCGGCCGTCGTGCTGCTCGACGAGCCGTTCTCCGGGCTGGACGCCGGCCTGCGGGCGTCCATTCGGGCCGACGTCCTGCATCTGCTCAAGGCGGCCGGGACGACCGCGGTCCTGGTCACGCACGACCAGGAGGAAGCGCTGTCGCTGGCCGACGTCGTCGCCATCATGCGCGACGGCCGGCTCGTGCAGTCGGGGGCGCCGTCCGACGTCTACAGCCGGCCGATCGACCTCGACGTCGCCCGGTTCCTCGGGGAGGCCGATGTGCTCCCGGGAGTGGCGCGGGGACGCCGGGTGAAGTGCGCCCTGGGGTCGTTGCCGGTGGCCGGCAGCACTCCCGCCGGACCGGTCACCGTCATGGTTCGGCCGGAACAGCTCCAGCTCGGGGGGACCGTTCCGGCCGAGGTCGTGTCGGTCAGCTACTTCGGACACGACTCGGTCGTGACGGCTCGCCTGGTTTCGGGCGAGTCGCTCACCGTGCGGACTCGCGGCACGGACCTGCCGGCTCCGGGGAGCGCCGTCCAGCTCCGCGTCGAAGGTCCGGTCGTGTGCTACGGAGACGCTTGACAACGGGTCCGCCATTTTTTATATCTCTGCCGTCGGAAACCAGGACCTCCGGGTCTCGGTGACCAGCCGAGGCCCGGCCGAGTGCACGAGGAGGCGTGCCATGGCCCTCACCCGATGGGACCCGTTCACCACCCTGGGTCGTTTCGACCGCGAGTTCGACGACCTGATCCGCCGCAGCTGGGGCACGGCGACACCCGCGCGAGCCGGCTTCGTCCCCGCGGTCGAGATGTGTACCGAGGACACCGACATCGTCCTGCGGCTCGAGCTCCCGGGCATCGATGTCGAACGCGACGTCGACATCGTCGTCGACAAGAACCGGCTGATCATCCGCGGCGAGCGACGTGACGAGCGCGAGCAGCGCAAGCAGGCCGTGCTGATGCGCGAGCTCCGCTACGGCTCGTTCCACCGCGAGTTCGCGCTGCCGGACGCGTTCGAGGCCGACCAGGTCGACGCGACGTACGACCAGGGAATGCTCGAGGTGCGCCTCAAGGGTGTCGTGCAGCCCGAGCCGGAGCCGAGGCAGATCCAGGTCAGGCGCGGCGACAGGAGCAAGACCGTGGACGCGCAGGAAGCGCAGACCTAGTACTGCGACCGGTCCGCCGTGCGTCCATCCGGGCGCACGGCGGACCGGCGGTTCCTGCTATCCGCCGCAGCGGCAGGCGCCGACCAGCCGCAGCCCGTCGGGCAGCGGCAAGGGCAGCCCGACCGTCGCGCCCCCCAGCTGGTGCACCAGCACACGGCGGTTCTCGTCCGCGAACACGACATGGTCGGAGCCGTACCAGAACCATCCTGCGTCGGCCCGGAAACCCGACGAACCGGTCACCGGTCTGGCCAGCGAGAAGTTCGCGGACACGACAGCCAGCCGTCTGGACCCGTTCGGCCGTTCCACCTCCGCGGCCACGGCGCGGGCGCCCGACACGCCGCGGAGGAACGTGTCGTCGTCGACGAAGGCGGCGTGGTCACTGCCGTCGCCTTCGGTCAGGTGGACGCCGCAGGCCGCCGTGCACCGCGGGTCGGCCCAGTAGACGACGCGGCCCACGGCGCCGATCAGTCGCGCCCCCGGTCGCCCGTAGCGCAGCGTCTGGCGACCGCGCAGCGCGTCGTACATCGCCAGCTGTCGGTCGGGGCCGACCGCCCCGATGATCGCCCTGGTCGCAGGGGCGAGCGGTGTGAACTCTGCGGGCAGCCGCCATTCGCCGAGGGGCTGGCTGACCGGGCCGTCGAGCAACCTCGCCCGCCCGCGCGTGCCGCGCGTCGTCAGGACCCAGACGTCCGGACTGGCGGGGTCGTCGGTGAGGGCGGGGAAGACGCGCTCGCCGCCGGCGACCTCACCCTGCTCAGCACTCCGCAGCGTGCTGTACCAGGCCCGGTCGCCCCGCGCGAAGACGACCGCCTCGTCCGCCCGGCTCCACACGACGTCCGTGACCGGACCGCTGCCCGGCAGGACGCGCCGGCCGAGCTCCTCCCCGGACCGGCTCAGCAGTACGACGTCGCCACCGTCGATCGCCACGAGGTGCGTGAAGGGCACGTGGCCCGGAGCGACCTGCTCCGCGTCGTGCACGACCGCGGGGTCGAGGACGGCCGGCTGGCTCGGCGTCGTGACGCGCGGCCGCGGCTCGGCGACCGGCTCGTCGTCGCGCGTCGAGAGCCGCCAGATGAGCAGGCCCGCGGCCACCGCCAGGACGAGCAGCCACGCGACCCAGGGCCTACGCCCCTCCCGGCCTTGGCTGATGGTGTCCGGGGACGCCGGCATGCGCCCGAGCCTACGACGCTCGGTACGCTGCGCCCATGACCGATCCCCGTGCCGGCGAGCTCGACGCCCTCTCGACCGAGGAGCTGCGTTCCCGCGCGTTCTCCCTCGCGCAGAAAAGGCACGACCTCGGCTTCTTCTGGGACCTGTTCAAGCACCTGCCGGCCTCGGACGACGCCGCGACCGACGACTCCTTCAGCGGTCCGGGCAAGACGATCGCCGACTTCCTCGAGCTGTTCCGCGAGCTCCGCGGCGAGCACCTCGGCCCGAACGAGCCGCTGCTGCGCGCGAAGTTCATCGACTACCTCACCGAGCACGCCGACTCGTGAGCTCGCCGGTCCGGCCGCCGGTGCAGCCGATGCTCGCGAAGGCGTCGCCGACCCTGCCCATGCCGGACGCGTTTCCCGACGGCGTCATCTACGAGCCGAAGTGGGACGGGTTCCGCTGCATCGTCTTCCGCGACGGGGACGACGTGGAGCTGGGCAGCCGGAACGAGAAGCCGCTGACCCGCTACTTCCCAGAAGTCGTCGAGGCCGTGCGACGCGAGACGCCCGAGCAGTGCGTGCTGGACGGCGAGATCATCATCGCCGGCGACGAGGGGCTCGACTTCGAGGTGCTGCAGAACCGGCTCCACCCGGCAGCCTCGCGCGTGAACATGCTCGCGGAGACGACGCCGGCGGCGTTCGTGGCCTTCGACCTGCTCTCCCTCGGAGCCGAGGACCTGCGCGCGCGCCCCTTCGCGGAACGGCGCGCGATGCTCGTGAAGGCGCTTGCCAACGCGGGCCCGTCGATCCACGTGACGCCGGCAACCGAGGATCCGGCCACGGCGCAGGACTGGTTCTCGCGGTTCGAGGGCGCGGGGCTCGACGGCGTCATCGCGAAGCCCGCGCACCTGCCCTACCGCGAGAACGAGCGGGTCATGACCAAGGTGAAGCACGTCCGTACCGCCGACGTCGTGGTCGCCGGCTTCCGCTGGCACAAGTCCGGCGGCGTCGTCGGCTCCCTCCTTCTCGGCCTGCACGACGAGGCCGGCCACCTCAATCACGTCGGCGTCGCGGCCTCGTTCACGATGGCGCGACGCAAGGAGCGCGTCGACGAGCTCGCGCCGTACCGCACCGGCGCTCTCGACGGCCACCCCTGGGGCGAGTGGGCCTCGGCGATCGTCGCCGACGGCGGACGCAACCCGGGCGGCGTCTCGCGCTGGAGCGCGGGCAAGGACCTCTCCTGGGAGCCGTTGCGCCCGGAGCTCGTGGCCGAGGTGAAGTACGACCACCTGCAGGGCGACCGCTTCCGCCACGCGACACAGTTCCAGCGCTGGCGCCCCGACCGCGATCCCGCCACGTGCACCTACGCACAGCTCGAGACCGCGGTTCCCGAGCTGCTCGCCACCGTCTTCGGGAGCTGACATGACAGAGGCAGCAGAGTCCGTCGTCGAGCGGTTCGAGGTGGCCCGGGAGATCAAGGCCTCCGCGGCGGACATCTTCCGGGTGATCAGCGACCCGAAGGGGCACGTCGCGATCGACAGCTCGGGGATGCTCATGTCCGCCGAGGGCGAGCCCGTGACGGCCGTCGGCGACGAGTTCGTCGTACACATGGACCGCGAGTCGCTCAACGACTACCCGCTCGGGCTGTACGACGTGACGGTGATCATCACGAAGTACGAGCCGGACCGGCTGATCGAGTGGACCATCTCCGGCGTCATCCAGCCGCCGATCCACCACCTCTACGGCTACCGGCTCGAGCCGCTCGACGACGGCCGCACCCTGGTCACGTCGTACTACGACTGGAGCGAGATCGACGAGAAGTACCGGCCGCTCGGACTGTTCCCGGTCATCCCCGAGGCCGCTCTCCGCGCGACACTCGGCATCCTCGCGCGCACCGTGCAGGCCTAGGCACCGGGGCCCTTCACCTTCCGCAGGCCCGTCGTGTCCTCGCGCCACCACTGAAAGCAGCTCGCGCACTCGTAGTACGCGATGCCGTCGGAGCGCACGGCGTCGCGCACGAAGCCGGCGAGCTCGCCGACGTCCGCGATGCTCTGCTGGGCGATCGGCGAGGCCAGCGACTGGCAGTAGCAGTGATCGTTGACCACGGACCGAGGCTAGCGCCGTCCGCATAGTGTTCCCGTGTGCGACCTCCTCGACTGGCCCGTGCTCTGCTCCCGGCCGGCACCCGGCGCCGGGCAGCCGCTGCTCGGATCCTCGGTCGCTCCGGCGAGCTGCCCGCCGAGGGGCCGCCGCCCGTGCCCGTGCACCTGTCGGCGCGGTTTCTCAGCGCGCCACCGGACGCGGACGAGGAGTTCCGTCGCGCCCTGGCCGACCTGCTGGCGCTGCGCGTCGGGCTGACTGGCGCGGAGTACCTCGCAACGGAGGAAGGCGCCGAGGACTTCGAGGCACACGTCCACGGCCGGCTCGCGCGGAACCGGAACGAGATCGTCCCGTGGGTCGACAGCCTGCGACCGCTCGCGAGCAGTCGTGTGCTCGAGGTCGGCTGCGGCACCGGCTCGTCCTCCTTGGCGCTCGCGGAGCAGGGCGCGACGGTGCTGGCGATCGACGTCGAGCAGGAGCCGCTGGCGCTGGCCGAGCACCGCCTCAGGGCGGCCGGGGCGGACGGCGTCCGGTTCCGCCGGCACACCGCCGCGGAGCTGGCCGGCCTCGGTGCGGCGGGGGACTTCGACGTGGTCATGTTCTTCGCGGTGCTGGAGCACCTGACGCTGGCCGAGCGCCTGTCCGCGATCCGCCAGGCGTGGGACCTGCTGCCGCCGGGGGGCATGCTGCAGGTCTTCGACACCCCGAACCGGCTCTGGCCCTACGACGAGCACACGTCGCTCGCGCCGTACTTCCACTGGCTGCCCGACGACCTCGCGATCCGGTACGCCGGCTACACGCCGCGCGCGGGTTTCGCCGCGCTCGGCCCGGAGCCGACACCCGACGCCCACCACTCGCTCGCGCGCTGGGGCCGCGGCATCAGCTTCCACGACTTCTGCGTCGCGCTGGCCATCGAGCCGGCCGCCTTCCCGGCGACGACCAGCCTCCTGGAGTTCCAGGCACGACCCCACTGGGGCATGTGGCCCGAGGACGCTGTCGTCGTCGACACCCTGCGCCGGTTCGCTCCACACATCCCGGTCGGCTTCTTCCTGCCCTCACTCGACCTGGCGATCACGAAGCCCTGACCGCACGCTCAGCTGAGCAGTGCGAGTGCTCGGGGCGGGTCGCCGGTGATGGTTCGTCCCTGCGGGTTGGTGGCGGTCCACGATCCGTCGGGGCCGCGGGCGAGTGACCAGCCTCGGTGTTGGAGCGTGTGGTGGAAGCGGCACAGGAGTGCGAGGTTGGCCAGGTCGGTGGGTCCGCCGTGTCCCAGGGGGTGAGGTGGTGGGCGTCGCACCAGCGGTGCGGGCGGTGGCAGCCGGGGAACTCGCAGCGCCCGCCGCTGCGGGCGACCAGCGCGCGGCGGATCGCGGGGCTGATCACGCGGGTGGCGCGGCCGACGTCGAGGATCTCGCTGCGGCCGTTCATCATGATCCGCACGATCGCCGCGTCGCAGGCGAGCTGCGCGATGTAGGTCATGTCGAGGATCTCGTTCCAGTCCCCCCGCCCGGCGCCGGGTTGGTTGCCGGTGAGCGCCTCGGCGGTGAGGTGAATGTGCAGGTGCGGCTTCTCACCGCCGTAGTCGGGTAGCTGGCCCGAGTCGAGGCAGATCCGGGCCATCTCGCCGAGCGCGTCGTGGCGGCGCTGCGCCGGGGTGCGGTCATCCCGGCGAAGGTCTTGCTCGCGTGCAGCTTCCGCGCGTCCTCGGCGTAGGAGGTGTCCTTTCCGGCGAGCTCCTTGTCGACCTGCGCGCGCCAGTGCCGGGCGGCGGTGGTGAAGTCCGCGGCGTCCAGGCGCCTGGCCAGGGTGACCAGCAGCCCCTCACCCTCGGCGACCCGCTCTGCTGCCACGCCCATCGTCGCGGTGACCGCGGCGCGGACATGCCCCGCGCCGCCGCCTCGCCGGGCGCCAGGTGCGCCTTGTGCCGCAGCCAGGCCACCGGGCCCGTATAGCCGTCGGCGAAGAACGCGTTGCCGCGGTCCATCGCCGCGATCCGCCGCAGCACCTGCGCGTCGAGCTCGGCCTGCACCCGCAGCAGCTCGAGCAGCTCCTCGTTGTCCGAGCCCAGACCGGCGTGCACCGGCTGCGCCGCGAGCTCCTTCACCGCCAGCCGGACCTGCTCAATCTGCTCGAACATACGTTCTATTCTCCTCCACCAGACCGACCAATCAAGGCCTCGAGAAAATCTGTGGAGAAGCAATTTTCCGTTGGGGCGCACCCGTTTCAGCCGCTAGAGCTGAGGCATCACGGTGCTGGCTATGAGCTCCAAGTGGGCCACGTCGGAGAGGTCGAGCATCTGGAGGTAGAGCCGCGTCGCGCCGGCCTCGGCGAAGCGGCCGATCCTGTCGACGACCTCGCCCGGGGTCCCGCCGAGCGCGTGCTCGCGCAGGATTGCCGGGTCGTGCCCGATCGCCTTCGCCCGCCGGGCCACCTCGGCGTCGTCGCGACCCACGCACGTCACCTGCGCTGCTGAGTAGCGGAGATCCCGGCCGGCCGCCGCCTCGCGCACCCGCTCGAACTGCCTCGCCGTCTGGGCCAAGGGATGGAAGGGCACGTTGAACTCGTCCGCGAACCGCGCCGCGATGGCCGGCGTCCGGCGCGGTCCCGCTCCCCCGATGATGATCGGCGGCCGCGGTCGCTGGACCGGCTTGGGCAGCGCCGGCGAGTCGGCCAGCTGGTAGTGGTTCCCGGAGAACGAGTACGGCCCGTCCGCCGCCCAGAGACCGGTGACGATCTCCAGCTGCTCCTCGAGCCGGTCGAACCGCTCCCGCATCGGCGGGAACGGGATGCCGTAGGCGCGGTGCTCGGCGTCGTACCAGCCGGCGCCCAGCCCCAGCTCGACCCGGCCACCGCTCATGGCGTCCGCCTAGGCGACGGCGATCGCCAGTACGCCGGGCAGCCGGAAGGTCGCGGACGTCACGAGGGTGCCGAGCCGGATCCGCGACGTCTCCCGGGCGAGCGCCGCGATCGTCAGCCATGCGTCGGTCGGCCCGGGCAGTCCGTCGAACGACTGCATCGTGAGGAAGTGGTCGGAGCGGAAGAACGCGTCGAAGCCGGCGGCCTCCGCCGCCTGCGCGTAGCGCAGCTGGTCGTCGTACGTCGCGCCGTGCTGCGGCTCGACGAAGACCCGCAGGTCCACGGCTACTCCTCAGCCGGCACGACGTGGCCGCTGTCGTCCCCTTGGGGGACGACCATGCCAACGGTGTCCGGGCGGGACTTGCTGGGTTGGACGCGCTTGGGCTCGCCGGGCTGTTTCGCGTAGTTGGGCGGCCAGGGCGCGTCGCCGAGTCCTTCCTTCTCGTCGCGGTCGGCCAGCTCGAGCAGCGTGTCGAGCGAGTGGTGCACGTCGTCGATCGACCTGTGCAGGTCGCCGAGCTCCGCGAACCGCGCCGGCATCGTCGCGATCGTGAAGTCGTACATCTCGAAGTCGGCGATCTCGTCCCAGCGCAGCGGCGCGGACACCGGCCCCTTGCGATCCGCGCGGACCGAGTACGCCGAGGCGATGGTCCGGTCGCGGGCGTTCTGGTTGTAGTCGATGAACACCTTCTCGCCGCGCTCTTCCTTCCACCACTTGCTGGTGACGTCGTCGGGCATGCGGCGCTCGATCTCCCGCGCCAGCGCCAGCGCGGCGCGACGGACCCGGTGGAAGTCCCACGTCGGCTCGATGCGCACGTAGATGTGGATGCCGCGCTTCCCCGACGACTTCGGGAAGCCGACGATCCCGATCTCCTCGAGGTACGCGTGCACCTCGGTCGCGACCCGGCGGACGCGCTCGAACTCCACGCCGGGCTGCGGGTCGAGGTCGATGCGCAGCTCGTCCGGATGGTCGACATCCGCGCGCCGCGCAGGCCACGGATGGAAGTCCATGTTGCCGAGGTTCGCCGCCCACGCCAGGTCCGCGACATGCGTCGGGCACAGCGCGTCGGCATGCCGGCCGGACGGGAAGGACACCCGCACCGACTCGATCCACTCCGGCCGCTTCTCCGGGATGCGCTTCTGGTAGATCGCCTCGCCCTCGGCCCCGTCGACGTGCCGCTTCAGGTACGTCGGCCGCTCGCGAATCCCGCGCAGCGCACCTTCGCCCACGGCGACGTAGTAGTTGACCAGGTCGATCTTGCGACCGCTGCCCTCGGCGAGGCCGGTGAAGTAGACCTTTTCCGGGTTGGAGACGCGCACGTCGAACCCGTCGACCTCGATCTCGACTGCCGGTGACGGAGTCGCCATGGCAGCAGAAACTACCCGGAGCCCGGGGTCACGGACGTGACCACGGGTGGGGTCTGCGGCGAACGCTCGGGGATGCGCTCGTCGCTGAGCACGTTGATGACGACGAAGAGCGCCGCCACCGCGACGATGATGGCGAGGGTCGCCTTCCAGCCGGTGACCCCCCGGGTCCCAGACCCGGCAGGGGCGTCGCTCACGGCAGGTCGGCGACGATCTCGGCGAGCGGCCGGCGGACGCCGGTGAAGAAGGGGACCTCGAGCTTCGTGTGCAACCGCGTGGCCGAGCCGCGCAGGTGGCGGACCAGGTCGACGATGCGGTGCAGCTCGTCCGCCTCGAACGCGAGCAGCCACTCGTAGTCGCCGAGTCCGAACGCCGCGACCGTGTTGGCGCGGACGTCGGGGTAGTCGCGGGCCATCTGGCCGTGCTCGGCGAGCAGAGCGCGGCGCTCGTCCGGGTCGAGCAGGTACCACTCGAGCGAGCGGACGAACGGGTAGACGCAGACGTACTGCTTCGGGTCCTCGCGGCGGACGTACGCCGGGATGTGGTTGCGGTTGAACTCGGCCGGCCGGTGCAGCGCGACCGCGGACCACACCGCGTCGAGCGAGCGGCCGAGCCCGGTCTGCCGGAACCGGTTGTACGTCGCCTGCAGCTCGTCGACGTCGGGACAGGTCCACCACACGAGCAGGTCGGCGTCGCCGCGGTAGCCGGACACGTTGTACGTGCCGCGGGTGTAGACGTCCTTCGCGAGCGCCGCTTCGAGCAGCGCGTCGGCCTCTGCCGCGGCCGCCTCGCGCGCACCGTCGTCGAGCCGCGCGGTGTCCGTGCGACCGCGGAACACGGCGTACATGCAGTAGAGGAGCTCTTCGTTGAGCTCGCGGGCGGACTTCGTCGACTCGGCCATGGGCCAAGCCTAACCGGCGGTCGGCGGGCTCAGCGCAGCCGGCGGGCGAGGTGGCTGACGACGCGTGCGCCCGCTGTCTGGCCGGTGCGGATGCAGGCCGGGATGCCCACGCCCTGGTACGCCGCACCCGCCAGCGACAGCCCGGTGTGCGGGTCCAGCGCGGCGTTGATCGCGGCGACCCGTGCCGCGTGGCCGACGGCGTACTGCGGCAGCGCGTCGAGCCAGCGCGTGACCAGCGAGTCCACCGGGTCGGCGCGCACCGTGAACGCCTCCTTGAGCTCGGCGTGGGCGCGCGCGACGAGCTCGTCGTCGTCGAGCGAGAGAGCCTCCGCATCACCGTGCTTGCCGACCGACGCGCGGACGACGAGCGCGTCGCCGCCGCGCAGGTGAGCCCACTTCGCGAAGGAGAACGTGCAGCCCTTGACCAGCCGCTGCTCGCGGTCGGGCACGAGGAAGCCGCTCGAGCCGGCCGGCCCGGCCAGCGAACGGCGCGGGTACGCGAGCGCGACGACGCCGACCGACGCGTACTCCACGGTCTCCAGCTCGGCCGCGGCCTTGGGCACCACGGTGCGCAGCAGCCGCGCGGCCGACGGGGCCGGGCAGGCGAGCACCACCGCGTCCGCGATGATCGCGGTGCCGCCGGCGAGCGTCACGCGCCAGGCCGCCGGGCCGAGCCGCTCCAGCGCCGCGGCCCGTACGCCGAGCCGGATGTCCGTGTCGCCGAGCGACGTCACCACGGCATCGACCAGCCGGCCCAAGCCGCCCGGCACGGAGTGGAACACCGGCGACGCCAGGTCGGTCTGCGCGCGGCCCTTGCGCACGCCGCGCAGCAGGCTGCGGTGCTCACGCGCGATCTCGCCGAGCTGCGGCACGGCGGAGAGCAGGCCGAGCGACTCGGTCCGCCCGGCGTAGATGCCGCCGACCATCGGGTCGACGAGGCCGGCGACGACGCCCTTGCCCAGGCGCCGGCCGACGTAGTCACCGATCGCGACGTCGTCGACGAGCGGCTTGCCCGGGAGCAGCCGGTCGGCGTACGCGCGCAGGGCGGTCCGCATCGGCACGACCTGCGTGCGCAGCAGCGGCCCGATGCCGGCCGGGACGCCGTACACGGTGCCGGCCGGGAGAGGGCGCAGGCGGCCGCGCGCCCAGACGTGCGCGCGCGTCGCCGCGGGGCTGACCAGCTCGTCGCCGAGCCCGACCTCGCGCGCCAGATCCCGAGCCTCGGGCACGCGCGCGAGGAACGCGTCCGCGCCGACGTCGAGGTCGTGCCCGGCGAAGGGGACCGTCAGGATCTTCCCGCCCAGCCGGTCGGCCGCCTCGAGAAGGGTGATGTGCGCGCCCGGCGCGTCGGTCCGGATCGCATGCGCCGCGCTGAGGCCGGCGATCCCCCCGCCGATCACGACCACGTGCGGTGCGCGCGGCCGGTCCATCTGGTCAGGCATCGGCGGCGGCCGCCCGCACTCGGGCCGCGAGCGCGGCCAGCACCGCGGCGTTGTCGTTGAGCATCGCCGTGCGCGCGAACGCGATGCCGCACTCCGCCGCCACGTCGCGCGCGACGACGTCGAGGTCGTAGAGCACCTCGAGGTGGTCGGAGGTGAACCCGCAGGGGCAGACGACGATCGCCGGACATCCCTCCGACGCGCGGTCGCGGATGACGTCGAGGATGTCCGGGCCGAGCCACGGCGTGCCGGTCCGCGTCGCGCTCTGCCACCCCGTCGACCAGCGTCCGAGACCGGCCAGCGTCGCGACCGACTCCGCGGTCGCGCGCACCTGGTCGGGATAGGGATCCGCGGCGTCGACCGCCGCCTCCGGCAGCGAGTGCGCGGTGAAGACCACCTCAGGCTCCCCGTCGAGCTTGCTCGGCCCACCGTCGGTCAATGCCGCGAGCGCGGCCGCAGTGGCGGTCGCGAGGAACTCGACGTAGTCCGGCTCGAGGTGCCACGACTCGATCGTGGTGACCGGTACGCCGAGCCGCTCACCCGCGGCGGCGGCGCGGGCGGCGTACTGGCCGACGCTCGCCCGCGCGTAGTGCGGTGCCAGGACGAGACCGACGATGCGCTCGACACCGGCGGCAGCCAGCGCCGCGACGCCGTCCTCGACGAACGGCGGCGCGTGCTTCATGCCCAACGCGACCGTCCACCGGTCCGGCTCCGCGGCGTCGAGCGCGCGCTGGAGCTGCCCGCACTGCCGCTCGGTGATCTCGCGCAGCGGCGACCAGCCGCCGATCGCGTCGTAGCGGTAGAGCAGCTCGGCCAGCTGCTCCTCCGACGGGGCGCGGCCACGGCGGATGTCCGTGTAGTAAGCAGCCACCTCGTCGCGCGATGCCGGTGTGCCGTAGGCCATCGCGAGCAGACCGCGTCGTCCCGGCACCTGACGACTAGGCACGTGTGTGCTCGTGGACCAGCGAGACGACGCGAGCCAGGACGTCCGGGTCCGTTTCCGGCAGCACGCCGTGACCGAGGTTGAAGACGTGCCCCGGCAGGCCCTGCGCACTGGTCAGCACGTCGTGCACGCCTTCGGCCACGACCGGCCACGGTGCCAGCAGCCGCGCAGGGTCGAGGTTGCCCTGCAAGGTCTTCCCTGGCACGCGCGCCGTCGCCTGGTCGAGCGGCACGCGCCAGTCGACGCCGACGACGTCCGCGCCGGCCTCGGCCATGAGACCGAGCAGCTCGCCGGTGCCGACCCCGAAGTGGATGCGCGGCACTCCGAGGTCGGCGACGCCCTCCAGCACCTTGCGCGACGCGGGCAGGACATGCCGCGTGTACTCGGCCGCGGACAACGTGCCGACCCAGCTGTCGAAGAGCTGCACGGCCGACGCGCCCGCGCCCACCTGCGCGCGCAGGAACGCCAGCGTGATGTCGGCCAGCCGGTCGAGCAGCTGCGCGAAGAGGTCAGGCTCGGCGTACATGAGCGCCTTGGTCGTCGAGTGGGTCTTCGACGGGCCGCCTTCGACCATGTAGCTGGCGAGGGTGAACGGCGCGCCGCCGAAGCCGATCAGCGGCACCGGCAGCTCCGCGGCCAGCTGCGCCACCGCGGCCAGCACGGTGGGGACGTCCGCCTCCGGCTCGAGCGGGCGGAGCTGCGCGAGGTCCGCGGCGCAGCGGACCGGCGACGCGATGACCGGTCCGACACCGGGGACGATGTCGAGGTCCACACCGATGGCCTTCAGTGGCAGCACGATGTCGCTGAACAGGATCGCCGCGTCGACGCCGAGCCGGCGGACCGGCTGCGTCGTGATCTCGACGATCAGGTCGGTGCGCAGGCAGCTGTCGAGCATGGCCACGCCCTCGCGCACCTTGCGGTACTCCGGCAGCGCACGGCCGGCCTGGCGCATGAACCACACGGGGGTGTGCGGCACGGGCAGCCCGCGGCACGCGCGGAGGAAGGCGGCGTCAGCCGCGGGCGGGGTCACGGGAAGCGATCGTGCCATCTCAGGGGATCACGAGCAGAACGACGCCGCAGAGCGCCGCCGCGATGCCGACCGCCTGCACGCGCCGGACGCTGTCGCCGTCGATGCGCCAGGCCAGGGTCACCGTCATGACCGGGTAGAGCGAGGCGAGCACCGCGACCACCGCAAGAAGCTTGCCGCGGGTGGCCTGGCTGTACGCCGCGATCGCCGCCAGGTCGGCCAGGCCGATCGCCGCGATCAGCGGCACGTCGCGGCGGGTGAAGCGCGGACGCTCCCGCGCAGTGCCCAGCGTGAGCAGCCCGATGGCGGCCACGGCGCCCACCCGCATCGAGGCGAGAGTGCTCACGACGTCGGTCTTCGCGCCTTCCGCCGTCAGCAGCAGGACCGACCCGAAGCCGGCTGCGGCGCCGAGCGCCAGCAGCACGGAACGCCGGCCGGCCGCGCCGGCCTGGAACTCCGGACCACTGGCGAGCACGGTGCCGAGCAGCGCGAGCCACATGCCGGCCACCTGGAGCGCGCCCGGCAGCTC
>CAZYXZ010000051.1:0-23705 GCA_964651395.1 uncultured Frankiaceae bacterium
GTGCGCTGCGACGCGCTGCTCGTGGACACGATCAGCCGCTCCGACACCTACCCGTACGTCGACGTCCGCGAGGACGACAGCTCGATCGGCCACGAGGCGTCGGTGAGCAAGGTCGGTGAGGCCCAGCTGTTCTACCTGATGAGTCGCGGCATGACCGAGAACGAGGCCATGGCGATGATCGTCCGCGGCTTCGTCGAGCCGATCGCCCGGGAGCTCCCGATGGAGTACGCGCTGGAGCTCAACCGCCTGATCGAGCTCCAGATGGAAGGCGCGGTCGGCTAACGATGCCAACCCTGACCGCGGTCGACCCCGAGTCGATCGCCCTGCCCACGCGGCGCGAGGAAGCGTGGCGGTTCACGCCGCAGGACCGGATCGTGCTGGGCGAACCCGGCAGCGTCACCGTCGAGCACACCGCGCCGCCCGAGGTCAGCGTCACCGCGGTAGACCGCGACGACCCGCGCTTCGGCGACTTGGTGACCGCCACCGATCGGTACACAGCGCTGGCCCTGGCGCGGTTCCCGCGGGGAACGCTGATCAGCGTTCCCCGCCATGTGACAGCCAGCGAGCCGGTGACGCTGCGCGTGCACGGCGAGGGAGGTACGGCGTACGGACCCCTCCTGGTCGACGTCGGCGACGGCGCCGCCGTCACCGTGGTCGTCGACCACTCGGGCTCCGGCACCTTTCTCGCCAACGCCGAGTACCGCGTCGGCGCGGGGGCGTCGCTCACCGTGGTCAGCCTGCAGGACTGGGCGGATGACGCGGTGCACGTCGGCACGCACGCGGCCGAGCTGGGCCGCGACGCCCGGTTCCGCTCCATCGTCGTGACGCTGGGCGGCGACCTGGTCCGGCTCTCGCCAAGTGTCCGTTTCACCGGGCCGGGTGCCGACGCCGAGCTGCTGGGCCTGTTCTTCGCCGATGAGGGCCAGCACCTCGAGCACCGGCTGCTGGTCGATCACGCCGCACCGCACTGCCGCAGCCGCGTCGTCTACAAGGGTGCGCTGCAGGGGGAGAAGGCGCACTCGGTCTGGATCGGCGACGTCGTCATCCGCCACGACGCGGTGGGCACGGACAGCTACGAGGTGAACCGCAACCTGGTGCTCACCGACGGTGCGCGCGCCGACTCGGTGCCGAACCTCGAGATCGAGACCGGCGAAGTGGCGCATGCCGGCCACGCGTCCGCGACCGGTCGCTTCGACGACCTCCAGCTCTTCTACCTGCAGTCCCGCGGCATCCCGGCCGACGAGGCGCGCCGGCTCGTGGTGCGGGGCTTCTTCGCCGAGGTGATCGAGCAGATCGCCGTACCGGAGCTGCGCGCCCGCCTGGCGCTCGCGATCGAGGACGAGCTCGCGAGGTCGGTGCTGTGACCTGGGTCCGGGCCTGCGCCGCCGCCGACGTGCCCGAAGAGGGCGCGGTCAAGGTCGTCCTCGACGGGCGCGCCGTCTGCGTGGCGCGCAGCGGTGGCAGCTTCTATGCGCTCGACGACGTCTGCTCGCACGCGGAGGTGTCGCTCTCCGACGGCGACGTCGAGGACGGCACCGTCGAGTGCTGGCTCCACGGCTCGCGCTTCGACCTGTCCACGGGGCGGCCCACCGGCTTGCCCGCCACACAGCCAGTCCCCGTCTACGCCGTCAAGCACGACGGCGACGACGTTCTCGTCTCTGTTGAGGAGTCCTGAGCATGGCCACCCTGGAAGTCCGCGACCTGCACGTCAACGTGGAGGACACCGAGATCCTGCGCGGTGTCGACCTGACGGTGCGGGCCGGCGAGACGCACGCGCTCATGGGTCCCAACGGCTCCGGCAAGTCCACGCTCGCCTATGCGGTGGCGGGGCACCCGAAGTACACCGTCACGGCGGGCAGCGTGAGCTTCGACGGTCGGGACGTGCTCGCGATGTCGGTCGACGAGCGTGCGCGCGCCGGGCTGTTCCTGGCCATGCAGTACCCGGTCGAGGTGCCCGGCGTGTCGGTGAGCAACTTCCTGCGCACCTCGGTGACCGCCGTCCGCGGCGAAGCCCCGAAGCTCCGGTTGTGGGTGAAGGAGCTCAAGGCGGCCATGGCGGCGCTGGACATGGACCCGACGTTCGCCGAGCGCAGCGTCAACGAGGGCTTTTCCGGCGGTGAGAAGAAGCGGCACGAGATCCTGCAGCTCGAGCTGCTCCAGCCGGCCATCGCGATCCTCGACGAGACCGACTCCGGCCTCGATGTCGACGCTCTCCGCGTCGTCAGCGAGGGAGTCAACCGCGTGCAGGCGACCGGGACGACCGGCACGCTGCTGATCACCCACTACACGCGGATCCTGCGCTACATCGCGCCGCAGTTCGTGCACGTCATGTTCGACGGGCGGATCGTCCAGGAGGGCGGGCCGGAGCTCGCCCAGGTGCTCGAGGACAAGGGCTACGAGCACCTCCGGCCGGCCGGGACCTCCGCACCGGTGTCGTGATGACGCTCGACGTCGCCCGCGTCCGCAAGGACTTCCCGATCCTCACCAGGGAGGTGAACGGGAAGCCGCTGGTCTACCTCGACAGCGCCGCGAGCTCGCAGAAGCCGGCCGCGGTCCTGGAGGCGATGCAGGACTACTACGAGCTGCACCACGCGAACGTGCACCGCGGCATCTATGTGCTGGCCGAAGAGGCCACCGCCCTCTACGAGGGCGCGCGGGACGCCGTGGCCGGGTTCCTCAACGCGCCGGACCGGTCCGAGGTGGTGTTCACGAAGAACTCCACGGAGGCGCTCAACCTCGTCGCGCGGAGCCTGGGCGACGCTCGCGCCGGTTCCGGCCTGGAGCTCGGTCCGGGCGACGAGATCCTCGTCACGGAGATGGAGCACCACTCCAACCTCGTGCCCTGGCAGATGCTCGCGGAACGCTCCGGGGCCACGCTGCGGTGGATCGGGCTGACCGACGAGGGCCGGCTCGATCTCAGCGACCTCGATCAGCTGCTGAACGAGCGCACGCGGATCGTCTCCTTCGTGCACCAGAGCAACATCCTGGGCACGGTGAACCCCGTCGAGACCATCGTGCGCCGAGCGCGCGAGGTCGGAGCGCTGGTCTGCCTGGACGCGTCGCAGTCGGTTCCCCATGCGGCGGTCGACGTCCGGGCTCTGGGTGTCGACTTCCTAGCCTGCACCGGCCACAAGATGCTCGGGCCCACCGGCATCGGGGTGCTGTGGGGGCGACGGGAGCTGCTCGACCGGCTGCCACCGTTCCTCGGTGGCGGCGAGATGATCGAAGTCGTCCAGATGACCGGCTCGACGTACGCCGAGCCGCCGCACAAGTTCGAGGCCGGCACGCCGATGGTGGCCGAGGCGGTCGGGCTGGCTGCGGCCGTGACCTACCTGTCGGAGATCGGCATGGACGCGGTCGCGGCGCACGAGCAGCAGCTGACGGCGTACGCCCTCGAATCTCTGCAGTCCGTCGCCGGCGTGCGCATCCTCGGGCCCGCCGTGCCGGTCGACCGCGGTGGGGCAGTCAGCTTCGCGCTCGGCGAACTGCACCCGCACGACGTGGGGCAGGTGCTCGACGAGCTCGGCATCGCGGTCCGCGTGGGACAGCACTGCGCCGCACCAGTCTGCCGGCGCCTCGGCGTGCCGGCGACCACGCGCGCCTCGTTCTACCTGTACACGACGGCGGAGGAGATCGACGCGTTGGTCGCCGGTCTCGAGCACGTGAAGAGGTTCTTCCGTGCAGCTTGAGTCGATGTACCAGGAGATCATCCTCGACCACTACCGCGACCCACATCACAAGGGACTGCGCGAGCCGTTCGACCGCGAGGTGCACCACGTGAACCCGACCTGCGGGGACGAGGTGACCCTGCGGGTGAAGCTGAACGGCGACGTGGTGCAGGACGTCTCGTACGCGAGCACGGGCTGCTCCATCTCCCAGGCATCCGCCTCGGTGATGAGCGACCTCGTGATCGGACGCACCGTCACCGACGCCATGTCGCTGGCGGAGGAGTTCACGCAGCTCATGCATGGGCAGGGCAAGGTCGAGCCCGACGAGGATCGGCTCGAGGACGCGGTGGCATTCGCCGGCGTCGCGCGCTTCCCCGCGCGTGTGAAGTGCGCACTGTTGTCGTGGATGGCGTGGAAAGACGCCACCGCCCAGACCCTGGAGGCCGCAGGATGAGTGGACAGGCGAGTCTCGCGGACCTGACCGAGGCGATGCGCGACGTGGTCGACCCGGAGCTCGGCATCAATGTCGTCGACCTCGGCCTGGTCTACGGCATCAGCCTGGGCGAGGACAACGTGGCCACCATCGACATGACGCTGACGTCGGCGGCCTGCCCGCTCACTGACGTCATCGAGGACCAGACCCGCGCGGCACTGTCGCCGCTGGTCGCCGACTTCAAGATCAACTGGGTCTGGATGCCGCCGTGGGGCCCCGACAAGATCACCGACGACGGCCGCGAGCAGCTGCAGGCCCTCGGCTTCAACATCTGAGCCGGGGGCTACCAGGCGGAGCGCAGCACCGACTCGATGACGATCGCGGCGGCGGCGCCGACCGCGAGCAGCAAGGGTGAGGGCGCCACGCCGTCGTCACCCCCGCGCGGAGCCACGACCGGCACCAGCAGCCACGGGAAGAACGGCAGCCAGCTCCGCTCCACCTCGCCGCGTGACAGGCCGCTCCCCACGGCGAACCCCACACCGAGCAGTGCGCCGATGACGAACGGCCAGGCCGGCGTCCGGGAGAGCCGCCGGGCGGCGGTGACGATCAGCGGCCCGCACGCGATGACCAGCAGCACCAGGTCGAGGAAGGCCCAGAGCAGCCAGCTCCGGTGCGGGCCGATCCGCAGCGACCAGTCCTCCTGCGCGGCGGTCAGCCCGTCCGGCCAGACGAAGCCCATGACCCGGGCGATGCCGATGGGGATGAGGGCGCCGAGCCCCAGCAACGCGATCGTCGTCCCGCGCCGACGCTGGTAGCAGACGAGCAGCGGGATCACGCCGAGCCAACCGGCCGAGTACGAGAACAGGGTGGCCAGGCCGAGCAGCGCGCCGGCGGCGATCGGCCAGTGCGGTCGCCGGCCTGGTTCGCTCGCCACCACTCCGGCCGCCACGAACGCCGCGGTGAGCGCTGCGACGACGCCGTCCATGCTCACCGCGACCCAGACGGCGTACGGCGCCAGCACCAGCGCCGGCAGCAGCCTGCGTGCCGCGCGCTCGCCCAGCACGGAACGCACCGCGATCGCGGCACACGGCACCGCGAGACAGCCGAGCAGTGTGAGGACGAGACCGAGCGTGAGCGGGCGCACGACACCCGCCGAGCGCAGCACCCAGAGCAGGACGGTCGGGGCCGGTGGGTGCGTGCGGGTGGCGACGCTGTACTCCTCGGCCCGGTCCACGAACGTCTCGACGAACCGGACCGGACCGGCGTCCACGGCGGCGATGTCGGCGGCGTACTCCTCGAGGCCGGAGACCGGGCCGGCCAACCCGTTGCCGCCGTCCACCAGGGCCAGGGAGACGGCCCAGAGCGCGTTCGCGACGTAGGCGGTGACGAGCACGCCGCGCCAGCTGAGTCGGTCGGCCAGACCCGTGCGTACGCCGGCCAGCACCAGCACCGCGACAAGCGGGGCGAGCAGCGTGCCGACCTCGACCTTGAACCGGTACTCGCCGGTGAACGGAGCTCCGGTGACGCCGACCTTCGCGGCGGCGCCGACGGCCACCGCAGTGACGAGCAGGCCGGCCGCGACGACCAGCAACCAGCAGACGGCATCTCGTGCTGCCCATTCGCGGACGGCCACGCGAGGGGTCTGCACGGCGCCACCGTAGCGAACTACGGCCGGTGGTCAGCGCCGGTGGACTGCGGCATGATCCGGATGACGCCGGCACACCAGAAGCCGGCTCGTGCGCAACGGGAGGCCCACGGTGGCGGACGCCTTGAAGAAGGGCAGCCGGGTCACCGGCGCCGAGCGCGACAAGCTGGCCGCGGATCTGCGTCGCAAGTACGACGGTGGCGCGAGCATTCGTGCACTCGCACAGAGCTCGAACCGCTCCTACGGATTCGTGCATCGAATCCTCAGCGAGTCGGGTACGACATTGCGCGGACGCGGTGGTGCGACGCGCGGCAAGGCGAAGCGCTGACGTCGTCGCGTACTGCAATGCACGCGCACATGACGTCGCGCACGTCGCTACACGTTGCACTGGGTGCGTTTTAATCGTCGTTCAACGGGCACGCGCAACGAAGAGTTGCGTGATGGGCGGTCATGCCGATGAAAAAAAAGTCGTTTCGGTTGCGCGACTTGATGCGTGCACACGGTCATCATGTTCGGCAAGGAGACATTCGGTCTCCCTTGGTCGAGGAGGAAGCGGTGCCCGTAGCGGCAAAGAAGGCGGCGAAGAAGACCGCCAGGAAGCCGGCGGCGAAGAAGTCCGCCGCCAAGAAGCCGGCGAAGAAGGCAGCAGCGAAGAAGCGCGTTGCCGCCAAGAAGCCGGCGAAGAAGGCAGCGAAGAAGACCGCTGCCAAGAAGCCTGCCGCCAAGAAGGCCGCGAAGAAGCCGGCCAAGAAGGCAGCGGCGAAGAAGCGTCCTGCGAAGAAGGCCGCGAAGAAGACCACTGCGGCACGCAAGCCTGCGAAGAAGGCCGCCAAGAAGGCCGCGAAGAAGCCGGCCAAGAAGGCAGCTGCCAAGAAGCCGGCCAAGAAGGCCGCCGCGAAGAAGCGTCCTGCGAAGAAGGCCGCGAAGAAGAAGTAGCACGACCTTTCATGAGGGCCGCACCCACGGGTGCGGCCCTCATGCTTTGTCCGGGCATGATGGGGCGCAGTCCGGAGGAGAGGGAACGCAGGTGAGCGACGTGAAGGAAGAACTGGCCGAGGCCGGCGTACGGCTGGAGATCACCGATCAGGTGGCCCGGGTCACGCTCGACCGGCCGGAGAAGCGCAACGCCCAGACACCCGCGATGTGGTCGGCCTTGGCCGCACTCGGCCGCTCCCTGCCCGGCGACGTTCGCGTGGTCGTCCTGCGAGGCAACGGCGCCGGGTTCTCAGCCGGTCTGGACCTGGCCATGTTCACCCCGGAGGGCCTGCCCGGGGCGAGGAGCTTCGTGGAGATGGCGGCACTGCCGGACGCCGAGGCGGACGCGGTGGTCGCCGGCTACCAGGAGGCGTTCACCTGGTGGTCGCGCCCGGACATCGTGTCGATCGCGGGAGTGCAGGGGCACGCCATCGGTGCGGGCTTCCAGCTGGCCCTCGGCTGCGACTTCAGGGTCGCCGCGGACAACGCGCTGTTCACGATGGCCGAGACCAGTCGTGGCATCGTCCCGGATCTGAGCGGTACCGGTCGGCTGGTCGACCTCGTGGGTACGACGCGCGCCCTCGACATCTGCGTCACCGGCCGGCGCGTGGACGCGGCGGAGGCGATGCGGATCGGCCTGGTCGACCGGGTCTGTGCTCTCGACGACCTGGACGCGGCCGTCGAGGAGCTGGTCGCTACCGTGCTGGCTCCGTTGCGCGACGCGGTCGTCGAGACCAAGGCGTTGATCACGGGTGCACGCGGCCGATCGACCGCGGAACGACTGGCCGCCGAGCGGGCCGCGCAGATGCGACGCCTGCGCGACCTCGCCGGCGTGGGGGAGTAGCGATGGACCTCGCCCTGTCGCCGGACCAGGACGCGGTGCGCAAGGCCGCGCGCGAATGGGTCGACGCGGTCGTGGTGCCCCCGTCGCTCGAGAACGACCGGACGGAGCGTTTCCCGCAGGAGGCGCTGGACGGACTGCGCGAGACCGGTTGGATCGGCATGTCGATCCCCGAGGAGTACGGCGGCGGCGGCGCAGACCCGCTCAGCTACGCGCTGGTGATCGAGGAGCTCGGCCGCGGGGACGCGAACGTGCGCTCCATCGTGTCGGTCCATCTGGGCCTGGTCTCCGGCAGCATCGTCCGCTGGGGCAGCGCAGAGCAGAAGCAGCGGTGGCTGCCGCGGCTGGCCAGCGGCGAGGCGCTCGGCTGCTTCTGCCTGACCGAGCCGGACCACGGCAGCGATCCAGCGTCGTTGAAGGCCACGGCGGTGCGCACCGACGACGGGTACCTCCTCAACGGGCACAAGATGTTCATCACGAACGGGGGGATCGCCGGCCTGGCGCTGGTGATGGCACGCACGGGCGGGCCGGGGCCGAAGGGAATCAGCGCATTCCTGGTGCCCACCGAGACGCCCGGCTTCAGCGCCCAGGCCGTGCACGGCAAGCTCGGCCTGCGCTCCTGCGACACGGCGGAGATCACGCTGACGGACGTCGCCGTCGGTGCCGAGGCGCTGCTCGGCCAGGAGGGCGACGGCTTCAAGGTGGCCATGAGCGCGCTCGACGACGGGCGGATCAGCCTCGCCGCGTCGTGCACCGGGCTGGGTCAGGCCTGCCTCGAGCAGATGGTGAAGTACGCGACCCAACGGCAGCAGTTCGGCCGGCCGATCGCCTCGTTCCAGCTGGTCCAGGCGCTCATCGCCGACACGGCCGTGGAGGTCAACGCCGCCCGCCTGCTGACCTGGCAGGCGGCCGACCACAAAGCCCGGGGCCTGAGCTACACGCTCCAGGCGAGCATCGCGAAGTACTACGCGTCCGAGATGGCCGTCCGGGCGGCCAATGCGGCGGTCCAGGTACACGGCGGCTACGGCTATATCGACGAGTTCCCGGTCGGGAAGTACCTACGGGATGCCCGCGTTACGACTTTGTACGAGGGCACGAGTCAGATCCAGCAGCTGCTCATCGGTCGCGCCATGACCGGCGAGTCGGCGTTCGTCTAAGGGGAACCGACATCGCGGACTGGCAGACGCTCCACTCGTTCAACCGGGACCGCTCCGTCGTCCAGCGGAAGATCTCCCGGGACGTCGTACGCCGGGTGTTCGCGTTCGGCCGTCCTTACCGGCGTGAGCTGACCTGGTTCATTGTCCTGACCGTTGCCGGAGCGGTCACGGGCGTCGTTCCGGCGCTGCTGTTCAAGCGGCTGATCGACACCGCCATCCCGCAGCACGACGAGGGCATGGTCGGCGTCATCTTCGGTTGCGCCGTCGTCCTGGTGTTCTTCGACGCGATGGTGTCGCTGGCCACCCGGTTCTTCTCCTCCCGCATCGGAGAGGGACTGATCTACGACCTGCGCAGCCAGGTCTTCGAGCACGTCCAGCGCATGCCGATCGCGTTCTTCACCCGCACGCAGACCGGCGCGCTGGTCAGCCGGCTGAACAGCGACGTGATCGGCGCCCAGCAGGCGTTCACCTCGACGCTGTCCGGTGTGCTGTCCAACGCGATCGCGCTGGCCATCACCCTGCCGCTGATGTTCGTCCTGTCCTGGCAGATCACGCTGCTCTCGCTGCTGCTCGTCCCGCTGTTCCTCTATCCGGCGCGCCGCTTCGGCAACCGGCTGCAGGCCATCACCCGGGAGGGCATGGTCCTCAACGCCGAGATGCACAACACGATGACCGAGCGCTTCAACGTGTCCGGCGCGCTGCTGGTGAAGCTGTTCGGCAGGCCGCAGCAGGAGTCGGAGAACTTCAGCGGCCGGGCCGGGCGGGTCCGCGACATCGGCGTGAAGTCGGCCATGTTCAGCCGTGCCTTCTTCGTCGCGCTGCAGGTGGTGGCCGGCCTGGCCACTGCCCTCGTCTATGGGCTCGGCGGCTGGCAGGCCGTACGCGGCAACCTGACTACCGGCGACCTGGTCGCGCTGACCACCCTGCTGGGGCGTCTCTACGGGCCGCTCACAGCGCTGTCCAACCTGCGCGTCGACATCATGACCGCCCTGGTCTCGTTCGAGCGGGTCTTCGAGGTGCTCGACCTGCCGCCGCTCATCCAGGACCGCGAGGAGGCCGTACCCCTGCCGAACGTGGCGGCCTCGGTGGAGTTCGACCACGTCGACTTCCGTTACCCGACGCCGGACGAGGTGTCACTCGCCTCGCTGGAGTCGGTCGCGGTGACCGACAGCGGCCGGTCGGCGCAGGTGCTCTTCGACGTGAGCTTTCGGGCGGAGCCCGGGCAGATGGTCGCTCTCGTGGGTCCCTCAGGTGCCGGCAAGACGACGATCTCCATGCTGCCGACGCGCATGTACGACGTGCAGTCCGGTGCAGTCCGCGTGGGGGGCCAGGACGTCCGCGACGTCACCCTCGCCTCGCTGTCCGCGGCGATCGGCGCGGTGACCCAGGAAGCGCACTTGTTCCACGACACGATCCTGGCCAACCTGCTCTACGCGAAGCCCGTGGCCACGACGGAGGAGGTCGAGCAGGCCTGCCGCGACGCGCAGATCCACGACCTGATCGCGAGCCTGCCGGACGGCTACGACACGGTCGTAGGCGACCGCGGCTACCGTCTCTCCGGCGGCGAGAAGCAGCGCCTGGCCATCGCGCGCCTGCTGCTCAAGGCGCCGGGCATCGTCATCCTCGACGAGGCCACCGCGCACCTGGACAGCGAGTCCGAGCTCGCGGTCCAGGTGGCGCTGAAGACCGCGCTGCAGGGGCGCACCTCGCTGGTGATCGCGCACCGGCTGTCCACGATCCGCGACGCCGACCTGATCCTCGTCGTCGACGGCGGCCGCGTCGTGCAGCAGGGCACCCACGAGGAGCTCATCGCCGAGGGCGGCCTCTACTCCGAGCTCTACCACACGCAGTTCGCCCGCCAGCCCGTCGCATAGGCGGCTAGAGCGCGCGGAGGGCGCCGCCGTCGACGGGGATGACCGAGCCGGAGACGTACGACGCAGCCGGTGACAGCACGAAGGCGGCTACCCGGCCGAACTCGTCCGGCTCGCCGTACCGGCCGAGAGGGATCGCCGACTCGTGGTGCGCCCGCGAGGCGGCCGCGTCACCGCTGAGCGCGTCCAGCTGCGCCAGCCGATCGGTCGCGACACGACCCGGCATGAGTGCGTTGACGCGGATGCCCCGCGGCCCGAGCTCGTCGGCGAGCTGCTTGGTGAGCATCGCGAGGCCAGGCCGCAACCCGTTGCTGGTCGCGAGGCCGCCGACCGGCGACTTCACCGACGTGGAGAGCACGAAAGCGATCGCGCCGCCGTCGCCGAGCTCCTCTGCGACGCGCCGGGCCAGGCGCAGGGGCCCGAGGAAGACCGACTCGAAGGCAGTGCGCCAGACGTCGTCCGGTGTCGTGCTGGCCAGCCCGGGAGCGGGGCCGCCGACGGACAGGAGTGCCCCGTCGACCCGGCCGTACTGCTCGAGCGCCGCAGCGACCAGCCGTTCGGCGGATGTCGGATCGGCCAGGTCGGCCTCGACGAGGTGGACGCGCTCGCCGCCCAGAGACGTGTGCGTACGGGCGCCGATCACGACGGAGGCGCCCTCGGCGAGCAGGACGTCGGCCGTGGCGCGGCCTAGTCCGCGGCTCCCGCCGCTCACGACGAAGCACCGGCCGGCCAGTCCCAGGTCCACGCGGGCAGCCTAGGACGGTCGGCGCACCGCCGCCTCCACGAGGTCGAGCACCGCGTCCACGTCGACCGTCGACATGCCCATGGCCCGGTGCAGCACCAGGCCGTCGAGCACGAGTGTGAGGAAGGCCACGAGCGTCTCGACCGGTACGTCGTCCCGCAGCTGGCCGGCGTCCCGTTGCCTCTCCAGCCGGGCCTGGGCTGCCACCGTCAGCTTGCGCGTCCGGGCAGCCCAGCGCCTGCGGAAGGCAGGGTCGGTGCGAAGCCGGCGGCTGACCTCGAGCTGGCTGCCCAGCCAGCCGGGGTCGCGGTCGCGCAGGTCGCGCATCACCTGCACCAGTCCGTGCTCGGCGACGATCGCAGCCATCTCCATCGCATCGTCCTCCGCGACGGCGAGGAACAGGGATTCCTTGTCCCGGAAGTGGTGGAAGATCGCGCCGCGGGAGAGGCCGATCTCCTCCTCGAGGCGGACGACGGTCGCACCCTCGAAGCCATGGCGCGCGAAGCAGCGCCGCGAACCGGCCAGAATGCTCCGGCGGGTAGCGTCCAGCTGCTCGGGACTCACCTTCGGCATGCGCCGACTATACAAACCGTACGTACGTCTTGCTAGAGCGAACCGGCGAGAATATGCTCGACGGGACGCGCCGACAGCGACAGGAGCCACCGCCGATGAGCAGCCCCGAGACCGCCGGACTGTCCACCCCCGTGGAGCTCATCGAGCGCCTGTACGCGCGGCTGCCGGAGCGCGTCGGCCTCGCGCGGCGGCGTCTCGGACGGCCGCTCACGTACACGGAGAAGGTGCTGTTCAACCACATGCGCGACCCCGAGAACCAGGGGGTCGCGCGCGGGAAGGACTACGGCGAGTACCTGCCGGACCGGGTGGCCATGCAGGACGCGACGGCGCAGATGGCGCTCCTGCAGTTCATGACCGCGCGGTTGCCCCAGGTCGCCGTCCCCACCACGGTGCACTGCGACCACCTGATCCAGGCCTACGTCGACGCGGACAAGGACCTGGCGGTCGCCGTCGACACCAACCGCGAGGTCTACGACTTCCTGCACGACGTGTCGGCGAAGTACGGCATCGGCTTCTGGAAGCCGGGGTCCGGGATCATCCACCAGGTCGTCCTGGAGCACTACGCGTTCCCCGGCGGGATGATGATCGGTACCGACTCGCACACGCCCAACGCGGGTGGCCTTGGCATGGTCGCGATCGGCGTCGGCGGGGCCGACGCGGTGGACGTCATGACCGGGGGGCCGTTCGGCGTCCGCGTCCCGCTGCTGATCGGCGTGCGGCTCACCGGCGCGCCGACGGGCTGGACGAGTGCCAAGGACGTCATCCTCAAGCTGGCCGGCATCCTCACCGTCAAGGGCGGCACCGGTGCCATCGTCGAGTACTTCGGGCCGGGCACCGCCGCCCTGTCCGCGACGGGCAAGGGCACCAGCTGCAACATGGGCGCCGAGCTCGGAGCCACCACGAGCCTGTTCCCGTACGACGAGCGCATGGCCGCGTACCTGAAGAGCACCGGCCGCGAGGAGTACGCCGACCTCGCCGACTCCGTGGCCGAACACCTGCGGGCCGACGACGAGGTGGAGGCCGACCCGGAGCGATTCTTCGACCGGGTCGTCGAGATCGACCTGTCCGCGCTGGAGCCGCACATCGTCGGTCCGCACACGCCCGACCTGGCGCGCCCGGTGTCGCAGATGGGCGCCGACGCCGAGCGTGAGGGCTACCCGATCGCGATCTCCAACGCCCTGGTCGGCTCGTGCACCAACTCCTCGTACGAGGACATCACGCGTGCGGCGCACATCGCGCGGCAGGCATCGGCGCACGGTGTGCGGTCCGCGGTGCCGCTGCTCATCACACCGGGCTCCGAGCAGGTGCGGGCCACCATCGAGCGGGACGGCTTGATCGACGCCCTGGAGGCGATCGGCGCGACCGTGCTCGCCAACGCCTGCGGGCCGTGCATCGGCCAGTGGAAGCGCGACGACATCACGGCGGGGGAGCGCAACTCGATCCTCACGTCGTACAACCGCAACTTCCCCAAGCGCAACGACGGCAACGCGGAGACGCTGGCCTTCATCGCGTCGCCGGAGATCGTCGTCGCGCAGGCGCTCGCCGGCCGGCTGGACTTCGACCCGATGACCGACGAGCTCATGGGTGGGGACGGCATGCCGTTCCGGCTGAGCGCCCCCGAGGGCGAGGAGCTGCCGGACCGCGGCTTCGACCCGGGGGAGCTCGGCTTCGTCACGCCGCCGGCCGACGGTTCGGGCATCGAGGTGCGGGTGGATCCCGCTTCGGATCGGCTGCAGCTGCTCGAGCCGTTCCCGGCGTGGGACGGCAAGGACTTCGAGGACCTGCCCGTGCTGCTCAAGGCCAAGGGCAAGTGCACGACCGACCACATCTCGGCCGCCGGCCCCTGGCTGCGCTACCGCGGCCACCTCGAGAACATCAGCGGCAACCTCTACCTCGGTGCCGTCAACGCGTTCACCGACGAGACCGGCGCCGGGCTCGACGTCCTCGACGGGCAGACCAAGCCGTTCCCGGAGGTCGCCAAGCACTACGCCGAGGAAGGCGTGCCGTGGGTGATGGTGGGTGACGAGAACTACGGAGAGGGCTCGTCGCGCGAGCACGCCGCGATGGAGCCGCGCTACCGCAACGGCAGGGCGATCCTGGCCCGCTCGTTCGCCCGGATCGCCGAGACGAACCTCAAGAAGCAAGGACTGCTGCCGCTGACCTTCGCCGACCCGGCGTCCTACGACGTCATCCGCGCCGACGACCGGGTCTCGATCCGGGGGCTGGCCGACCTCGCGCCAGGCCGCCCGGTCGACGTCTTCGTTCGGCACGCGGACGGCTCGGAGGAGCGGTTCCAGACCACGCACACGCTGTCGGAGGAGCACATCAGCTGGTTCCGCGCCGGCAGCGCGCTCAACGTGCTCACTGCCGGCTAGAAGACGATGACGCTGCGGGCCCCCTCGCCGGCCTGCATGCGCGCGAACGCGTCGTTCACGTCGTCGAGCCGGATGCGGTCCGTGATGAGCGCGTCGAGGTCCAGCGCGCCACTGCGGTTCAGCTCGAGGAGCCTCGGGAAGTCGCGGTCGACGTGGGCCGAGCCGTACATGCAGCCGATCACCGTGCGGGCCTGGTAGCTCAGCTCCAACGCGTTGAACTCGACCGCGTCGTCGCGCCGCCCCACGCCGACGACGACGACGGTCCCGCCGCGGCGGGTGACCTGCCACGCCGTCTTGATCGTGGCAGCCCGCCCAATCACCTCGAACGAGTAGTCCGCGCCGATCCCGTCGGTGAGTGCACGGACCGAGGCTTTCACGTCGTGCGCACCGTCGATGGCGTCGGTGGCGCCGACCCGCAGCGCGAGCGCACGGCGTTGCTCGACCAGGTCCACGGCGATGATGCGGCCGGCCCCCGCGTAGCGGGCGCCCTCGATCACGGAGAGGCCGACCCCTCCGCAGCCGATCACCACCACAGTGCTCCCGGGCAGCACCTTTGCGGTGTTCACCACTGCTCCGAACCCGGTCATGACCGCGCACCCCACGAGTGCGGCCGTCGCCAGCGGCAGGGAGTCGTCGATCCGGACCACGGCCCGATCCAGCACGAGCGTCTCTTCGGCGAACGCCGCCGTGCTCAACCCTGCGCTCAGCGGCACGCCGTCGAGCGTGGCGTACGGCACGCCGGCCGCGTCGGCGACCGCCCTCGCGCACAGGTACGGCTCGCCGCGCAGGCAGAAGAAGCACTCCCCGCAGGCCGGTGTCCAGCTCAGCACGACGTGATCACCCACGGCGACGCGCGTCACACCGTCGCCGACCTCCGTGACGACCCCCGCGCCCTCGTGTCCGAGGACGACCGGAACCGGATGGCCGATCGCTCCTGTCGCGATCGACAGGTCGGAGTGGCACACGCCGGTCGCGGCCAGGCGCACGCGCACCTGGCCGGGCCCGGTCGGGGCCAGGTCGACGTCGACCAGCTCGAGCGGCTGGCCGGGGGCACGGAGCACTGCGGCGCGGGTCATGCGCGCAGTCTCGCCCATCTGCCAGGCTGCACGACGTGTCCACGGACTTCGACGCGGTCCTGCGCCGGCAGCGCGCGTGCCGGGTGTTCCGTGACGAGCCCGTGCCCGACGAGCTGTTGCGGCGGGTGCTGGAGCTGGCCACGTTCGCGCCGAGCGCCGGCAACAGCCAGCCGTGGCGCTTCGTCGCAGTCCGCGACGCCGGCGCGCGCGAGGCGATCGGGGAGCTGGCCCGTCGCGCTTGGGAGTCCGGGGGCAGGGCGTGGTCCGCGGCGAAGCTGCCCGGCACGCTGCACGACGACGTCGACCGCGGTGCGCTCGGCGGCGTCGCCGGCGCACCGGTGCTCATCGTGGTCGGCGTCGACACGGATGCGGTGGTCGGACCGGCCGGCCCGGCGAGCGTGTGGCCCGCGGTGCAGAACCTGCTCCTGGCCGCGACCGCGGCCGGTCTCGGCAGTGCGCTCACGACATTGCCTACGCACTACCCGGAACAGCTGCGCGCGCTGGTCGGTCTCCCGCGCGCGGTGGACCCGGTGGCGGTCGTCCCGCTCGGTCAGCCGGCCCGTGACCTCGGCCCGCCGAGACGGAGGCCGGTCGACGAGGTCGCCTGGCTCGACCGTTACGGCGACGCGCTCGGCTAGCTGGTGCCCGCGGCCAGCGCCGCGAGCAGTGGGCCCGCGTCCTCCCAGCGGGCGATCGCGCAGCCGTCCTCGCGGCTGAAGCTTGCGGACACCGGCACGGCCCGGACGTAGCCGGTCACCGTGGCCACCTGCGGACCGCCGTAGATCTCCGTGCACATCTGGTCCCGAGGCGGCGGCGAGAACGACAGGCCAGTGCCCACGCGCTCGCAGGCATCCTGGGGCTTCGGATGCGTGCCGCCGGGTGGGTCGCAGGTGAGCGTCCAGGACCGCGGCGATCCCGGCCCGCGGGCGCCGTCGGGGTCGAGCGTGACGGTGAGGTTCGTCCCAGCCGGGTCGGCGATCGGGTCGACGGTCCTCTCCTCGGCGCAGCCGGCCAGACCGGTCATCAGCAGGAGCACCGCGATCGTCCTCATGTCCCTCCGACGTTCCGTAGGGCCGCGGCGTTCCTGTGAACCGGTGTTCACGAACGCGAAACATTGGTGAGACGCCCAGGAAACAGCCCCACGACATCCTGCCGGTCACCGCATCCACGAAGGAGGGGTATGGAGATCAACACCGGCGACACCGCCTGGGTGCTGGTGTCGGCAGCGTTCGTGCTGTTCATGACACCCGGCCTGGCGTTCTTCTACGGCGGCATGGTCCGCTCGAAGAACACGCTCGGCATGCTCATGCAGAACTTCTTCGCCATGGGCCTGGTCAGCGTCCTCTGGGCGTTGGTCGCGTACAGCCTTGCCTTCGGCGACGGGGGGGAGTGGATCGGCAACTTCGACTTCGCCGGTCTCAAGGACGTGGCCACCGGCGTACCCACGCCGTCCGGCCCGCTGGCGCTGACCATCCCGCCCTTGCTGTTCTGCGCCTACCAGATGATGTTCGCCATCATCACGCCGGCGCTGATCACCGGGGCCACCGCGGACCGGCTGCGCTTCCGCGGCTACGTCGCCTTCATCGGCGCCTGGCTGCTCCTCGTGTACTCCCCGGTCGCGCACTGGGTGTTCAGCCCGACCGGCTGGCTGTTCAAGGAGGGCGCCCTCGACTTCGCGGGTGGCACCGTCGTCCACATCAATGCCGGCGTGGCAGCGCTCGCGGTCGTCCTGGTCATCGGCAAGCGCAAGGGCTGGCCGGGTGAGGCGATGCCGCCGCACTCGCTGCCGCTCACGCTGCTGGGCACGGGCATCCTGTGGCTGGGCTGGTTCGGGTTCAACGCCGGGTCGGCGCTGGGCGCGAACGGTCTGGCCGTCCAGGCCTTCATGAACACACATCTCGCAGCCGCAGCAGCGATGCTCGGGTGGCTGCTCGTGGAACGCATCAAGGGTGGACACGCGACCACGCTCGGCGCGGCGTCCGGCGCGGTGGCCGGGCTGGTGGCCATCACGCCCTGCGCCGGCTTCGTCGGTGGCCTGGCGGGTGTGGCCATCGGCTTCATCGCGGGGGCGCTCTGCTTCCTCGCCTGCAGCCTCAAGTTCCGCTTCGGCTACGACGACTCGCTCGACGTGGTCGGCGTCCACCTCGTCGGTGGCATCGTGGGGTCGCTGCTGCTGGGCGTCTTCGCGGACAAGAGCATCAACTCGGCGGGTGCGGACGGCCTGATGTTCGGTGGCGGCGGAACGCTTCTCGGCAAGCAGCTGCTGGCCGTGGGGGTGACGATCGTCTACTCGTTCGTCGTCTCGTACCTGATCGCGCTCGTCATCGACAAGACGATCGGCCTCCGGGTGTCCGAGGATGAAGAGGCTGAGGGTCTCGACACCACACAGCACGCAGAGTCCGCGTACTCGTACGCCGGCTACGGCGCGACTAGGAGCAGCTGATGAAGCTTGTCACCGCGATCGTCAAGCCGTTCAAGACCGACGACGTCAAGGAGGCGCTCAAGGGCGCCGGCGTCGCGGGCATGACCGTTACCGAGGTCCGCGGCTTCGGCCGCCAGCGCGGGCACACCGAGGTGTACCGGGGCGCGGAGTACACGGTCGACTTCGTGCCGAAGGTGCGCATCGACGTCGTCGTCGACGACGCGGACGCGCAGCGCGTGGTGGACGCGATCGTCGCGGCTGCGCGCACCGGGAAGATCGGCGATGGCAAGGTATGGCTCACGGAGGTCACAGGAGTGACCCGGATCAGAACCGGGGAGATGGGCGACGACGCTCTCTGACCGGCAGCAGCTGCTGGCAGAGGCCCGGCTCGTTGGGCCGGGCCTCTGCCATGCGCTGTCCGACCAGGCGGACGCCTGGCTGACCGAGCTCCTGGGCGACGAGCGCGACGTCGCCCTGGTGGCGGTCGGGGGCTACGGCCGGCGTGAGCTGTGCCCAGGCAGCGACCTCGACGTCCTGCTGCTGCACAAGGGCCGCAAGGACATCGCGCGGGTCGCCGAGCGGATCTGGTACCCGATCTGGGACACGCGGATACCGCTCGACCACAGCGTCCGGACGCCGGCCGAGGCGCAGTCAGTCGCCGAGCACGACCTCAACGTCGTCCTCGGGCTGCTCGACGGGCGCGTGGTGGCCGGCGACGTCGAGCTTGCAAGGCCCGTCCTGGAGCGCGTGCGCGAGCGCTGGCGTCAGCGGGCCGCGAAGCTGCTCCCGCAGCTGCACGAGGCCGTACAGCAACGGCACGAGCAGTACGACGAGGTGGCGTTCCTCCTGGAACCGGACCTGAAGGAGGGCCGTGGCGGCCTGCGCGACGTGACCGCGCTGCGGGACGTCGCACTGGCGGTCCCGGTCCCCGCCCTGCCGGTCCTCGAACCCGCCTACGAGGTGTTGCTCACGGTTCGCGCGGAGCTGCACCGCTGCACCGGCCGGTCCAGCGACGTGCTGCGCCTCCAGGACCAGGACGCGGTGGCGACGGCGCTGGGCTATCCCGACGCGGACGCGCTCATGGCTGCCGTGGCCGGCGCCGCCCGCACCGTCGCCTGGTCGGGCCAGGAGATGTGGCGGCGGGTCACCTCCGCGCTGGCCGGCCCGGACCTGCGTACGGCGGGTCGCGACCGGCCGGCCGGGACGGGACTCGTGGTGCGGGACGGGGAGGTGACCCTGACCGCGGAGGCCGACCCCGCGGGGGACCCCACGCTGCCCTGGCGGCTCGGCACGGTCGCGGCCGAGGTCGGCGTCCCGATCGCCCCGCGCGCGCTGGAGCGGCTCGGCGCCGAGTCGCCCGCGCCGGCCGACCCCTGGCCACCCTCGCTGCGCCACGCGTTCGTGGACCTGCTCGCGGCGGGTCGGCCGGCCATCGAGGTGCTCGAGGCGCTCGACCAGGTCGGGCTCATCGTGCGGCTGCTCCCGGAGTGGGCGGCCGTGCGCAACCGGCCGCAGCGCAACGCCTACCACCGGTTCACGGTCGACCGGCACCTGTGCGAGACGGCCGCCGGCGCCGCGGAGCTGACCGGACGCGTGAGCCGCCCGGACCTGCTGCTTCTGGGCGCCTGGCTGCACGACCTCGGCAAAGGCTTCCCAGGCGACCACACCGAGGTCGGCATGACGCTGGTCCGCGACATCGGCGCCCGCATGGGGCTGCCGGCTGCCGACGTGGCCGTGCTGGTCGCGATGGTGGAGCACCACCTCCTGCTGCCCGACGCCGCCACGCGGCGTGACCTCGACGATCCGGCCACGGTGCGGGCCGTGGCCGACGCGGTGGGCAGTCGCGAGGTGCTGGACCTGCTCGCGGCGCTGACCGTCGCGGACTCGGTGGCGACCGGTCCTGCGGCGTGGGGCGACTGGAAGGCCGGCCTCGTGGAGGACCTCGTGCAACGCACGCGCGCGGCGCTGGCCGGCAGCGCGCCGGTCGAGCCGGAAGCGCTCGCGCCGGCGTACGCCGACCTGGCTGCCGCCGGGGAGCTCCGGGTCGTCGCTCACGACGCGCAGGTGGTCGTGGCTGCTCCGGACCGGCCGGGGCTGTTCTGGCGCGTCGCCGGGACGCTCGCGCTGCACGGGCTCGACGTGCGGTCCGCCTCGGCCAGCCTGGCCGACGGCATGGCCGTGGACGTCTTCGACGTCGAGCTGACGGAGGGCCGCGCAGTCGACGTCGACCGGCTCCGGGCCGACGTGGAGAAGGCGCTGTCCGGCCGGCTGTCGATCGAGGCCCGGTTGTCCGAGCGCGCGCGGGCGTACGCCGGGCTGCGCCGGCCGCAGGCGGCGCGGCCGGTCGAGCCGCGAGTCACCGTCGACAACGAGGCATCGGCGACCGCCAGCGTCGTCGAGGTGCGCGCGCCCGATGCGGTCGGCGTGCTCTACCGCATCGCGCGGGCCCTCGCGGACTGTGACCTCGACGTACGGCGCGCCCGGATCACGACGCTGGGGCCGGAGGTCGTCGACACGTTCTACGTCGTCGACGCGCAGGGCCGGCGGATCGAGGACGCGGAGCACATCGACGAGATCCGCCGTGCGGTCCTCGGCGAGCTGGCACACGGCGGCTGACCGCCGCCGACCTACTTGATGTAGAGCGGCTTCTCGCCGACGGTGTCGTAGATCCGCGTCGAGCAGTTCGACTTGAGGATCCAGGTGCCGGTTCCGCCGAAGTGGCTGTCGCCCTTGAAGTGCACGCCCGGGAAGGTCGTGCTGCCGTACTTGGCCCCGGTCATGGCGGCGTTGAAGACACCGCGCGTGAGATTGCCCTTGGTGGCGAGCAGCAGGTTGTAGAGCAGCTCCGAGGATCCCCACAACGACAGCTCGATGTCGTCCTTGCCCCCGGCATCGAAGAACTCCTTCGGCGCCTTGTCGAGGCCGGGGAACGGCGACAGGAAGCGCCCGTCGTACCGAGCGCCGGTGGAGGCGCAGGCCACCTCGGCGACCGTGTTGACACCCATGCTCGGGCCGACGCCGGTCCAGATCGGCAGGTACAGCTGCTGCGCCGCGCTCGTCACCGTGTTGATGAAGAAGGTGGGCTGGCCGAGGAAGAACACCGTCGGTGCGCCGTAGGCACGCAGGTCGTTGGCCAGCGCGGCCGCGTCGGCCTGCGAGCCGGCCTTGGGCACCAGGAACACCTTGTACTCGATGCCGGCCTTCTTGAGCGCGGCCTCCATCGCGTCCTGGGCGTCCTTGAAGTTCGGCGTGTTGGAGATGACCAGTCCCCACTTGTCGGGCGTCCCGTGCAGGAAGCCCTGCAGCTTCGCGGCCTCGATGACGAGGTCGGCCTGCTGCGGGTAGGTCAGGCTCAACGCCCAGTACGTCGGGATCCCGCTCAGCCCGTTGGCGGTCACACCGGCGGACAGGTAGGGCACGCCGAGCCGGCGCAGCACCTGGTTGCGGCCGCAGGCCTGGATCTGGTCGGTGCCGGCGCCACCGAGCACGATGAAGTCACGCCGTGCCATGTCTTCGCACACCTTGATGGCGCCGGACGGCTTGTACGTGTCGTCGAGCACCTCGATGACGACCTTGCGACCGAAGACGCGGCGGGTCTTCCAGTACAGCTCCTTGCCGGTCTTGAAGGAGTCCTCGGGCAGTGGCGAGGCACCCGACAACGGCGCGTGGATTCCGATCTTGATCTCGGTGGCGCTGATGCCGACGCTGGAGTTGTTGAGCGTCGGCGCGCTCGCCTTGCCAGGGGCGCTGCCGGTGGTGGGCGCCTGGCCCGGCGACCCGCCGGGGCCGGCGACCACGCCGCCGGTCACGCCGGGCACACCGGTGTCGACGCCGCCCACGACGCCGGGGTCGGTGCCCGGGTCCGCGGCCACGATGCCCGGGTCGACCACACCGCCGACGCGGAGCGCGTCCTGGAGCTGGGCGTCGCTCTCGGCGTGCAGCCCGCATGCGGACGCGGTGAGCAGCAGGACGGCGAGGCTCGTCCGGCGCAGCAGCGGACCGACCATCACTGTCTCCCTCCGGGGGCTGGGACGCCCAGGGCTGGTGTTGTGATCCACCTCACACGTCCCCAGGGGCATACGACGCTATGCCTACCGAGTCCTCCCGCAACCGGGGGAATCCGGGCCGGCCGTGCGGGCGGCCCGCCTCGGGAGTTCCGGAAGAACACCCGTGTCGTCTACCGTCTACCCGCTCAGGGCAACGGGGAGGGGGCCTGGTGGTGGTGCGTGCCGCACTGCGTGTGCTGGTCAGCCTACTCCTCGGTGCCGCGGTCCTCGCGGGTGGGTGGGCGCTGCCCGTCGCGCCGAGCCGCACCGCCGTACGCGCGCCCGAGGCCGCGGCGGTCCTGGTCCGGGCACCCGTCCGCCGGGTGGCGCGCCCGGTTCCTGCCCCACCCCCGCGGTCGAGCATCCGGCCCGGCGCGTCACAGCTCGGCTGTCCGCCGCGCGTGGGGGGCGCCCGACCGGTCAACGGCAGCTCCGCGACGGCGGCTCGGCGCCTGTCCCGGGCCACGCCGCTCGAGCTCATGATCGCGGGTGACTCCATGCCGGAGTACGCCGGCCGGCACCTCATCGGCCGCGGGGACGACCGCGGGCTGCTGGTGGCCTGCCTCGAGACCCGTTACAGCACCGGCCTCGCCCGGCCGGACTTCTGGAACTGGGGCATCTACGCGCACCGCCTGATCGAGCGCCGTGACCCCGAGGCGGTCGTGTTCATGATCGGCGGCAACGACTGCCAGAACCTCTGGCAGCCGGACGGCCGGCTGGCCGTCATCGGGACGCGCGCCTGGGTCCTGGAGTACCGCCGCCGCGCGGGCCAGGTCATGAGCACGTTCTCGGGGCCGAATCGCCGGCGCCTCTACTGGGTCGGCATGCCGATCGCCCGACGCCCGGACCTCGCGTCGTGCTTCGCGCGCATGAACGCCGCGGTGCGCAGCGCGGCGGCCGGTCGTCCCGGGGTCGTCTACCTCGACATCTGGCAGCGGTTCTCCACACGTGACGGCCGGTACGCCGACGTCCTGCCCGACGACGCGGGACATCCGACTGTGGTCCGGCAGAAGGACGGCATCCACCTGTCCTACCGTGGCTCGGCCATGCTCGCGCAGACAGTGCTCCAGCGCATCAACGCAGACTGGCACCTCACCGCGTAACGACCTTCAGGAGTAAGCGTGGACTTCTCCCGCCGGCTGGCCCGGGCGGCCGCACTGTCGACGTGGTTCATCGGCACCGGCGCCCTGCTCACTGCGCTGGCCCTCGACCAGACCGACGCATACGGCCCGATGATTCACATGTCGGGTGTCTACGCGTGGTTCGGCGTCGGCGTCCTCACCGCCAGCGTCAACACCGCGCTGCCGTACTGGGAGGACCGCAGCACGACGGTCCGCGAGAAGATCGCCGTCTGGCGGTTCGGCCTCCTGAGCGCGAACCTCCTCTTCCAGACCGGGCTGGTGGCCGTCACCGGCGGCGCACGCGGCCCGTTCTGGGCCATCTACCTGGGCAGCGTCCTGTTCGCCGCCGTGTCTCTGCCGAGGCAGCAGGCGGTGGGTTACGGCGTGGCCGCTGCGGCCGGGCTCGTCCTGGCGTCATGGGTCTCGCACACGATCACTGCCGAGACCAGCGCGCTCATCGTGTTCGTCAGCGTGATGCTCGTGTACACGACGGTGTTCAACTCGACCTTGTCCCACGCGGTCTGGTCGCTGCGGGCCGACGCCCGCCGCCAGCGCAAGCTGCTGGACCGGCGCGTCGAGGAGCTGGCCGGCGTACTCGAGCAGGCCGCCCAGGGCGACCTGGCCGTGTCGGTGCACGGCGCCGGCGGGCCAAGTCACGAGGACGAGGGAGAACGTCCGATCGCGGTGCTGTCCTCCTCCTTCGAGCACACGCTGGCGAACTTGCGTGGGTTGGTGGGGCATATCCGGTCGGGTGGTGAGC
>CAZYXZ010000052.1:0-23638 GCA_964651395.1 uncultured Frankiaceae bacterium
GGCGAGCACCGCTCGCCGGCCTTCTTGTATGAATTGGTCATGGCGGTCGCGGCGTACAAAGACCTGTGCATCGACGCTGTCGACGGGGCGGCGATGGCACGGTTCTGGGCGGGTGCCCTCCATCTCGACCTGGAGCTGTACGACGACGGCGATGCGAAGCTGAGTGGGCCCACACCCCAGCACACGGTCTGGATCAACACGGTTCCGCAGCCGCTGACCGTCAAGCAGCGGATGCACCTCGACGTGCGCGCGGGCCGGGTCGACGACGTGGTCGCCCTCGGGGGGGTGATCGTGGACGCGGAGTCGTTCCGCTGGACGGTCATGAAGGACGTCGAGGGTGGCGAGCTGTGCGTTTTCGGCCCGCGTGACGACCGGCCACTGGGCCTGTTCGAGGTCGTCGTCGACACACCTGACCCACTGCGGATCGCCACCTGGTGGGCCGAGGTGCTCGGGGCGGAGCGCACCGACGACGAGGAACACGGGTACTCCTGGATCGCGAAGGTGCCCGGGGCGCCGTTCGAGTCGATCGACTTCGTCCCCGTGCCCGAGCCCAAGACCGTGAAGAACCGCATCCACATCGACGTCACGACCCCCGACCTCCAGCTGCTCCTGGACGCCGGCGCCCGGCTGCTGCGGGCGAAAGATGACGAGATCCGCTGGAACGTCCTCGCGGACCCCGACGGCAACGAGTTCTGCGCCTTCGTGACGGCAGGAGATGGCGGCTGACGCGTCTAAAGTAGTCGGGTGCTACTAACCTCCCAGCCCTTCCGCCGGGCCCTTCTGCTCGCCACCGCCCTCTCCCTGGCCGCGGCACTCCCATCACTCGCCGCGGCTCCCGCCCCGAAGCGGCTCGCCGGTGCGGCCGCCGGGTACGCCGGCACGCACTTCGGCAACGGCAACCTCCCCGCCGGCTGCATCCTCGACCGGGATGCGGACAACCCGGACAACGCCTGCTGGCACATGAAGGTCGGGCTCAACGCCCTCGACTCGCCCAACGTGAACGTCGCCGTGCTCGTGCCGCTCTCTCCGACCGCCGAGCGTGACATGCGGGTCGCGCGCCAGGCCGTCGAGATGTGGGGAGGCGGCATCAAGCACCTCGCCGAGCAGATGAACCTGCACTGGCTGGCCAAGGGCGTGAAGTTCAACGTGACCACCAAGCTCGTGCCGGTGGATGCCAACGGCCTGCCGACCCAGGCGATCAACCTCGTCTCGCCGAAGATCGTCGTCATCGCCACGAACCCGGTCGGCGGCATCGGCATCGGCATCGACCCGGTCGACTTCCTCGACGAGGTCGGTCTCAGCGTCACCGGCGAAGACGGCGCCCCCTGCGGCTCGATCCCGAACCCGTTCTCCATGGAGGCGTGGCACGAGACCCCGGGCTTCGACGGTCACCACGGCGCCCTCGGCGGCTTCTACACCAAGCAGTGCGACGGCCCGGGCGGCCAGATCTGCTTCTCCGTGAACGGCTCGATCGACCCGGTGCCGGGCCAGACCGACATGTTCTCGATCTACGACCTGGTCTCCCATGAGACCGGTCACTGCCTCACCCTCGGCCACGTGGGTGACGGCGCGGACGGCCCGTGGGGCCCGACTCCGACGCACGACATCATGGCCTACAGCTCCGACCCCGTGGACCTCGCCAAGTGTGTCTCCACGCTCGACGTCGAGGGCTTCGCTCTGCAGATGAGCAACTACCTCGACACCAACGGCGACCGCAAGGTCGACGCGAAGGACGTCCTGGTGCCCAACGACCTGGCCGGCGACGGGCTCAGCTCCTTCCACATCCAGAACCCCAAGGACCACTGGTACGCGTCGGCGACCGGCCTGGCCGAGGACTGCCCGCAACCCGACTGGAGCGCCGCTCCCACGGCGCCCGAGACGAACTGGCAGCCGGCCACCGTCCCGACGACGATCCCGAAGCTGAGCATCGCTGCCGGCAAGAGCGCAGCCGGCCGGCTGGCGTGGAATGCGACGGCCTCCTGGGTCTCCCCGAAGGCGCCCCCCACCGCGCGCAGCTCGACCATCGACGACGCCACCGGTGACGGCGCCGCGCCCATGACCGACATCACCGCGTTCAGCGCCACGGTCGGCCCGAACAACGTCAAGGGCGTCATCACGGTCGACGCGCTGTGGCCCAGCACCGACGGGGGCCGCGCGACCGGCTACGGCTTCTACGTCGGCGGTCGGAAGTTCGACTCGTTCGTCACGACGCAGGGGACGAGCAGCGAGGTCCAGACGATCGACTCCGGCGACCGGTTCATGATGCCGCCGGGGACGTCGACCTGGGACATGGCGGCGAACACGGTCACCTTCGTCATCCCGCGCAGCTACCTCGCCAAGGAGGGCATCCACGCGCCGTACCGGATCTTCGCCTCGACCGGCGTGCACATCCGTACCAAGGACTGGGTGAGCTCGCTCGACCGTGCTCCGGACGAGGGCTTCCTCGACCTGGCCGGTCCCCCGATGACCCGCAAGCCGCAGGACGCGCCGATGGCCCGGAAGGTCACGACGCGCACGGTCTCCCTCAAGCACGGCAGCGGCAACACTTTCACCCCGCAGGACATGTCGACGTACGGCGTCCCGCTGGTCCCCCAGGTGGGCAACGTCCACCACGTCTCGTTGCCCATCAAGGAGCAGGCCACCGTCGCGGTCACCCTGACCTGGGACGACCCCGCCTCCTCGCTCGATCTCGAGGTCAAGGGCGGCTCGGGGCAGCAGGTGGACAGCGACAGCGGCACCGTGACCGTCACGGTCCCGTGGGCGCACCGCGCGCTGGATGTCCGGGTCATCCCGTCACGGGTGATGTCGGAGTCGGTGGGCTACACGCTCACCGCGAAGATCACGACGCTCAAGGCCAACGCCGACGGTGACGCTGTGCCCGACATCGCCGACGTGTGCAAGACCAAGAAGGGCCCGGCCACAGGCGGCGGCTGCCCCGACACGGATCGCGACGGGCACGTCGACTCACGGGACAAGTGCCCGCTCGTGGCCGGTCTCAGCACCGTCGGGTGCCCGACCGGCGCGGCCGAGAAGGTCGTGGCCCTTGTCGACGGCAAGTTGGTCAGCACCACTCACGTGATGACCCGCCACGGCAGCTACCCGCTCAGCGGCTCGGTCGCCGTGAAGCCGGGGCGCCACACGCTCAAGCTGGTCTGGTACGCGGGCAGCAAGGTCGTGAAGTCGGCCAGCCGCGTCTTCACCGTCCGCTAGTTCTTCTCGAGGATGTAGAGCGTCCTCGGATGGTGGCCGTAGGAGACGACCAGCTTCTTGTCGACCACGGTCAGCCCCTCGGCTACGGCACACGCCTCGACCTGCTCGGGTGTGTGCCGGATCGGGTAGATCCGCGCTGACGCCTCGCCCAACGGGTGGTCGCCGGCCAGCCGGTAGTCGGTCACCGCGTCGGTGAGCTCGACCAGGAACTGGCCACCGCGTCGCAGGCGCGGCGCGTACTCCCGCAGCAGCTCGGAGAGCCGCTCCTCGCGAAACGAGGGCTCCGCGCTGCGGTCCTCGCCGGCCTGCAGGTTGCCGTAGTTGCCCATCCATGCGGAGAACACCCAGTGCAGCGCGGTGATCACGTCGAACTGGCCGGGCAATGACGGGTGGAACGCGTCGTCCACCGCGAAGTGGACTCCGTCGTAGCCACCGAGCCGCTTCACCTCGTCCGCGACCGCGATGCACTCCGGGAGGAGGTCGATGCCGGTGACCGACTCGAACCCGGCATCCGCGAGATGGAAAGCCGTGATACCGGTACCGCAACCCGTGACCAGGACCTGGTCGGTGCGGGCGCGGCGGTCGATCAGATGGCTCAGCGAGTAGTTGGTCAGCGGGTCGGCGTCGCCGCGGTCGAGCGCGCTGTAGAACCACCACGGGCTGCCGTCCTTCACGGCCAGACCGTTGCGCAGGATCAGTCGCTTCACGCGGCCGGACGACACCCGGCAGGACAGGGGCGCGACGAGAGGCCGCCCGGTCAGCCGTCGTACGCCGCGACCGGCCGCGCGCCGGATCTCGTACCTCGCACAGACGACGAGGTCGGACGGCTTCATGCGGCATACGCTATTGCCTTACCGATCGCTCGCGCCTGAGCCACAGTAGGGTCTCGGGCCATGCAGATCCTGCCGCGAGCCAAGTGGTGGGCAGTGCGGCTCCTTCGGCACCGTCCCTCAGATCGGGCCACGCTGCACGATTACTGGCGAGACCCACCGGATCCCGGCAACCGACCTGAGGACTACCTCCACGATCCTGACGGGGAAGAGCGCAGCAGGTTTCTCGTCGACCTGCTGAGCAAGCACGCACCTGGTGCCTCGGTGCTCGAACTCGGCTGCAACGTTGGCCGGAACCTGCACTACCTGCACGAGGCCGGCTTCGGTCCGCTCGGCGCGATCGAGATCAACGAGAACGCGCTGCAGCAGCTGCGTGCGGCCTTCCCGGCACTGGCGGCGGAGGCCGCCCTCGCCCACGGCACCTTGGAGTCGGAGCTGCCGAAGGTCCCGGGGGGCGACTACGACGTCGTGTTCTCCATGGCGGTGCTCGAGCATGTGCACTACGAGTCGGACTGGCTGATGGCACACGTGGTCCGGTCTGCCAAGAAGTTCGTGGTCACGATCGAGAACGAGTACGACGTCTCCGACCGCACGTTCCCGCGGAACTATCAGCGCGTGCTCGAGCGGCACGGTGCCCGGCAGGTCGAGGTGGTCGAGCCCGTACCCGGCCTGCCGGTCGGCTTCATCGCCCGCGTTCTCGCGGTCACAGCTCCATCCCCGGCCTGACCAGCAGGCAACCCGGATTCGGGTTGGTCCGATCCGCACCGATAGGTTGTCGCAGGTGTCGGATCCCTACTCGTATCCCGGGCGCGACCTCGAGTCGATGGCGTTCGCCGTCAACTACCACCGTTGGATCGTCGACGAGCTCCGGCCGTTCCTTGGTAGCCGCGTCGTCGAAGTCGGCGCGGGTGCCGGGTCGTTCACCGCGCTGCTCCATGAGATCCGCCCGCTGCAACTCGACGTCGTCGAACCGTCCCCGGAGATGTTTCCCCTCCTCAGCCACTGGGCTGCGGGCCACGCCAGCCCCGAGACCGTGCAGCTGCACAACGCGCTGTTCACCGAGGTGGCGGAGAAGCTCGCGCCGTCGCTGCCCGAGTCCGTGCTCTACATCAACGTCCTGGAGCACGTCGCGGACGACGTCGTGGAGCTGGACATCGCCTACCGGACACTCGCCCCTGGCGGCCGGGTCTGCGTGTTCGTCCCGGCACTGCCCTTTCTCTACGGCCGGTTCGACGCGCGCATCGGGCACCTGCGGCGCTACCGGCGCAGGGAGCTGGTCGACCACCTCGCCGCCGCGGGCTTCGAGGTGGAGCTGGCGCGGTACTTCGACATCGCCGGCATCCTGCCGTGGTGGATCAAGTACCGGCTGTTGCGTTCCGCCACGCTCGGGCTGGCGACGGTCCGCCTCTATGACCGCTTCGCGGTACCGGTGATCCGCCGCGTGGAGCGGCGGATCACCGTGCCGCTCGGCAAGAACCTGCTCTGCGTCGGCCGCAAGCCGCTGGACGCGCCGTGAGCCTGGTCGGCGCCGCCGCCACCTGGTACAGCGTCCGCAACCGGCGGAAGAAGTCCGCGTACGTCGTACAGCTCATCCGCACGCACAACCTGGAGCGGGTGCTGCTGGTGGGTAGCGAGACCGCGGACTTCCCCTGGTCGAACCTGATCGAGCGGGCCGTCATCGCCAACGCGCGGTTCGTCGTCGCCAGCGGACTCGGTCCGGTGATCGAGCTCGACACTCGACGGGTCCTCTGTGACGGCCGGCAGCTGCCGTTCGCGGACGACACCTTCGACCTCGTGCTCTCCAACGCGGTGATCGAGCACGTCGGCGACGAAGCGGCACAGCGCCGGTTCGTCGACGAGCACGTGCGGGTCGGCCGGTGCAGCCTGATCACGACGCCCAACCGGTGGTTCCCGGTCGAGTCGCACACGCGCACCCTGTTCCGGCACTGGTCCGCAGCCTGGCGCGCGGAGCAGGGGGCGCACTTCAGCCGGCTGCTCAGCCGGCGCGAGTTTCGCGAGATGCTCCCCCGGTCGGCTCGGGTCACCGGCTGGTGGCTCTCGCCGACGTTCGTGGCCACGATGACGAAAGGCGGCTGAGGTGAGCGCGCGCTGGACCAGCGAGGACATCCCGGACCAGACCGGCCGCACCGTGCTGGTCACCGGCGCGAACAGCGGTCTGGGGCTGCGCAGCGCCGAGGCGCTGGCCGGCAAGGGAGCTCGCGTCCTGATGGCCTGCCGCAACCCGGCCAAGGCGGCGACCGCACTCGAGCAGGTCGCGGCGGTCGCGACGGGCGCCGCGCCCGAGTTCGTGCCACTCGACCTGGCCGACCTGTCGTCGGTGCGCGAGCGCGCCGCCGCCCTCGTCGACGCCGGCGAGCGCATCGACGTGCTGATGAACAACGCCGGCGTGATGGTTCCGCCCCTGGGCCGCACGGCGGAGGGCTTCGAGCTCCAGTTCGGCACGAACCACCTGGGCCACTTCGCCTTCACGGGCCTGGTCCTGCCGGCCCTCCTGCGCGCCGACCGGCCGCGCGTGGTCCTCACGTCGTCCATCGCGCACTACCCGGGGCGGATCCGCTGGGACGACCCCAACTGGGAGCACCACCGCTACAGCAAGTGGACGGCGTACTCGCAGTCGAAGCTGGCCAACCTGCTGTTCATGGAGGAGCTCGGCCGGCGCGGCGGGGAGCTCCTGGTCTCGGCCGCGGCGCACCCCGGGTACGCCGCCACCCACCTGCAGACCGCGGGTGCACAGGCGTCCGGCAACCGCACGGCGGAACGGATCATGACGCTGGGCAACCGGATCTTCGCGCAGACCGACGCCATGGGCGCGTTGCCACAGCTGTACGCCGCGACGATGCCCGAGGTGCGCAGCGGCGACTACTTCGGGCCGGACCGACTGTTCGGCACGCGCGGCCACCCGCACCCCGCGATGCGCACCTCGGCCAGCCGGGACGCCGTCGCCGCTGCTCGGCTCTGGACGTTGTCGGAGCAGCTGACCGGCGTCACCTACGACTTCTCGGAGCCTCGCAGCAGCTCGAGGTAGGCCGCGTTCACAACCGACCACGAGAAGTGCGCAGCGGCGTACTCCCGGGACTTCTTGCGCATTCCCGAGAGCTTCCGCGGCGTCAGCGCGGCGACCTCGCGAAGCAGCTCGGCCAGCTCCTCGGCGTCGGCGAAGTAGCGCGCCGCATCGCCGGCCACCTCACGGTTCTCCGGGGTGTCGAGGACGAGGCACGGGTTGCCCGCGCCCAGCGCCTCGATCAACGCGGGGTGCGTACCGCCCACCTCCGTCGCGTGGATGTACGCGCGCGCGCCGGCCTGCAGCGCGAGGTAGTCGTCGCCGAACAGCGGGCCCGGCAGGACAGCGTGCGGGGCCGCGACCGCGCGGACCCGGGCCTCGATCGCGTCGTCGTAGGTCGCCCCGCCGAGCATCACCAACGGCAGCGTCACGCCGGAGCGGGCGTGCGCCTCCGCGACGAGGTCCGGGTTGTTCTCCGGCTCCCAGCGCGACACGTAGAGGAAGAAGCAGTCCTGCTCCACGGCGAGTTCGGGAGGCAGCGGAGGCTCCCCCCGTGTGAGCAGGTCCGCGCCGTACGGGATCATCACGGAGTCGGCGTCGTGACGGACCCGGTAGTAGGTGCGTACCTCCTCCGCGTCGGTCACCAGCACGGATGCCATCCGCACCGACATCCACTCCCCCATGCGGTACCAGGCGCGTCCGGCGATGCCCCACTTCGTACGCCGCCACTCGAGGCCGTCGACGTTGAGGATCACGCGGCGGCCGGCGGCGCGAAGCAGCGGTAGCGTCGGGGCGTTCGCTGAGTTGCAGAGCACGACGTCGCGGATGCGCGTGCGCAGCACCAGGTGCAACGACGAGAGCGCGGTGTGCACGACGGTGTCGAGGTACTTGTTGCGGATCGTCGGCAGCGTCACCAGACGGATGCCGCGCCACTCGCGACCGGCCGTCGCGTAGTGGCTGCGGCAGTAGACGGCGACCGGGACTCCTGCCGCGACCAGGTCGAGCGCCAACCGCTCGGCGAAGGTCTCGAACCCGCCGTAGTTCGCCGGAATGCCGCGCGTGCCGAGGATGGCTACCCCTCGCCGGCTGCGCAGCTCACGCTGGCGCACGGCACGACGCCGCGGCGTGAGACCCGCCGCGCGGAGCAGCGGGACGCCGTGCAGCATCGCGACGCTGGCCACGCGCAGGTCGAGCCCGCGCAGCCCGGGCGCGAGCAGGACGTCGACTCCGGCACCCGACAGGGACGCGGCGAGGCGCGCGGCGTCACTCTCGGTGAGCGCGCCGGCGGGGACCACGAGGCCGTCCACACGCAGCCGCAGCGCGCTCGCCGCGAGATCCTCCGGCGTCTGGTCGCCGCGCAGCCGTTCGACGATGCGGAACGGAGCGCCCGGTGCCCGCGTCAGGTCGTCGTAGAGCCGGCGCGCACCCGCGTCGTCGCCGACCAGCGCGTAGCGCTCGAGACCGATCCCGAAGGGTACGAGCAGCCGGCGACCACGGCGCACCGCTCCCCGGGTCACGATCCCGGAGATCATCGCGCCGAAGGCGACCAGGCCGATCCAGGCGCGTGACAGGTCACCGCCGTAGAAGACGACGTTGACCAGGTACAGCCCGACGCCGACCAGCACACCCGCCTCGAAAGCCTCCGGCACGTTGGTCACCCCGGCACGGACCGCGCCGCGTCGGTAGAGCCCGCTCGCGCGACCGGCCACGATGAGCAGCAGCGCGACGACGAAGGTCGCCGCCCAGTAGCGCTCCGCCAGCGGCGCGGGCACGGTCACGTCCTCGAAGCGCAGCCGGTAGGCCAGCCGCGCGACACCGACCCCGACGGCGATGTCCATGAGCATCAGCAGCACGTCCCGCGGGCGGCGCATGGCGAGCGGGGCAGGCATGGTCAGGAATCTACGGGCTGGGCCGGAGCAGCATGTCCAGGCGCGCACCGCGGGTTCGTGACGGGCGCGGGGCGCATGAGCAAGGATGATGACCGACATGGATCTCTCGGGGACGACGATTCTGCTCACCGGTGGCACCGGTTCGTTCGGCACGGCGTTCACCAGCCGCGTCCTCGCGGACTGGCCGGACGCCGTGATCCGGCTGTACTCGCGCGACGAGCTCAAGCAGTCGGAGTCGCGAGCGAGGTTCGGCGACGACCAGGTGCGCTACTTCATCGGCGACGTTCGCGACCGAGCCCGGCTGGTCCGCGCCGCCAAGGGCGCTGACATCGTCATCCACGCCGCCGCGATGAAGCAGGTGCCGGCCTGCGAGTACAACCCGTTCGAGGCCATCCAGACCAACGTCATCGGCGCCCAGAACGTCGTCGACGCCGCCATCGACGCGGGGGTGCCGCGCGTCCTCGGCGTCTCCACCGACAAGGCGGTCAACCCGGTCAACCTCTACGGCGCGACCAAGCTGTGCGCCGAGAAGATCATCGTGCAGGGCAACGCGTACGCCGCCCAGTCACCGACGCGTCTGGCCTGCGTCCGCTACGGCAACGTCGTCGGCTCGCGCGGTTCGGTGGTGCCCCTGTTCCAGCAGCAGGTCCACGCGGGACGGCTCACCATCACCGACGAGCGCATGACCCGGTTCTGGATCACCCTGCCCCAGGCCGTCGACCTCGTCGTCTACGCGCTCGGCGCGATGACCGGCGGTGAGGTGTTCATCCCCAAGATCCCGTCGATGCGCGTCGTCGACCTCGCCGAGGCGATGGCGCCGGGCCTGCCGCGGGACGTGATCGGCATCCGGCCGGGCGAGAAGCTGCACGAGATCCTGCTGACCGCCGACGAGAGCCGGCATGCGGTCGACGCGGGTGACGTCTACGTCGTCCTCCCCGAACAGCCGTGGTGGACGGAGGACGAGCGCTGGGCCGAGGGCAAGCCGCTCGAGGACGGCTTCGTCTACGCGAGCGACACCAACGACCAGTGGCTGCGCCCGGACCAGCTCGCGTCGCTGCTCCCGTGATCCCGTACGGCCGCCAGTCGGTGGACGACGACGACATCGCGGCGGTCGTCGGCGTCCTGAAGGGTGACTGGCTGACGACCGGTCCGTACGTCGAGGAGTTCGAGACGCAGCTCGCCGCCACCGTGGCAGCCGAGCACGCGGTGGCCTTCAGCAGCGGGACGGCGGCGCTGCATGCCGCGGCCGCCGCCGCGGGGCTCGGTCCCGGCGACGTCGTCGTCACGTCCCCGCTGTCCTTCGCGGCGAGTGCGAGCTGCGCACGCTACGTCGGCGCCGAGGCCGCGTTCGTCAACATCGACCCGGACACCCTCTGCCTCGACCCCGCGCGGCTCCCACCGGCGTACGACGCACTCGTCGCCGTCCACTACGCCGGCCGCCCCATGGACCTCTCGACCCTGGCCCACCGACCGCGCGTCGTCATCGAGGACGCCGCACACGCCCTCGGGGCGATGACCCCGGACGGCCCGGTGGGCAACTGCGCTCGCTCAGACCTCTGCGTCTTCTCCTTCCATCCGGTGAAGACGATCACCACCGGCGAGGGCGGCGCGGTCACCACCAACTCCGCGGACCTTGCGGACCGGATGCGCCGCTTCCGCAACCACGGCATGGTCCGCCAGCCGGAACACGGCGGCTGGTACTACGAGATCACCGAGCTCGCCTACAACTACCGGATCACCGACCTGCAGTGCGCGCTCGGCACCTCGCAGCTCCGCCGGCTGGGCGCGTTCCTCGAGCGGCGCACCGCCCTGGCCGCGCGCTACGACGAGCTGCTGGCCGGCACGGCGGTCCAGCTGCCGCCTCATGCCGCGCCCGGTGCGACGCACGCCTACCACCTGTTCCCGGTTCGCGTGCCGGACCGACGGCGCGTGTACGACGGGATGCACGCGGCGGGCGTCGGTGCACAGGTGCACTACGTGCCCATCTACCGGCACCCGCTCTACGCCGACCTCGGCCTGTCGCCGGCGCAGTTCCCGGAGACCGAGCGCGCGTACGAGGCCCTGCTCTCCCTGCCGCTGCACGCGGGACTCACGGACGCGGAGCAGGACCATGTCGTCGCCTCTCTCCTGGCGCTGCTGTGACCGTCGCCCTCGGCGGGCGGATGGTCGGCGACGGCCATCCCTGCTACGTCATCGCCGAGGCGGGCGCCAACCACAACCGTGACCTCGACACCGCACTGCGGCTCGTGGACGTCGCCGTGCGCGCCGGCGCGGACGCCGTGAAGTTCCAGACCTACACCGGCAAGGATCTTTACTCGACGAAGACCCCGCGCTTCGACTACCTCGGCGAGCTCGGGGCGCAGCCGGCGCACGAGCTGCTGGAATCCCTCGCCCTTCCCCGCGCATGGCAGGCGCAGCTGGCCCGGCACGCGCGCGACCAGGGCATCGAGTTCCTCAGCTCGCCGTTCGACCGGGCCGCAGTCGACGAGCTCGACGCGATCGGCGTGCCGGCGTTCAAGGTGGCCTCGTTCGAGATCGTCGACCTGGGACTCGTCGGCTACATCGGCAGCAAGGGCCGGCCGGTCATCCTCTCCACCGGTATGGCCACGAACGAGGAGATCCAGGAGGCCGTCGACGCTGCGCGCGCCGGCGGCGCCCGCGACATCTGCCTGCTCCAGTGCGCATCCCTCTATCCAGCTCCGCCGCGGATCATGAACCTGCGGGCGATCCCGGCGATGAAGGCGACGTTCGGCGTCCCGGTCGGGCTGTCCGACCACACGCTGGGCAGCCACGTCGCGACCGCCGCGGTCGCGATCGGGGCGAACCTCGTCGAGAAGCACTTCACCCTCGACCGTGCGCAGCCCGGGCCGGACCACCCGTTCGCGGTCGAGCCTGACGAGCTCGTGGAGCTGGTCCGGCAGATCCGCGACGTCGAGTCCGCGTTGGGTGACGGCCTCAAGAGCGGGCCGTCCGATCTCGAGGCGCAGGAGATGTACACGAAGGCGCGCCGATCCGTGGTCGCCGCCCGCGACATCCCGCGTGGCACGGTGATCACCGCGGAGATGCTCACGGTGAAGCGTCCCGGGCACGGCGTCCCGCCGCGCCAGCTGGACGAGCTGGTCGGCAGGACCGCGGCCCGCGACATCGAGGAGGACGAGGTCATCACCTGGGACCTCGTATGACGACCGTGGCCCTGGTCTACGACGAAGGGCCGGGTGTGGGACTCGGCCACCGGTCCCGGATGCAGACGCTGGCCCGGGCGCTGACCACGCGGGGGCTCGAGGTCACGCTCGGCACCGAGCCGCAACCGGCGGACGTCCTGGTCGTCGACTCGTACCTGCGCCGGGCGGACGACGCCCTGACGTTCCCGGCGCGCGTGGTCGTCGCCGTAGAGGACCTGGAGCGCGACCTGGCCGTCGACCTGCTCGTCGACCCGAACCCGGGCGGCCGGCCGGACGCCTACGCGAAGGCGGGTGTCGTGCTGCGCGGGCCGCGCTACGCGCTCGTCCCATCGGCGGCCGGTCCGCCGCCCCCTCCGCAGGACCCGGCCCGCCTCGTGCTGGTCACGACCGGTGCGGCCGACACCGAGGGCGCCGGCGCGTCGATCGCCGCCGGCATCGTCGCTGGAGCGCCGGAGCTGGAGGTGCGGCTCGTGATCGGAGCGTGGGGCAGCACCGTGGTCCCGGACGGCGTCGTCCCGGTCGTCGGCGCCGACTCGCTCGCCGCCGACCTCACGGCAGCGGACGTCGTCGTCACCGCGGCCGGCGTGACGATGCTGGAGTCGCTGCTGCTCGGCCGGCCGACCGTCGCCGTCCAGCTCGCTGCCAACCAGGAGCGCGCGGTCGCCGGCGCAGAGCAGGCCGGCGCCGTGGCCCGCGCGTCGCTGACCGACGCGGCCGGGGTCACCCTTGCCCTGTGTGCCGACTCTGCCCGGCGACTCGCGCTCTCCGCTGCGGCCACGTCGTACGTCGACGGCGGCGGACCGCAGCGCGTCGCGGAGGAGATCTGTGCCCTCCTCTGACGGCGGCGTGCTCTGCGTCGTGCAGGCACGAACGGGGTCCACGCGGCTGCCCGGCAAGGTCCTGGCCGACCTCGGCGGCCGGCCGATGCTCGCCTTCCTGCTCGACCGGATCGCCGGCCTGCCGGTCGCGGAGATCGTGCTCGCCACGAGCACGCTCGAGCGCGACGACCCGGTCGCCGAGCTCGCGTCTGCGGCCGGTGTCGCCGTGGTCCGCGGTCCCGAGCAGGACGTGCTCGCGCGCTTCGCACTCGCGCTGCAGGACCGGGCACCGCGCGCGGTCGTCCGCCTCACGGCGGACTGCCCGCTGATCGACCCGCAGGTGGTGGCCGACGTCATCGCGCTGCGCGAGGCCCGGGACGCCGACTACGCGACGAACGTCCTGCCGCGAACCTTCCCCAAGGGCCTCGACGTGGAAGTGATGTCCGCGGCGGCGTTGGCCACAGCGGCCGCGGAGGCGACGGACCCGGTCGAGCGCGAGCACGTCACGCCCTTCCTCTACCGGCGCCCGGAGCGGTTCCGGCTGGCCAACCTGCGCTGCCCTGAGCCGCTCGGCCGCGAGCGGTGGACCGTCGACACGCCGGCCGACCTCGAACGGGTCCGCGGCATCGTCGCGCGGACGACAGCCGGCTCCTGGCGCGAGGTGCTCCGGGTGGCCGGGCGGTCCGGCGCACCGGCAGCCGGAGAGCTCGCCCTGCGCCCGGCCGAGGAGACCGACGCGGACTTCGTCCTCGCACTGCGCAACGACCCGGACGCCGTGCGGTTCAGCGGCACCGGCGCTGCGGTCGCGCCCGCCGACCACGCGCGGTGGTACGCCGCGCGGCTCGACGATCCCGGCACGCCGCTGTGGATCGCCGAGGTGGACGGCGCGGCGGTGGCCACGACCCGACTGGACGTGGTGAGCGGGGTGGCCGAGGTGAGCATCGCGGTCGCCCCCGAGGCGCGCGGCCGTGGCCTCGCCGGACGGACGCTGGGCCTGCTGCAGGACGTCGTGCGTCACGGGGTGCAGGTGACCCGGCTGGTGGCCGCGGTCCATCCGGGCAACGCGGCCTCGCTGCGGTTGTTCCAGGCGGCGGGCTTCTCGACCGATGGTTCACGCGAGGGAATGCAGCTGCTGACCTGGGACAATCCCGGGGTGGAGGTCTCGTCGTGATCCGGTACTGCACGCGCTGCGTCCTGCCGGAGACGAAGCCGGACATCCTCTTCGACGACGAGGGCGTGTGCAGCGCCTGCCGCCACTACGAGCAGCGCGTCGAGGTCGACTGGGCTGCCCGGCGTACCGAGCTCATGGCCATCCTCGACCGCTACCGGTCCCCCGACGGCAGCAACTACGACTGCGTCGTCCCCGTCAGCGGCGGCAAGGACAGCACGTACCAGGTCGTGCGGATGCTCGAGCTCGGGATGAACCCGCTCTGCGTCACGGCGACCACCGACAAGCTCTCCGACATCGGCCGGCGCAACATCGAGAACCTCAAGCGGCTCGGTGTCGACTACGTGGAGGTCACCACCAACCCGGTCGTCCGCCGGCGGATCAACAAGCTCACGCTCACCCAGGTCGGCGACATCTCCTGGCCGGAGCACGTCGCCATCTTCACGGTGCCGGTGCGCATCGCGGTGCAGATGCGCATCCCGCTGCTGGTCTGGGGAGAGAACTCGCAGAACGAGTACGGCGGCCCGGCGGCGGCCGCGCAGGGCCAGACTCTGACCCGCCGCTGGCTCGAGGAGTTCGGCGGCCTGCTCGGGCTGCGCGTCTCGGACCTGGTCGGTCAGGTCGGCATCGAGCCGCGCGACCTCATCCAGTACACCTACCCCGGCGACGAGGAGCTGGCCGCGCTCGGGGTCACCGGTCTGTTCCTCGGCCACTTCCTGCCGTGGGACGGCTGGGGCAACGCGCTCGTGGCCCAGGCGCACGGCCTCGAGACCTGGCCGCACTTCGTCGAGGGCACGCTGGCCGCGTACGAGAACCTCGACAACGTCCAGACCGGCGTCCACGACTACTTCAAGTTCCTCAAGTACGGGTTCGGTCGCGCAACCGACCACGCGAGCATGCACGTGCGCCGTGGTCGTCTCACCCGCGCCGACGCCGTCGACCTGGTCACCCGTCACGACGGACGCTTTCCCTGGACCTACCTGGGCGTCCCCCTCGAGGAGCTGCTCGACGACATCGACCTGACGCTCGAAGAGTTCGTCGGGGTCTGCGACCGGTTCACCAACAAGCGGCTCTTCCTCCGTGATCGCCACGGCGAGCTGGTCAAGGACGCACGCGGCAACCTCACGAAGACCAACTACGACAACGAGCCGGCGCCGTGACCAACACCGTCGCCATCGTCGACTACGGCCTGTGCAACCTCGACTCGGTACGCCGGGCGGTCGAGGAGTGCGGCGCACGCGCCTACATCACCGACCAACCCGGAGAGCTGGCCCGCGCCGACCGGATCATCCTCCCGGGCGTCGGGTCCTTCACGGAGGCCATGGACAACCTGCGTGCCAACCGGATGGACGAGGCACTGGCCGAAGAGGTCCTCGTCGGCGGCGCGCCGTTCCTCGGCGTCTGTCTCGGCATGCAGCTGCTCGCCGCGGTGGGCATCGAGGGCGGCGAGTCCAAGGGCCTCGGCTGGGTGAACGGTTCCGTCGTCCGACTCCAGCCGACCGAGCCGGACCGCCGAGTCCCGCACGTGGGCTGGAACGAGGTGCACGCCCGGCCCGGTGCGACCTTGTTCCGCGGCGTCCCCGACCAGGCCGACTTCTACTTCGTGCACAGCTACCGGCTCGAGGCCGTGGACGGCGACGTCGTCGCGGCCAGCACGCCGTACGGCGACGGGTTCACGAGCGCGGTCGAGCAGGGCAACGTCCACGGCGTGCAGTTCCACCCGGAGAAGAGCCAGCGTCACGGCTTCCGCGTGCTGACCAACTTCCTCGAGGTCTGAGCCGTGCTGAAGGTCCGGGTGATCCCCACACTGCTCTACCGCGACGTCGGCCTGGTCAAGGGTGTGCAGTTCGACTCCCGGCGGGCCGTGGGCGGGGTCATGCAGGCGGTGAAGGTCTACAACCTCCGCGACGTCGACGAGCTGGTCTTCCTCGACGTCACCGCGACGATCCAGTCGCGGGAACCCGACTACGACCTGGTGGACGAGATCGCGGACGAGTGCTTCATGCCGCTCACCGTCGGCGGCGGGGTCCGCACTCTCGAGCACGTGCGCCGCCTGCTGCGGGTGGGCGCCGACAAGGTCGCGCTCTGCACCGCGGCGGTCGAGACTCCCGATCTGGTGCGCGAGGCGTCCGCACGGTTCGGCGCGCAGTGTGTGGTGGTCGCTATCGACACGCGCACCGACGAGACCGGCACGTGGGCGTGGACCCGCAGCGGCACCCAGGCGACCGGCCTCGACCCGGTGGCGCTGGCCCGGCAGATGGAGGAGCTCGGCGCGGGCGAGATCCTGCTCACCTCGATCGACCGCGACGGCACCATGTCCGGCTACGACCTGGACACCGTCCGTCGCGTCGCCGACGCGGTCGGCATCCCGGTCATCGCGTCCGGAGGTGCGGGCAGCTACGCCGACCTCGCCGCGGCCGTGCTCGAGGCCGACGCCGCCGCGGTGGCGGCGGCCAGCGTGTTCCACTTCACCGAGCAGACCCCGCTCGAGGCCAAGGCCTACCTGCGCGCGCACGGCGTGCCGGTCCGGGCGTAGGAGACGCGTGAACCAGGAGCCCACGGACGCCGTCCGCCTCGAGCAGCTCTGGACCGGCGAGTTCGGCGACGCCTACGTCGACCGCAACGCGACGGCGTACGACGCGCGGAAGCCGTTCTGGGACGAGCTGCTGTCCGCGATCGAGGTGCGGCGCGTCCTCGAGGTCGGCTGCAACCTCGGCGGCAACCTGCGCTGGGTCGCCGACGCGGTCGGCCCGGCCGAGGTGGTCGGCCTCGACGTCAACCACAAGGCGTTGGCCGGGCTGCGGTCGGCATACCCCGACGTCAACGCGGTCTGGGGGCACGCTCGGGATCTGCCGTTCCGCGACGGCTGGTTCGACCTCGTGTTCACCATGGGCGTCCTGATCCACCAGCCCGAGGAGTCGCTCCCCCAGGTGATGGACGAGATGGTGCGCACGTCGCGTCGCTACGTGTTCTGCGGCGAGTACTACGCCGCGCAGACGGAGGAGGTGCCCTACCGGGGCGAGGAGGGGGCGCTCTTCCGCCGCGACTACGGCGGCCTGTTCGCCGCGCGCTTCCCCGGGCTCGCGCTGCGCAGCGAGGGCTTCCTCGGCCGCGACGCCGGATGGGACGACGTCACCTGGTGGCTGTTCGAGAAGCCGACCGCATGAGCCAGGAGAGCGGCGCGAGCCTGAGGGACACGTTACGGCAGAGCAGCCAGGTGATCGGACCGGACCGCGGCCGCTGGCTCGCTCTCGTGCTGCTCGGCGTCGTGGTCAGCTTGGTCGAGGTGGTCGCGGCCTTGCTCATCTTCTTCGTCGTCGCGCTCGTCACCCGACGCGACGACGCACCTTCCCTCCCCGTCGTCGGCGACGTGCGCCAGCACTTCGCCGGCTCCACCGATGCGACGTTCTTCGGCTGGCTGGCGGTGGCGGTCGCGGTCTTCTTCGTCCTGCGCGCGCTGCTGGTGTCCGGCCAGGCCTACGCGCAGCACCGCACCGCGCACGCGGCCGGTGCCGCACTGGGCCGGCGCCTGCTCGGCGGCTACCTGGCCATGCCCTACGAGTGGCACCTCAGCCGGAGCTCGAGCGAGTCGGTCCGCAACGCCTACGACGCGGTCGACAAGGTCGTCTACTTCATCCTCATCCCCGGCATCTCGATCCTCGCCGAGACGCTCACCGTGTTCGCCGTCGTCACGGTGCTGGTCGTGTCCGCGCCGCTGGCCACGCTCCTCGCGGCGGTGATCCTCGCACCCGCGGTGCTCCTGCTCGCCCGGTTGCTGCACCCGAAGCTCACGGCACTCGGCCACCAGCAGCAGGCCGGGGTGCAGGAGATGCTCGGCGTCCTCCAGGAGTCGCTGCAGGGAGTGCGCGACATCCGGCTCTACGACGGCAGCGCGGAGTTCGAGCGCCGGTTCCTCGTCAGCCGCCGCCAGGTGGCCCGGACCAACTACCTGCGGGCCACGCTCACCGACGTGCCGCGCATCGTCATCGAGACCGCCGCCATCGTCTTCATCGTCGTGTTCCTCTGGGTGACCGTGCTGCGCTCCGGCACCGCGGGCGACTCGATCGGCGTCCTCGGCCTGTTCGCGTACGCCGTCCTGCGGGTCCTCCCGTCCGTGAACCGGATCGTCACGCAGCGCAACACGATGCGCTTCGGCGGCGCTGCGCTCGACCAGATCGTGGCCGATCTCCGTGTCATCCCCGAGCCGGCCGACGGCCCGTCGCCACCGGCGCTGCGGTTCGAGGAGGAGATCGAGCTGCGCGGCGTCGGCTTCCGGTACGCCGGCACGGACGTCGACGTCCTGCGCGACATCGACCTCACCATCGCGGCCGGCGAGTCGGTGGGGATCGTCGGGCCGACCGGCGGCGGCAAGAGCACGCTGGCCGACATCCTGACCGGCCTGCTCACTCCCACGGCCGGCACGGTGCTCGTCGACGGCGTGCCGCTGGCCGGTCACGAGCGCGGATGGCAACGGACGCTCGGAGTGGTGTCGCAGCAGGTGTTCCTGCTCGACGACACGCTGCGCGCCAACATCGCCTTCGGCGTACCCCCGGACCAGGTCGACGAGGCCGCCCTCGCGGACGCCGTGCGGATGGCCCAGCTGGACGACCTCGCGGACTGGGCCGCCCAGGGCTTGGACACCGTCGTCGGCGAACGCGGCACGCGGCTCTCGGGCGGGCAGCGCCAGCGCGTGGCGATCGCCCGGGCGCTCTACCGCCGGCCGCGCGTGCTGGTGTTCGACGAGGGCACCTCGGCCCTCGACTCGCTCACCGAAGCCCGGCTGGCGGCGGCGCTCGCCGCCCTCCGCGAGTCACACACGCTGGTCATGGTCGCCCACCGGCTCAACACGGTTCGCGACTGCGACCGCGTGGTCTTCGTCCAGGACGCGACCATCGCCGCCGTCGGTTCCTACCGCCAGCTGCTCCGGAACAACGCCCGGTTCCGCGCGATGGCCCAAGCCGGCGGGGACGCCGGCTAACGGTGCGGCCGGCGGCGACGCCGGCTAACCGAGCAGGCGGCTGAGCACCTCGCGGCGACGGTCCGGCAGCTGCGGAATCCGCCGCTCGGCACGGGGCCGGGCGGCGGCGACGCGCAGGACCTCGGGGGCGAGCGCGCTCGCCGGCACCAGTGAGACCAGTCCGGCCTCGACCTGCTCGGGGAAGTAGCCGGGCCCCTCCGGGTCGGTGAGCACCGACGGCACGCCGAAGACGGCTGCCTCGATGACCGCCGAGGAGTTGTGCGTGACGTGGACGTCCATGTGCCGCAGCAGCGCGGGAAGCGGCCACTCGGTGGCGACCGCGCTGTCGCCGGCCAGCCGCCCGTGGCCGAGCAGCGCGCGGCGCAGCCGCTGCCGCTCCGGCTCGGTCGCCCCGGGATGGTCGCGCAGCCACCACCGCATGCCCGGCGTGGCACTCACCGCGGCGAGGATCGCCGCCAGGCTGTCGTCGTCGGTACCCCAGCGCAGCGTCACGAGGACGTGAGCGTCGCCCGGCGCGACCCCGCCCAGGTCGGCGAACCGGGCGTCGTACTCGCGCACCTGCGCGGAGTCCGCATCGGTCCAACGCTGGAGCCACGGGTCGCCGCCGACGACCGCCTCATGTCCACCGGTCACCCGTCCCCACGCGTCGATCGCGGTCGCCTCGAAGTCGCTCCACACCCAGAAGTACCGCGCCAGCTCCGGGTAGCCGCCGGGCGGCAGGTTGTGCCAGCGCGCGTAGGCGAAGTGCAGCGGCCCCTGCAGACCGTGCTGGAGGTCCACGCTCGGTACGCCGGCCCGACGGCAGGCGACGTGGAAGGCCATGTGCGGGAGCCCGTAGTCGACCACCAACGCCAGCCGGGGCCGGGCGGCCGCGACGACGCGGTCGAAGCGGGTGGCCATCGCCGCGAGCTGCGTCACCTGCGCGGCCACCGCCTCCCGGCGTACCGGCGGGGGAACCGGCAGGTGCTGTCCGAGGAGCCGGAGGAAGTCGGCGTGTCCGGGCAGGTCCACGGCTGCCGACGACACGCGGCTACGCAGGCGGTCGGCGTCGAGCGCGAGCTGCACCGGCCGCGACGGACGGTGCCGCGGCGCGCGGTAGACGTGCAGCGGCTCGAGGTGCAGCGCGGTGCGCCCCATCTCGTCGAGGGTGTCGACGAGGGTGTCGCAGTGCCGGTCGTACCAGCGGCCCTCCAGCAGCACGCGCGAGCTCGGGTCACCGAGCATGAGCACGTCGACGGGGCGCAGCTCCGCCTCGTGCGCCCGGTCACGGACGCGCTGGCGCGCGCGCGACGACAGCCCGGAGGCGGTGCGGGTCGCCGTCCGGGCCAGCGCCACGGGTCGCGACGCCGGCGTCGGTCCGTGCCCGAGCCCCGTCCCGGCGTAGAACAGGTGACTGCGAACCAGCGGCCAGGCGTCCACCCCTGCTCCGCGCCACTCCGCGACCGGTACGGCCGCCTCGATGGCGTTGATCAGGTCCATGCAGTCCGCGGCCTCCACGTCAGCGGCCCCGCCTCAGCACGCGGCGCAGCGGGTCGAGGTAGGAGTCCTCGGACGCGTAGGCCGAGTGCGGGCGCGGCGGCTCGCCCATGAGCGTGTCGAACTCCTCGGCGCTGAAGCCGAGCTTCTTGCAGAAGTACTCGCGGTCCGTGCGCAGCAGGACCGGGTCGTAGAGCGGCTCGGCGAGCTCCGCGACCGCCTCCTCGCGACGCAGCTGCCCGGCACAGATCAGCGAGGACAGGTGCGCGCGTCGCTTGTCGATGCCGAACTTCGTCGGCAGGAGATGCGCCTGGTAGAAGCGGGTGATCAGTGACTCGAAATGCTTGCCGGCGTAGTCCACCCAGCCGATCTCACGCCCCAGCTCGGCCTTGGCGGCCTCCTTGTCGTACTCGACGAGGTTGAGCAGGCGGACCGTCTCGATCCGCCGGACGACCTGCCACCAGCGCAGCCGAAGGGTGCTCCCGGTCGGGAACGTGCGCACGTCGCGTTCCCCGTGTGCGGCATGGATCGCCCGGAGGTTGCGCAGGTCCGACTTGCGGTGCACCCACGCGGTCGGCAGCACCGCCTCGGTCGCCGTGTTCTCTCCGCTGACGATGAACCGCAGCCCGAGCCCGAGGGCCAGGTGGTAGGCGATCGCGACGATCGCGTGGTCACTGACCATCTCCAGGTCGACGACGCCGGCCTTCATGAACGCGCGCTGGAGGTCACGGAACTCCCGCCAGTCGACGACGTGGGTGTAGAGGTCGAGCCCCAGCCCCTCGACGACGCGCTGGATGTTGCGCACCGACTGCTCGGAGTTCCATCCGTTGTCGAGGTGGACGGCCAGCGGTCGGAGCCCGGACCGCACCGCCAGCAGGGCTGTGTACGAGCTGTCGACGCCGCCGCTGACGCCCATGACGCAGTCGTACTCACGGCCGCGGCCGGCCGCCCGCACCCGGCGTACGGCGTCCTCGAGCCGTTCCTTGCGCGGCGCCGCCCGCGCGACGTGAGCGTCGTAGCCCCGGCAGTGGCTGCAGACGCCGGCGGCGTCGAAGCTGATCTCGGGGTCCGACGTGTCCATCACGCAGCGAACGCACTCCCGCCACTCAGCCACGCCCGGCCTCCCGAGACTCCGCGGCGACCAGGGCGGGCAGCTCCGCGCGTTCGGGGTACGTGACCAGCACTGCCCGCCACGGGCCGTGGAAGACGAACTGGCTGCCCGCGGCCGCCGCGGAGGCCCCGTCCTCGCGGGCGTGCGCGAGATCGGCGAGCCCGGCCGCGCCGCCGTGCGCGACGACCGGCACGTCCACCGCGGCGCACACCGTCCGGACCAGGTCGCGGTCGTAGCCGGCGCCGGTCCCCTCGCGGTCGATGGCGGTGAGGAGCAGCTCGCCGGCGCCGAGCTCGACGACCCGTCGCGCGTGGGTGAGCACGTCGCGGCCGGTGTCGCGGCGTCCGTTGTCGACGAAGACCGTGTGGCGGCCCGCGGACCCGGGCCGGACGTCCACGGAGACGACCACGCTCTGCCGGCCGAAGAGGCTCGCCGCTTCGGCCACCACGCCCTCGTCGTCGACGGCGACGGCGCCCAGCGACACCTTCTCCATGCCGATGGCGAGCAGCGCCGCCACGTCGTCGGTGCCGCGCACCCCCCCGCCGTAGCAGAGCGGCATGAAGCACTCCTCGGCGAGGGCGGCGAGCAGCTCGAGGTCCGGCGGCCGCCGGTCGCGCGTGGCGCCCACGTCGAGCAGGACCAGCTCGTCGACCTCCTTGTCGTTGAAGATGCGCGTCGTGTTGATCGGGTCGCCGACGTAGACCGGGTCGGCGAACCGCGTGGTCTTCCAGAGCTGGCCGCCATCGAGGAGCAGGACGGGGATGACCCGGGTTCGCGGACGGCTCATGCCAGACCCGCGAAGTTGGCGAACAGCCGCCGGCCGCCGGAGTGGCTCTTCTCCGGATGGAACTGCACCCCGCTGATGTTCTGCCGCGCGATGACGCAGGCGAACTCGGCGCCGTACCGAGACGTGGCCACCACGTCGTCCGCGCGGTCCGGCCGGACCTGGAACGAGTGCGCGAAGTAGAACTCCGGACCCGCGTCCAGTCCCGCGAGCAACGGCACCGGTCGTCGTACCTCGACCGGGGTCCAGCCCATGTGCGGGACCGGCAGCCGGTCGGCCGCCGGCAGCCGGACCGTCTCGATGTCGAGCCAGCCGAGGCCGTCGGCGGACCCTTCGTCGCTGCGCCGGCCGAGCATCTGCAGCCCAAGACAGATGCCGAGGAGGGGGACGCCGGCCCGGACCCGGCGGTCCAGCTCGTCCCGCAGCCCGGAACGCTCGAGGCTGGTCATCCTGTGGTCGAACGCGCCGACGCCCGGGAGCACGAGATGCGACGCGTCCGCCACGACCTGCCGGTCGCCGGACACCGCGACGTCCGCGCCCAGCTTGCGCAGCATCCGGTAGATCGACCCGAGGTTGCCGACCCCGTAGTCGAGGATCACGATCACGGACCATCATCCTGCACGGCTCTGAGGAACTCGACGCGCGCCGTCTCCTTCACCGCGACGTCCAGATGCGCGACGTCAGCGCGGGGCACCCGTCGGCCCTGCCACGCGGCCAGCCAGGAACGCAGGTCGTCGACCCGCTCCAGCACGCCGCCTGCCCGGTTCGGCACCTCGAAGACGTGCTCGACCGGCTGCGCGAAGTCGGTGTCGCTGCCGCCGAGGACGGCGGGGAGCCCGCAGGCGAAGTACTCGCGGACCTTCAGCGACGACGCCTCCGACTTCCCGACCTCGTGCAGGCCGAGCGGCCCGATGCCCGCCACCGCCCCGGCGAAGACCGGCAGGTACTCCGCGCGGCGCAGCACGCCGTGCCGCGTCACGTTGCCCGGCACCGCGGAAGGCGCGGGACCGACCAGGTCGAAGTCGACCTCCGGCATCGCGGCGGCCAGGGCGAGCAGGTCGGCGACGCCGTGTGACGGCGAGGTCGGGTCGCCGATCGAGACGACACGCAGGCGCGCACCCCCCGCCGGCGGCAGCTCGGGGTAGTCGGCCAGCTCGATGCCGTTGCCGA
>CAZYXZ010000053.1:0-23010 GCA_964651395.1 uncultured Frankiaceae bacterium
GGCGGCGTTCGAGCGGGTGCTCGCACTCACCCGCGCGGCCGAGGCCGCTCGCATCGACGTCGGGCTGCGCAGCGATGCGCACGAGGCGGCCGTGCGCGCGGCCGAGCGCGAGCGCGCCGCCGACCTCGCGGCGTACCGCGCGCTGCAGGCGGAGTCGCGGCGTCTCGCGGCACTCATCCGGAGCAAGGGGTCGGGCAAGGGCAGCAAGGGGTCCGGCAAGGTCGGGACGCTGCTGTGGCCGACGCAGGGGCCGGTCACGTCGCCCTACGGCTATCGCGTCCACCCGATCTACGGCTACAGGCGCTTCCACGCGGGCATCGACATCGGCGCGCCGAGCGGGCAGTCCGTCAAGGCGGCGAAGGCCGGCAAGGTCATCCACGCGGGGCCGCTCGGGACGTTCGGCAACCTGGTCGTGGTCGACCACGGCAACGGTTTCTCGACGGCGTACGCGCACCTGTCGACCGTGCTCGTCACGGTGGGGGAGCAGGTCTCCGCCGGGCAGGTGGTCGGGCGGGTCGGGTCCACCGGAGCGTCCACAGGGCCTCACCTGCACTACGAGACCCGCGTGAACGGCGAGCCGGTCAACCCCATGCAGTACTACTAGGCGGTACGACGAGCAGGTCTTCGCGGCTGCGGCCCGTATCCTTTCCGGGTGACTTCCCCGTGGCGACGGCGCTGGCTGCAGGTGACCTCTGCCGCCGCCATCGTGCCCGCCGTCTTCCTCTTCGGCTTCCTCGCCGGCCGCGTCGGCCGGACGACGCCGACGGACGCCGCGCAGTCCGGCGTGCTCGACTCCGCGGCCGACCAGATCCGCGAGAAGGCGGCCACCGACGTCTCGCGTGAGGAGCTGCAGCGCGTAGCCATCGAGGCGATGCTCAAGAAGCTCGGCGACAAGTACGCGACCTACGTCGCGGCCGACGACTACACGCGCTTCCAGCAGCTGCTCGACGGCCGCTACACCGGCGTCGGTCTCTGGCTGGCCCGGCATGTCGACGGCGCGATCGAGGTGGTCAGCGTGCTGCCCGCCTCCCCGGCGGCGGCGGCCGGCCTCGAGGTCGGTGACCGCGTCGTGTCCGTCGGCGGCCGGGCGGTGTCCGGCCAGGCGGTGTCCGACGTCGTCAGCGCCCTGCGCGGCGCGGCCGGCACCGAGGTCTCTCTCTCGGTACGGAGCGGCGCGGACACCCACGAGCTGGAGCTGCGCCGCGCCGACGTCGACACGGCGGACGTGACGCACGACGAGCCGGCCTCCGGGGTGACCCGGATCCAGGTCAAGGCGTTCACGCGTGGTGTCGGCCGGCAGGTCCGCGACCTGGTCGCCCAGCTCGCGGCGCGGCGTACCTCGGGCATCGTGCTGGACCTGCGCGGCAACCCGGGCGGGCTGCTCATCGAGGCGGTCGAGGTCGCGTCCGCGTTCCTCGACGGCGGGGTCGTCGTCAGCTACGCCGGCCGCGGAGTGGAGCCGCAGAGCTTCAGCGCGGCCGGGCGCGGCGACACGACCACGTCGCTGGCCGTCCTCGTCGACGGCGGCACCGCGAGCGCCGCCGAGGTCGTGGCCGGCGCGCTCCAGGACCGCGGCCGCGCCGTCGTGGTCGGCTCCCCCAGCTACGGCAAGGGGTCCGTGCAGCAGCCCTTCCGGCTGCCCGACGGGTCCGCGGTCGAGCTGACGGTGGCGACGTACCGCACGCCGTCCGGCCGCTCCCTCGATGGCACCGGTATCGCGCCGGACGTCGACGTGCTCGCGACCGCCGACGGCAAGGTGGCGCTGCGGCGTGCCGTGGACATCCTCGCCGGCATCGTGGCCGACGCGGGCACCGACCGGGGCTGAGGCGGGTGCCGAAAGAGGTCGGCCGGAAGCTCGTCGCGCAGAACAAGAAGGCTCGGCACGACTACGCGATCGAAGAGGTCGTGGAAGCCGGCCTCGTGCTGACCGGCACCGAGGTGAAGTCGCTGCGGGCCGGTCGCGCGTCGCTCATCGACGGCTACGCGCAGGTCAAGGACGGCGAGGTCTGGCTGCACGGCGTACACATCCCGGAGTACACGCAGGGGACCTGGACCAACCACGAGCCGCGCCGGCCGCGGAAGCTGCTCCTGCACAAGGCGGAGATCACCCGGCTGATCGGCAAGACGAAGGAGGGCGGCCACACCATCGTGCCGCTGCAGCTCTACTTCAAGGACGGCAAGGCGAAGGTCGAGATCGCCCTGGCGCGCGGCAAGAAGAACTACGACAAGCGCCAGGACATGGCGACGCGCGACGCGGCCCGTGACGTCGCGCGGGAGCTGGGCCGGCGAGCCAAGGGTCACTAGCTACTTGAAGGAGAGGGCGAGCGTCTCGCGGAACGCGGTGGTGCCGTGGTGCCCGCCGCCGTAGCGCACGCCCATCGCGACACGGCAGCCCTTGCACGCCCGGTAGAAGAGCTTGCCGAGCGGCAGCGCGGCGAGGGTGGTCGCGCCGCCGGGTGCGGCGTTGGGCACCTCCTGCGCGAAGTCGGCGATGCGGGCCCAGCCGCTCCATTTCAGGTTGCCGAGTTTCAGCCGGAAGAGCAGGTGGCGATCAAGGCCGCCGGCGAGCACCTGCAGCAGCGTGACCGATCCCCCGAGCGTCAGGGCGGTGTTCGGCCCGAGCTTGACGGTGTCGGAGGTCCACTCGGACTCGAAGCTGCTGGTGAAGCCGTTGGCGGCCAGGCCGGTCACGGTCAGCTGCGTGTGCGTCTCGTCCCACTCGCCGAGGACGAGCGGCTGCGGCAGGTTGTCGGTCTTGGCGGAGAAGGTGACGGTGGGTACCGCCGTCGCGCTCGGGGCGCTGACGACCAGGACGAGTCCCAGCACGGCCAGCACGGCCCCCCGGCGCATGCCGCAGATGGTACGTCGTGGTCAGTCCTTGCGGGGGATCCGGACTCCGTCGACGGGTGGTGAGGTCTCCGACGTACCGGTGGCCGCGTCCCGTGAGTTCACGGGGACCTGTGCTGTCTGGCCCGTGGCGGAGGCGCCGGCGTCGGCGATGTCCTTCTTGGTACGCCGGGCGCCCTCCTCGACGTCGGTCTCGAGGGAGTTGGGGCCGCTGCCCTGGTGCCCGGGTACCCGGTAGGCGTGGTCGGTGCGTGAGGTGTCGTCCATGGGGATGACATGCCCGGTTACAGTGGTTCTACAACTGCACAGGGGGTGAATGGTCTCGACTTCGGACGTCGAGTCAGGGGAAGCGGGCCGAGGAAGGCGACGATGATCTCGTTAACCACCCGTCGCAAAAAGAATAAGCGCCAATAACTACGCGCTCGCTGCCTAAGTAACCCTTAGGTAGTCGTCAGCCCGGGAGCTCCTCCGGCCCGGGATCTGGCGTCGCTAGGAGGATCACCGACCGCCCCGGCTCCGGGGGCGGGAGGGACAACCAACAGGAGCTAAGCAGCACCGGCCGGTCCCGTGGGGCCGGTGCCGCCGACAACCTTCGCGGGATGCGCCCGGAGAAGCCCTGTCTCACTGCCGAAGGACGCGGGTTCGATTCCCGCCACCTCCACTGAGGACTGACCTATGCCACGGGATCCGAACATCCCCGACGCGTTCGACGTCTACACCGTCGTGGTGCTGCGCCGCCCTGCCGACGCCCCGCAGCTGCCGGACGAGGAGCTCGACTCCCTGCAGGCTCAGCATCTCGCCCACCGCGCCGAGCTGAGGCGACAGGGCAAGGTGGTCGCGAACGGGCCGTTCGACGTGCAGAGCGACCCGTCGTACCGGGGGATGTCGGTCTTCGCCTGCGACCCCGCGGAGGCCGCGCGGCTGTCGGACGCCGACCCGTTGGTCGTGGCCGGACGGCTCGCGTACGACGTGATGGAGTGGTGGGTGGCCGCCGGATCCCTCGCGTTCCCGCTCGCCGACGGCGTGGTCGGCGACCGCCGCTCCATGCCCTGGTGACGCCCGCAGCCTGTCCGGTACGGTCGCGCCATGAGCACGCGGTTCGTGCCCGGGGAGGGACTCCCGACCTGGCCGGCGGCTGACCCGGCCGCGGAGCAGGGCCCGTCTCTGGACGGCGGCCTCTCGGTCGAGCTGCTCGAGCAACGCGATGACGACTGGGCACTGATCCGCTGCGACAACGGCTGGGAAGCGTGGGTTGACGGGTCTCTGCTGCTGGCCGAGCCGCCCGTGCTCGCCGCGGCGGTTCCGACGTCGACCGGCGGGATCAAGCCGACGTACCTGGCGGCTGCCGCGGTGGTCGTGGTCGCCGCGATCGTGTTCTTCGCGGGCGGTGGGGACGACCAGGCGCCATCGACCGCCGGTGGCCAGCCGAACGCCAGCGCGAGCGAGGTGCCGGTCGCCGTCAGCGACGAGTTCAGCGAGGCTGATCTCGCCAAGGCCGTGGCCGACGCGCAGGCCGCTCCCGACACGGCGCTCGCGCCGGCCTCGAACGACGAGGTTGCGGCCGCGAAGATCGGCGCGGCCTTGAAGGCCGCCGGTTACGACCTTGGACCGGACCTCCTCGTCATGCCACTCGACGAAGACGAGAACCTCCTGTACTTCGAGATGGGGGAGAGCAGCCCGCTCAACAACCTCTCGGACGAGCAGGGCAAGGGGTTCCTCGAGGCGCTGGCCTCGGCGCCGGTGATGGCCGAGACGAAGGTGACGCGCCTCTTCGTCAAGTTCGCAGGCACGGACAGCCGGGGGCCGTTCAAGGCGTCCTTCACGGCTCGGCTCGCCGATCTGAAGGCCGCGGCGGGAGGCGCGAACATCTCGTCGCGCATCGGCATCCAGGTGGAGCGCGGATGAAGCGGTGGGTACGCGCGGTGGCGACGTCCGCCGTGACGCTCGCGCTCGTCTCGATGACCGCCTGCGAGCTCGACCTCGACCTGACCGACATTGGCGAGCAGATCGAGAACTCCAAGGACGCGCAGACGCGTCGAGCGGCGGAGGCGGCGAAGAAGGCGGCGGCCGTCGCCGAAGCCAACAAGGCGCGCGACGAGTTCCTCAAGGATCCCGAGGCGAACGCGGAGAAGCTCGACGAGGCGATTGCGAAGAACCCCGACGACCCCGAGCTGCGCGCTTACAAGAAGGTCGAGCGCGACATCTATCGCGAGAGCCTCGGGCGAGAGGGCCGCTCTTCCAGCCTCGGACTGAAGGAGGGACTTGAGCTCCTCGACGCCGTCGCCAAGTCACGCGAGGCGGCGCGGCGGGCGAAGGACCCACCGGTCGTGCTGCCGAACACTCCCGAGGCCCGCAAGAAGGAGGAGTCCGAGGTTCGGCGCGAGACCAGCCTGCATCTCATGGAGGCGCTCGCGCGGATGATGATCGGCACGACGACGGGGTCGTTCGGCAACGTCCCGAATGTCCAGAGCAACGCCCTCTGGGACGACTACTGCAACATGCTCACGAGCCACGAGGAACGGTGGCCGGCGGACATCAACACGACAGTGCACCGCGGGCAGTACAACCCTCCGCCCTGCACGCCGCGTCGCCGGCAGTAGAGGGGGGTGCCATGGCTGACCGGGGAGAGTTCGAGGTCACGATCGAGGAGGCCGGCTGTCTCCTCTATGTCGCCGACCTCGGTCTCGGCGGCGAGGGGTTCGGTCGCTTCGACGAGCTCTACTCCGGCGATCCCGCGTGGCCGGCCGTCCTCGCGCAGGGGGCGATCATGCCGGTCAGCCTGTACCAGGACGACGGCTACACCGTGCGGTTCGTCACGGGTCAGCTGACCGAGCAGGAGGCGAGCGAGTGGACGTCGCGCGTCGTCGGCAAGCTCAGCGTGCCGTCCGGCACGCTCGTGCTGTCCGGCATCTGCACGCCTGACCTCGACGACGAGCTGGAGGAGTTCCCGGCGTTCACGTCGTCGGGCAGCTCCTACGAGCTCGGCGTCAAGATCGCGGTCCCCCCTGGTGACTACCAGGCCACGATCCTCGGCTACCCGCCGAACGACCTGTCTGGCGGCTGGATGCGGATTGAGGACCCCGACCTGTTCCGCGAGGGGTCGATGGGCGATCCCGGTGAGGACGACGAGAGCGCCGTGGCCTACTTCGAGCGGACCCGGCCCGGCGAGCCCGTGCCGGAGTGGGTCGCCGAGGGCTACGAGGAGGCCGAGTTCCTCGACTTCGTCGTGCAGCTGACGCCGCTCTCCGAGGACCTGCCGGCGCCGGCCCGCGAAGAGGACGGCTGCCTGGACTGGGAGTTCCGCAAGCCGGAGATCTGCCCGCTCGGCATACGGCTCTAGGTCCACGAGGCAGGTCGGGCGCCGGCTGCCACGAATGTGAAGCAGGTATGAGACGCATCGTCCCAGCGCTGCTGCTCCTCACCTCGGTGCTCGGCATCCCGGTCGCCGGGCGTGCCGCGACACCCGCGCCGCCTCCGTGCGTGCGTCGGGTGCTGATCCTCGGCGCCATGCCGCTGGAGCTGAACCCGTTCACGGCGGTGGCGGAGATCCAGCGGACCGTGCGCGTCGACAACCGCACCTTCTACGTCGGCCGGCTCGACGGCCTCGACGTCGTACTCGCGCTCAGCGGCATCGGACCGGTCAACGCCGAGCAGGTGACGGTCGCCGCGCTCGAGCACTTCCGCTGCCCGTTCCGGGCGATCCTGTTCTCGGGTGTCGCGGGCAGCCCGGCCAACATCGGCGACGTCGTGATCCCGCAGAAGTGGACCCTCGACAACGGCAAGACCTACTGGGGCGTGAACGCCCGGATGTACGGGCTGGCCCGCGCTCTCCAGGGCACGAAGGTCCCGCTCTCCCGCGACCTGCCCGTCGGTGACGCGGCCTGTCTCTGCGGCGGCGTCGACGCGCCGACGCCGGTGCGCATGCCGGAGGAGCTCAAGGTCGTCCTGGGCGGCGTCGGCGTCACGAGCGACGTGTTCGGCGGCCACGCCGCGCCCTGCACCTGGGGCGGTGGCGACATCGCCGGGTGCGCGCCGTGCCTCATGACCGGCGACCTGGCTCACGACATCGCGAACTTCTCCGGCGCCGAAGCGGTCGGCACCGTCGCGGCGTTGCCGAGTCTGATCGCGCCGACCGGCACGACCGCACCGCCGGGCGTCATGGCGGCGGACATGGAGACCGCGGCGGTGGCGCTCGTAGCGGCCAGGTACCGCGTCCCGTTCCTCGGCTTCCGGGCCGTCTCCGACGGTGCGAACGACCCGCTGAGCCTGCCCGGCTTCCCGGCCCAGTTCATGGTGTACCGCCAGCTGGCCGGCAACAACGCGGCCGCTGTCACGAGGGCGTTCCTCCAGCTGTGGAAGACGCGCGGCCTGCCGACCTAGCTCTCCTGCAGCACCGACAGGATGTTGCCGGCCGGGTCGCTGAACCAGGCGATGTGCGGCCCCTGGCCGCGAGCGATGCCCTTCTCGTCAGGTCGAACTCGGCGTAGCGCTCGAAGCGCACGCCCCTCGCCGAGAGCTCGTCCACTGCGGTGTCGATGTCGTCGACCGGGAAGTTCAGCAGCGTGAACTTCGCGGGCACGTGGTTCGGCTTGGGATAGATGATGACGTCGGCTCCCGTGCCGAGGTGCAGGACGAGCAGGCCCATCTCGTCCTCGGTGACGTTGAGGCCGAGCGTGTCGCCGTAGAACGTCTTGGCCGCCTCGATGTCGTCGACTGCGAAGCCACTGAACGCCGGACTCTTCTGAAGCATCACGTCTCCTTCGTCAGGCCCCTGAGGTGCTCGGCCGCGACGCTCTTCGGGACGACCATTCGCCACGCGTCGACCACCAGCTCGTGCATCTCGTCCATCTCGAGCGCCGACATGCGTACCCGTACCCACTGGTAGCGCATGTCGGACGCGATCGGCATGAGGAACTTGTCGGGTTCTGCGGCCACCAGCGCCGCACGCTCCTCCCTGGGGAACGCGAAGCCCATGAGCTGCTCGTCCCGCGAGAAGGCCAGGTAGACGATCTTGCCGACCCGGAACTTCACGCAGTCGCGGACCAGCGCCTCGTAGCTACGCGGCAGCGACAGGGCGAGCCGGCGTACGTCCTCGACGGTCACCACCGGCCGAGTGTGCCCTGACTTGCCGGAATCGTCCGCCGCCGGGGAGTGTTGGTGCGGACATGAGCAGCCGCAGACAGGGCCTCTTCTCGTTCCCCGACCCGGTGAACGAGGTCTCCGCTCGCCTGGTGGCCACCGGCGTCGTCCTGCTGTCGCTCGTCACGATCGTCTTCGACCTGCCGTGGCTGACCGCGGTCCTCGCCTACGGGTTCCTCGCGCGAGTGCTGACCGGGCCGACGCTCAGCCCGCTCGGCCAGCTGGTCACCCGCGTCGTCACCCCGCGGCTGAACATCCCGGCTCGGCTGGTCCCAGGCCCGCCGAAGCGGTTCGCCCAGGCAGTGGGCGCGGCCTTCACGGTGACCGCGGCCGTGCTGGCGCTGGGCTTCGGCGAGCGTGGCGCGGCCTACGTCGTGCTCGGCCTGCTCGTCGTCGCGGCCAGCCTGGAGGCGTTCGCCGGCTACTGCCTCGGCTGCAAGATGTTCGCGATCCTCATGAAGGCCGGCCTGGTCCCGCAAGAGGTCTGCGAGCGCTGCAACAACGTCGCGTTGGTGGGGTAGCGTTTCGGCGCGTTGCCACATGGCTACGCTCAGTGAATGGCCATCCGTCCGTCCAGTGAGACCAGCATGCTGCTCACGGGTGGCCATCGGGCGGTGACGCAGGCCCGCAGGCTGGTCGCCGAGGTGCTGGACGCCGCGAGCCTGCAAGAGCTCATACCCGACGCCGAGCTGGTCACCTGCGAGCTCGTGACGAACGCGATGCTGCACACGGCCGGCCCCGCGCACCTCACCCTGGTCGTCGAGGCGCCCAACGTGCGCATCGAGGTGCGCGACCCCAGCCGGGCAGTTCCGATGCGCGCGCTGGTGTCCGGAGATGCCATGACCGGCCGGGGGCTGCGGCTGCTCGACGTACTGTCCCTGAGCTGGGGCGTCGACCAGGAGGTCGGTGGGAAGGTCGTCTGGGCCGAGCTCAAGCTGGGGCAGGCCTCCGGCGCCGACTCGCTCACGGACGAGCAGCTACTCGGTCTCTGGAACGAGGACGACGACGGCGAGTTCGCCGAGCCGCGCGTCCATGTCTACCTGGGCGACGTGCCGACCAGCCTCCTGCTGCAGGCGAAGGCACACGTGGACAACCTGGTCCGCGAGTTCACGCTCGCCGCGGCGGGGGCACTGTCCGGCGAGACCAGCGTGGTGCCGACCCACCTGGCGCAGCTCATCGAGCGGGTCGTGAACCGGTTCGGGGAAGCGCGCATGTCGATCAAGCACCAGGCGCTGGCCGCAGCCGCGCGCGGCGAGGACCGCACGAGGCTCGAGCTGCACCTGCCCCGCAGCGCGGCGCAGACGGGGGCCGACTACCTCCGCGCCCTCGACGAAGTGGACAACTACGCGCGAGCCGCGAGGCTGCTGACGCTGGAGACGCTGCCACAGCACCGCGTGTTCCGGCGCTGGTACGTCGAAGAGCTGACCCGGCAGCTGGCGGGGGAGGGCGACAGCCGGCCGATGACCTTCGAGGCCCGCCTGCTCCAGGAGATCGGCCGGGTCGCGCTCGCGCAGCGTTCCTCCGACCGCGCGGCACGACTGTTCCGGGTGACTGCGGCGCTGTCGAGTGCGCTGACCCCGGAGGCCGTGGCCGAGGCCGTTCTCACCGTCGGGGTGCAGGCGCTCGGCGCCTTCGGCGGTGGACTGCTGCTGGCCAGCGCCGACGACGTCATGACCATCCCTGGATCGGTCAGCTACGACGACGCGGCGGTCGAGCACGTGCGGAGCGAGTCGCGGGAGACGGAGCTGCCCGCGGCCCTGGTGCTGCGCACAGGGGAGCCGATCTGGATCGAGTCGCGCGACGAACGCGACCGGAGGTTTCCCGAGCTGGCCACCCTCGAACGCGGCACGAACGCGTTGTGCGCCGTACCGGTGGAGACCGACTCGGCGCGGCTGGGCGCCCTGCGGTTCTCCTTCACCGAGCCGCGCCTGTTCGACGACGACGAGCGCACCTTCGTGCTCGCCCTCGCGGCGCAGACCGCGCAGGCGCTCGACCGCGCGCAGCTCTACCAGCAGCGCGCCGACATCGCGATGGCGCTCCAGTCCGCGCTGCTGCCTCCGTCGCTGCCTCACGTGGACGGCGTGCACCTGGCCGTGATGTACCAACCCGCCCGCGAGACGCTCATGGTGGGCGGGGACTTCTACGACGTGTGGCGCGCCGGCGACGGCACGGTCACGTTCGTGGTCGGCGACGTCTGCGGCACGGGTGCGCGCGCCGCCGCGACGACGGCGACCGTCCGGCACACGTTGCACGCTCTGACGACGACCCAGAGCGACCCCGCGCCGATCCTCGACAAGATGAACCAGGCGCTGTACGCCGACCTGCTCGGCCCGCACGACCCGGAGATGTTCCTGACCGCCACTCTCGGGGTGCTGCGGCCCGGCAAGAAGGGCCTGGCCGTCGAGGTCGCGACCGGAGGCCACCCCTGGCCGTTGCTCCGCCGGGCGGACGGCAGCGTGGAGGAGGTCGAGGTGACCGGGTCGTTCCTCGGTGCGCTGCCCGAGGTGGAGATCGGAGTGCGCACGGTCACGCTGCAGAAGGGCGACACGCTGCTCCTCTACACCGACGGCATCACAGAAGCGCGAGGCGTCGACGGTGGCATGTTCGGCCTCGAGAGCCTGGTCGCGGCGGTGAGCGCGTCGCCCGGCGACCCGGAAGCCGTGATCGATGCCGTCCGCCATGCGGTCACCGTCTACGGTGGCGGACTGACCGGCGACGACATCGCGATGCTGGCCATCGCGCCGACGTAGGGGAGCGAGTGGCCGACGACGCGGCGCTGGATCGCGCGACCGCCATGGAGCGGAGAGCCGACGGCGGTGGCTTCGCCGCGGACATCGACCCCGGCTGGTTCGTGCAGAACGGCCCGAACGGCGGCTACGTCGCCGCCCTGCTGCTGCGCGCGCTGATCGAGACCGTCGACGACGCGACGAAGCCGCCGAGATCGCTGACCGTGCACTTCCTCCAGCCGGCCGTGGCGGGGCCGGCCGAGCTCGACGTCGAGGTGCTGCGGGCCGGGCGGTCGCTCACGTTCCTGGCGGTCCGGCTGCGGCAGGGAGACCGGTTGGTGGCCAACGGCGCGGCCGCGTTCGGCGTCGGGCGGTCGGACCTGGAGTTCCAGGACGTCCTCCCGCCGGAGGTCCCGTCGCCGGACGCCCTCCCCGTACCGGAGACCGGTGGCGCGACGATGCCCCCGATCGCGCACCAGTTCGACTACCGGCCGATCACGGACGCGACCCTGTTCGGCGGTGGGCAGTCCGACTACTGGTCATGGCTGCGGCTGTCGGACGGTCGCGGCATCGACGCGCTCGCGCTGGCGGCGTACGTCGACGCCCTCGTCCCCGCGATGTTCCTGCGGGTCTCGACGCCCATGCTCTTCCCGACCGTCGACATCACGGTGCACTTCCGTCGGGCGCCGCAGACCGCTGACCCGTGGTGCCTCGGGCATGTACGGACGACGGCCGCCGCCGACGGCTTCACCGAGGAGGACTGCGAGCTCTACGACTCGACGGGGGCGTTGCTCGCGCAGAGTCGCCAGCTCGCGATCGCGGTGCCGCTCTAGCAGCCGGCTACGCCTTGCCGGCCGCCGTACGGATCAGGTCGGTCGAGCCGGTCAGCTTCGGACCGCGCGCTTTGCCCGACGGCTTCGGCGTCACGTCCACGTCGCGTGCGCCGCCGCGCAATGCGCCGACGGTGCACTCCTCACGGGGGCGGTGGGCGAAGGGATCGAAGCGGAAGTGGCGCATCGCGTTCTGGTGCGTGATGGCGTCGATCTCCGCGTCCGGTACGCCGTCCATCGACTTCATCAGCGTCTCCGGCGCGATGGGCCACGTCGAGTCGGAGTGCGGGTAGTCGCCCTCCCAGCAGATCGAGTCGATCCCCACCCGGTGCCGGGCCTCGATGCCGGCGGGGTCGTCGATGAAGCAGGTGACGATGCGCTCCTGGAAGACCTGGCTGGGCAGCCGGTCGCCGAAGTCCTGACCGGTCCACGCGCGGTGCCGCTGGTAGATCCAGTCCAGCCGGTCGAGGAAGTACGGAATCCAGCCGATGCCCCCCTCGGAGAGTGCGAAGCGCAGGTCGGGGAACTTGCGCAGCACCGGCGACCACATGAGGTCGGCCGCGGCCTGCACGATGTTCACGGGCTGCAAGGTGATGAGCACGTCGATCGGCGCGTCCGCCGCGGTCACCACGAGCGAGCTGGACGAGCCGATGTGCAGGCAGACGATGGTCCCTTCGTCGGAGCAGGCCTGCCAGAACGGGTCCCACGCGTCGCTGTGCAGCGAGGGAAGGCGCAGCTTCTCCGGGTTCTCGCTGAAGCTGACGGCGTGGCATCCCTTGTCGGCCACGCGGTGGACCTCCGCCGCCATGGCTGCCGGATCCCAGATCGGCGGCAACGCCAGCGGGATGAACCGGCCGGGGTAGGTGCCGCACCACTCGTCGATGTGCCAGTCGTTGTAGGCCTGGAGCAGGGCCAGGCCGAGCTCCTTGTCCGAGGCACGCGCGAAGAGCTGGCCGCAGAGCTGCGGGAACGACGGGAAGCACATCGAGCCGATGACGCCGTTGGCGTCCATGTCGCGGATCCGGTCGTGGATGTCGTAGCAGCCGCTGCGGATCTCGGCGAAGGAGGTCGGCTCCATCCCGTACTCGTCCATCGGACGGCCGGCGACGGCGTTGAGACCGATGTTCGGGATGTCGCGACCCTCGAACCGCCACACGTCGGTGTCGGCGTCCGTGTGTACGACGACCGGCGCGGCGTCGCGCCACTTGGCCGGCAGATGCCGCTCGAACATGTCCGGCGGCTCGACGACGTGGTCGTCGACGCTGACCATCACCAGGTCGTTGATCTCCACCGGCACCCACCGTTCCCATCAGCACGCGTGTCCCTGACGCCCGCGTCAGACTACGCTCGCCGCCATGTCTGCGGCAGGGGCGCTCGAGGGTGTCCGCGTGCTCGACTTCACGCGCCTCGGCTTCGGTTCGCAGGCGACGCTGATCCTCGGCTGCCTTGGCGCGGAGGTGATCCGGGTCGAGAGCGCCCGGCACCCGGACCCGATCCGCGTGATGCCGCCGTACGTGCCCGCACCGGGTGAGACCAGCGAGAAGTTCGGCAACGCGACGCTGGCGTCGGCGCAGCAGGCTCGCTCCCTCGACCGCGGCGCGATCTTCTTCAAGTACAACACCGGCGGGAAGAAGAGCATCGCGGTCAACGCGCGCGACCCGCGCGGGCTCGAGCTGCTCAAGCAGCTGGTCGCCGTCAGCGACGTCGTCACCGAGTCCTTCGCGCTGGGGACGCTGGACCGCTGGGGCCTTACGTACGACGTGATGCGCGCGCAGCGCGAGGACGTGATCTACGTGTCGATGTCCGGTTACGGGCACGAGGGCCCGGACGCGTCGTACATCACGATGGGCCCCACGGCGCAGGCGCTGACCGGGCTCACCTATCTCGTCGGGCTGCCCGGCCGCGAGCCGGCCGGGTGGTCGTTCTCCTACCTCGACCACGTCGGCGGCTACCTCGGCGCGGTCGCGGTGCTCTCCGCCCTGCTGCACCGGCAGCGCACCGGGAACGGCCAGTACGTGGACGTCTCGCAGCTGGAGCCGGCGACGGCACTCTCGGGACCACTGCTCCTGGATGCGATCGTCAACGGCCGGACCACACGCCGTCCCGACTTCCCGCCCGGCAATCGGCGGCTGCACCCTGCGGGTGCACCGCAAGGCGCCTACCCGGCCCTCGGTGACGACAAGTGGCTCGTGGTCTCGTGCACGACGGAGGAGCACTGGCAGGGCCTCGTCGCGGCGCTCGGCGCGCCGGCGTGGACGGCGGACGCGCGCTTCGCGACCGCCGCATCGCGCGTGGAGCACGCGGACCCGCTCGACGAGCACGTCGCCGCCTGGTCCGCCACGCGCGACCGCTACGAGGCGATGCACCTGCTCCAGTCGCACGGCGTCCCGGCCGGCGCGGTCCAGGACTCGCGGGACCGCCTGGAGAGCGACCCACAGCTCGTGGCGCGTGGCCACTTCACGCAGCTGCCGCACCGCGAGGCCGGGGCGGAGACGCTGCCGCTCGAGGGCGTGCCGTTCCGGATGACGGCGACGCCGCCGCAGACCGGCGGGAGCATCCACCGCGGCCCGCCGTGCCTGGGCCAGGACACCAGTGACGTGCTGACTGCCTTGCTGGGCATGACTCACGATGAGGTCGAGGCGCTCAACGCCGACGGGGTGCTCTCATGAGCGTCCTGGCCGGCGTGCGGGTCGTGGAGCTGGTCGACTCCTCCGCCGAGTACTGCGGGTGGCTGCTCGCCGGTCTGGGCGCGGACGTCGTGAAGGTGGAGCCGGCTGCGGGGGCGCCGTCGCGTTCGGTGGGACCGTTCGTCGACGACGTCCCGGACGTGGAGTCGAGCCTGCACTTCTGGCACTACAACGCGGGCAAGCGGTCGGCAGTGCTGGACGATGTGCAGCTGCGCGCTCTGCTGTCCGGCGCGGACGTGCTGGTGCACACGTTGCGTGCGGGGGATGCCGCGGATCGTGGCCTGGACTTCACGGCGCTCACGGCGGCGAACCCGCGGCTGGTCGTCTGCGCGGTCACGCCATTCGGGCAGGACGGCCCGTGGGCCGACTACGTGGCCGACGACCTCGTGCTGATGGCGCTGGGCGGGTCGATGGCCGGCTGCGGCTACTCGAAGACGCGCGACGGTGTCTACGACACGCCACCGCTGGCCTGCTACGGCGACCAGGCCTGGCACACCGCATCGACGTACGCGGCGATCGGGGTGCTCGCCGCGCTGGCCTGGCGCGACTCGAGCGGGGTGGGCCAGTTCCTCGACGTGTCCGCGCACGAGTGCTCGGCGTCGATGACCGAGTGGCACCTCATGAACTTCCTCTGCACCGGCGAGCCCTACGCCCGCGGCGCGGGTGCCTTGTCGGTCACCGCGGCGGACGGGCGCCAGGTCACGGCGCTGATGCCGGACTTCCTCGGCCCGCACATCTTCGCCAACCTGCTGGCGATGCTCGACGCGGACGGCGTCGCCGGCCCGCTGTCCGAGCCGGAGTACGCCGACCCGCGCCACCGCATGAAGAACTACGGCGAGATCGGGCGCGCGCTGCGGCGCCTGGGGGAGAAGCACGACGCCGAGGAGCTGTTCCGGATGGGGCAGGCGGCCGGCCTGCCGTGGGGTGTCATCCGCTCGCCCGAAGAAGTGGTGACCGACCGGCATCTCCAGGCGCGCGGGCACTACGTCGAGCTCGAGCGACCGGACGGCGTACCGGGCACGGTGACGCACAGCGGTGCGCCCTTCCTCGCGCACGGCTCGCCGTGGGAGCTCTCGCGCCGGCCCCCGCGGCTCGGCGAGCACACGGATGAAGTCCTGGCGGAGCTCGGGTGAGTCGCAGGGCCTGCATCGCGGGCGTGGGGGAGACCCGCTACACGAAGTGGGGCGGCATCACCGACGCGAGCGAGTACGCGCTCGCGGTCGAGGCGGTCACCGCGGCCGTCGCCGATGCCGGCGTCGACCTGCACGCTGTCGATGGGCTCGCGTCCTTCGGCGAGGACCGCAACGCGGCGACGTTCCTGGCCGCCGACCTCGGGCTCGACGAGCTGCGCTGGGCGTCGATGTCGTGGCTGCCCGGTGGTGGCGGCTCGTGCGCCGCGGTGGCGGCTGCCGCACTGGCCGTCGAGTCCGGGCAGGCGGAGACGGTGGTCGTCTACCGGTCGCTGTGTCAGGGGCAGTTCGGCCGGTTCGGCCAGGGTCCGGGTGGCCGCTCGTCGGTCCGGCCGCCGTCGCTGCGCAAGGCGCGGTCGCTGATCGACGCGCATGCGGCGTTCACGATGCCGTTCGGGATGGTGAACCCGCCGACGGCGTACGCGATGGTGATGCAGCGGCACATGCACCTGTTCGGCACGACGTCGGACCAGATGGGCGAGGTGGCGGTCCGCTTCCGCGGGCACGCCCAGAGCAACCCGCGCGCCGTGATGCACGGCAAGCCGATGACCTTCGACGACTACCGCGCATCGCGCCTCGTGTCCGAGCCGTTCCGGCTCTTCGACTGCTGCCTGGAGAACGACGGCGCCTGCGCGGTCGTGGTGACGACGGAGGAGCGCGCCCGCGACCTCCGATCACCCGTGGTCGCCGTCGTGGCGACGGCGCAGGGGGCGCCGACCGGTTTCGGCCACGGGCAGTACCTCAACGTGAACCTGCCGGACGACGTCTACGCGAGTGCCGGAGCTGCCGGCGTCGCGTCGCGGCTCTGGGCCGCTGCCGGGCTGTCGCCGGCGGACGTCGATGTCGCGATGGTCTACGACCACTTCACCGGGCTCGTGCTGCTCACGCTCGAGGACTTCGGATTCTGCGCTCGCGGCGAGGGCGGCGCCTACTTCACCGTGTCCTCGTTGCCGATGAACACGCACGGCGGCTCGCTGTCGGAGGCCTACATCCACGGGCTCAACCACGTCGTCGAAGGCGTACGCCAGCTGCGCGGCGAGGCCGTGCTGCAGGTGGACGGCGCGGAGACCTGCCTGGTCACCGGCGCGGCCGGCGTACCGACCTCCGCGCTGCTGCTGGGGCGCGCATGAGCGCCCGCTGGTTCCCCGACGCGATGCCGTCACCGGCGGCCAACCGCGAGTCGCTGCCCTGGTGGGAGGCAGCGCGCGAGCACCGCCTGGTCGCGCAGCGCTGCACTGCGTGTTCTGTGCTCCGCCACCCACCCGGTCCGATCTGCCCGTCCTGCGGCTCGACCGCGTCCGACTGGCAGGAGCTCTCGGGCCGCGGCGTCGTCTACACGTTCACGGTCGTGCACCAGCAGTTCGTCCCCGCCGATGTCCCGTACGTCGTCATCGCCGTCGACCTGGAGGAAGGCATCCGCATGGTCTCCAACCTCGTCGACTGCGATGCAGCCGAGGCTCGCATCGGCCTCGAGGTCGAGCTGGTCTGGGAAGACCTGAGCGACGACCTCGCGATGCCGCGCTTCCGCCCCGCCGGATGAAGACTTATGTGCCTCTACGGCGCATAAGTCTTCAGTCTCGGGCTGGTCGCCGCTGGAGGTAGATCGCTATGTGCGCGATGCGGTCGTCGGCCAGGTCGAAGACCAGCACCTCCGGCGTCACGTGCGGCGCGCCGTCGACGGTCACGGTCTCGCTCAGCTCGGCGAACGCGATGTCGCCGGCGTAGACGACGCGTCGTACGTCCATCGAGTAGCCGGGCAGGGTCGGCATGAGCTTCGCGACCCAGGCGACGTACTCGTCGCGTCCGCGGTAGGTGTCGCCGAAGGGACCGACCCGGACCACGTCGTCGGTCACGCACTCGCCGAGCCCGGCCCAGTCGTGTGCCCGGATCACCTGCAGGTAGCGCTCCACCACTCCCGGCACCGAAGCCCCCGATCCCTGACGTCGGCGTCAGGGTAGTCTCGCTCGCCGTGGGAAGACAGGCGGTCATCGTGGGGGTCGCGACGAGCGACTACCCGAGCCTGCCCCACCTCTCCGAGCACCAGGTGCACGCGCAAGCGGCCGACCGCGCCCTCGCCGACGCCGGGCTGACGTACGCCGACATCGACGGCTACGCGACCGCCGGCTTCCTCCCGATGTACGCCGTACAGCTCTGCGAGTACCTCGGCATCCATCCCGTGCACCTCGATGAGACGAACGTCGGCGGCGCGTCGTACGAGGTGCTGCTCGAGCACGCGGTGCACGCGATCGAGGCCGGCGCCTGCGAGACGGTGCTGATCAGCTACGGCAGCGTGCAGCTGTCCGCGATGGGGCGGCGCCTCGGCACGGGCGCACCCGGCGCGCCGATGAGCGGACCGTCGGCGTACGACTCGTTGTGGGGCAACACTCTCGTCGGGTCCTACGCGCTGGCGGCGCAACGGCACATGTACCAGTACGGCACGACGTCGGAGCAGCTGGCCGAGATTGCGGTCGCGATGCGCGCCAACGCCGCCCTCAACCCGAACGCCCAGTTCCGCGACCCGATGACCGTCGCCGACGTCACCGGCAGCCGGCTCATCGCCGACCCGCTGCACATGCTCGACTGCTGCGTCATCTCCGACGGCGGCGCGGCCTGCGTGGTCACCACCGCGGAGCGGGCCAAGGACCTCCCGAAGCGCGGCATCAAGGTCCTGGGCGCGGCGCACGCGTTGACGCACTCGACGAACATCTCCGCCATGCCCGACCTCACGGTGTCGGCCGCTGCGCAGTGCGGACCTCTCGCGTTCCAGCGCGCCGGCCTCACCCCGGCCGACGTCCACGTCGCGCAGATCTACGACTCGTTCACCATCACCGCGCTGCTCAGCCTGGAGGACCTCGGCTTCTGCGCGAAGGGGGAGGGTGGCGCGTTCGTCGAAGGTGGCCGGCTGCGGTACGACGGCGCGCTGCCGACCAACACGGACGGCGGCGGCCTGTCGGCGTGCCATCCGGGGATGCGCGGCATGTTCCTCATCGTCGAGGCGGTGCGTCAGCTGCGCGGCGAGTGCGGGCCGACGCAGGTGGCGAACTGCGAGGTCGCGCTGGTCCATGGCACCGGCGGCATGCTCTCCACCGGCGCCACGATGTTGCTGGGGCCGGCATGAGCGACAAGCCGCGCAGCGAACCGAAGCCGCGCCCCGCGCCGCGCCCCGATCCGGAGTCCGCGCCGTACTGGGCCGCCACGCTGGAGGGCAGGCTGCTCGTGCAGCGCTGCGCGAATGGCCACCACCAGCTCTACGCCCGCGCGCACTGCCTCGTCTGCCGCGAGCCGGTCGAGTGGGTCGAGGCGAGCGGCCGCGGCACCGTCTACTCGTTCACCGTGATCCGGCAGAACATGTCGCGGTCGTTCCGCCACCTGCTCCCGTACGTCGTCGCGCTGGTCGACCTCGACGAAGGCCCGCGCCTGATGACCAACCTGGTCAACTGCGACCCCGAGGCCGTCGCCATCGGCGCGATGGTCCACGTCACCTTCGAGCGCGTGAGCGAAGAGGCAGCCCTACCGCTGTTCCAGCTCGGTCAGTAGTGCGCGCTTGTCGAGCTTGCCCATCGCGTTGCGGGGGAGCGGCTCGTCGCGCAGGACCACGACGCGCGGCTGCTTGTAGTCGGCGAGGCGGTCGGCGAGGAACACGCGCACTGCTTCCACGGTGAGCGGCGGCGTACCTGCCCGCTGGCGGATGACGGCGCAGACGTCCTGTCCGAGCATCGCGTGCGGTACGCCGACCACGCCGACCTCGAGGACGTCGGGGTGCTCGTGCAGAGCGCTCTCGACCTCGACCGAGTACACGTTGTAGCCGCCGCGGATGACCATGTCCTTGGTGCGGTCGACGACGTAGAGGAAGCCCTCGTCGTCCAGCCGGCCCAGGTCGCCGCTCTGCACCCAGCCGTCGCGCCAGGTCTGCGCGGTCAGCGCGTCGTCGCCGAAGTAGCGGCGCTCACCGGCGGCGATGCGCAGCACGATCTGACCCACCTCGCCGGTCGCCACCGGAGCCCCGGACTCGTCCACCACGCGTACCTCGACACCGGGCAGCGGCTTGCCGACCGAGCCGGGCCGCTTCGCCGCCTCGCCGGGTGGCAGGACGCAGATGCTCCCGCCCGCCTCGGTGAGGCCGTAGCCGTTGAGCAGCATCGCGCGTGGCAGCGCGGCGGCCAGTGCGTCGACCACCGCCGGCGGCGTGGGCGCCCCGCCGAACATGACCGTGCGCACCGACGACACATCACGGCCCGCGAGCACTCCCGCGTCGAGCAGCAGCGCGATCTGCGCCGGCACCATGAGCAGCGACTGCGCGTGCTCGCTCTCGGCCAGCTCGGCGAAGCGTGCCGTGTCGAATACCGGCAGCACCACGCTGGTGATGGCCAGCCGCAGCGGCGTGACCACCCCGCCGTGCACGCCGGTGAACGTCGACAGCGGGATCGAGTGCAGCAGCACCCCGCCCTTCTCGGAGGCCGTCAGGTTGGTCATGGCGGCGTTCGCGTGCGTCGACGCGACGCCCTTCGGCAGTCCGGTGGTCCCGCTCGTGTAGAACACGTCGGCCAGGTCGCTGCCGTCCACCGGTACGTCGAAGGGCGAGCCGTCGGCCTCGGCCAGGTCCGCGGCCTCGGCGCTGCTGCGGATCACGACCTTCGGCGTGCAGTCGGCCAGCACGTGCTCGACCTCGCGTACGGCGTAGCGCGCGTTGACCGGTACGGCGGCCGCGCCGGCCCGGTGCGCGGCGATGTAGGCGACGTGGAAGTCGATCGCGGCCGTGTTGTCGAGCAGCAGCGCGACGCGGTCTCCCCGGACCACGCCCTGCGCGGCGAGGCCGCGGGCCAGCGCATTCGCACGTCGCTCCCACTCGGCGTACGTCAGCTCCCCGATGCCGTCGACGCGCACCGCGACCCGGTCGGGGAACGCGGTTGCGCGGTCGCGCAGGTCGTCGCGCACGTAGCCCATGGGCGGAACCCTAGACTCGCCGCCGTGCCCGAAAGCGTGCCTATCGGCGTCCTCTACGACTTCCCGCAGCACGACGGCGGCGAGAGTTTCGAGGCGGCGGTCCGGCAGGGGTTCGCCGCGACGCCGGGGCTCGCCGAGGACGCGATCGTGCTGCGCCCACTGCAGGTGCTGGGCCTGCCGTCCGGCAGCGAGTCGAACGTGGTGGCCGGGTTCCGCCAGCTGGACGAGTCCGGCGTGGTCGCGGTCATCGGCCCGTCGATCAGCGACAACGGCGTCGTGGCCCGCGACCTCGCGGACGCCGCGCGGCTGCCGTCGATCAACTACACGGGTGGCGAGCGGACTCGCAGCGAGTGGATGTTCCACTACCAGGTGGGCTCGCTCGAGGAGGAGCCGATCGTCCTCGCGGAGGAGATCCGCCGCCGCGGGCTGGGCAGCGCCGGTCTGCTCTACGACGACTCCCTCGTCGGTCGCCGCTACGCCGAGTGCTTCGAGAGCTGCGGACTCGTGCGGGTAGCGGCGAGCGCGCCGGTGTCCGCACTGGCCGAGGACCTCACCGGCCCAGTCGGCGAGGTGCGGGCCGCCGCACCCGAGGCGCTCTGCTACCTCGGGCTCGGCGTGGCCGCGCGGGCGGTCGCGCTCGCCGTGCAGCAGCTCGCCTGGGACATCCCGGTGGTCGCCAACTCCGCGCTGATGTTCGGCTACCTCAAGAAGGACTGGCGCGCCGGCTGGGAGGGCTGGACCTACGTCGACACGGTCGCCGACGACAACCCGGAGCGCGACCTGCTGCGGGAGCGGTCACCCCGCTCCGCGGCCGGACCGGTCGGGGTGGCGGCGTACGACATCGGCCGCCTGGTCGGGCACGCCGTGCTGCGCTCCGAGGAGGCGTCCCGCGAGGGCCTGCGGGTCGCGCTGGAGGGCGTGAAGCGCCTGCCCGCCGCGAGCGGGCACGGCGGTACGACGATGGGCTTCGGCGCGTGGGACCGCGGCGCTCTCAAGGGTGACTATCTGGTCCTGCGTACGTGGCGCGGCGGGAAGACGGTTCAGGACTAGAGCGCATACGCCGAGATACGGTCCGAGGCGATCCGAGGGGGTGACGGTGGACTACTCGCAGCGCTTGGCGCGGATCGCGGCCCTGGCCAGCGGCGCCAGCTCCCTCCTCGCCGTCGGCTGCGCGCTGATCATGCAAGAGGTCGGGCACGCGTTCCCGCTGTCGCTGAACATGGTGCTGATCTACTCGTCGGTGGGTGTGCTCGGGGCGGTCTGCCTGCTGCTCTACCCGAGCCTCGAGCGCAAGCACGAGGCCATCCAGCGCAGCGCGACCTACTGGCGGATCGCGCTGCTGGTCATCGACATCGTCTTCGTCTCCGGCCTGGTCAGCTACGGCGGAGGCATCAGCGGGCCGTTCTGGGTGCTGTACTTCCCGATCCTCATCTACGCCGGCGTCATGCTGCCCCGCGCGTTCGCGCTGATGATCGGCGTCTTCTGCTCGATCGGGCTGGTCTCCGGCTCGTTCCAGGCCGACACCGCGCACGAGACCACGCTCGGGATGCTCCTCCTCGTGGTGCCGCTCTTTCCGGTCGTGGCCGGCTTCATCGGCGAGGCCACGTCGGGGCTGGCCCGGCTGCGCGACGCCGCCCGCGCCGACCGCGACGTCCTGGCCGCGCGTATCGAAGGACTCAGCGCCGGCCTGGAACGCACCGCATCGGGTGATCTCACGGTCGATCCGTCCGCCGCCCTCGTCGTCGACGCGGATGCGACGTACGCCGAGCCGCTAGCCCTGCTCTCGACGTCGCTGCACCACACCGTGGGCAACCTGCGGTCGCTGGTTGCGCGAGTGCGGTCGGGTGGAGAGCAGATCGCGACCAGCGCGGGCCAGCTGCTGGCCAGCGCCGAGGAGTCGGCCGCCGGCGCGTCGCAGCAGAGCTCGGCGGTGACCGAGACGACGAGCACGATCGAGGAGCTCGCGGCCACCGCCGCGCAGATCGCGGACACGGCGGGCAGTGTGGCCGGTGCGGCCGAGCAGACCCTGGGCCTCGTCGACGAGGGCCGGGTGGCCGTGGAGAGCTCAGTCGAGTCGATGAGCCGGATCTCGTCGCGGGTCGATGACATCGCGGCGCGTGCGATGAGCCTGGGGGAGCAGAGTCAGGAGATCGGGCGGATCCTCGACGTGATCGACGACCTGTCCGACCAGACGAACCTGCTGGCGCTGAACGCGGCGATCGAGGCGGCCCGGGCGGGGGAGCACGGTCGTGGGTTCGCGGTGGTCGCCTCCGAGGTGCGCAAGCTCGCCGAGCGGTCGATGACGGCGACGAAGGACATCCAGAGCATCATCGGCAGCATCCAGGCGGGCACGAGCGCGACGATCATGGCGACGGAGGACGGTGCGCGTGAGGTGCGCGCCGGTGTGGAGCTGGCCCGTGGTGCGGTGGCGAGCCTGACCCGGATCACCGGGATCGTGGACGAGACGACGGCGGCGGCGAAGGAGATCAGCATCGCCACGCAGCAGCAGCGCTCGGCGAGCGACCAGGTGGTCGCGGCGATGAACCAGGTCAGCGACGTGAGCCGTCAGTACGCCGCCGGGAGCCGGCAGGCGGCGGCCGCCGCCGCCGAGCTCAGCGAGCTGGCCAACGAGCTGCGCGCCAGCATC
>CAZYXZ010000054.1:0-6608 GCA_964651395.1 uncultured Frankiaceae bacterium
CAGCGCCGCGACGGTCTGCAGGTTGTTCTTCACGCGGTGGTGGATCTCGCGGATGGTCGCGTCCTTGCTGAGCAGCTGCCGTTCGCGCCGTCGCAGCTCGGTGACGTCCTTGACCAGGACGAGCGCCCCGATCACGGCACCGTCCTGCAGCAGCGGCAGCGAGCGGCGCAGCACCACGGCGCCGGCGCCCTCGATCTCGGACACGCCCGGCTGGCCGCTCTCGAGCACGCTGTAGACCTGCTTGTCGTCGACGCCGACCTCGGCGAGGTGCTCGCCGGTGAGGTCGCGCGAGACGCCGAGCCGCCGGTACGCCGACAGCGCGTTGGGGCTCGCGTAGGCGACGGTGCCGTCGGCGTCGAGCCGGATCACCCCGTCGCCGACCCGCGGCGAGACGTCGAACTCCAGCGGCGCGGCCGGGAACGGGAACGATCCGTCGGAGACCATGCGCGCCAGGTCGCCCGCGGTCTGCAGGTACGTGAGCTCGAGCTGGCTCGGCACGCGGGCCGAGGCCAGGTTGGAGTCGCGGCCGACGACGGCGATGACCCGCCCGCCGTAGCGGACCGGGATCGCCTCCTGCCGCACCGGGATGCCGGACTGCCACTCGGGGTCGCCCTCGCGGCAGATGCGTCCCTCCCGCCAGGCGCGGTCGACGAGGAAGCGGTCGGCAGTACCGACGATGGCGCCGACCAGGTCCTCGGCGTAGATGGTCTGGCCGGTGGTCGGCCGCATCTGCGCGACGGCGAGGAAGGCGTCGTCGTCGCGCACCTTGACGAAGAGCAGGAGGTCGGCGAAGGAGAGGTCGGCGAGGATCTCCCACTCGGACACGAGGCGCTGCAGGTGGTCGAGCTCGGCGAAGGAGAGGTCGGCGCTCCGGCGTACCAGCTCGTGCAGCGTCGACATGCAAGTCAGGGTAGCGATCCGCCCTCTGGCAGGATCGCCGACGTGGACATCCTCGACGCCGACCTGCGCCACGTCTGGCACCCGTTCACGCAGCACGGGCACTGGCCGGACGAGCCGCCGCTGGTCATCGCGAGCGGCGACGGCGCACGGCTCGTGGACACCGAGGGCCGCAGCTACGTCGACGGCGTCTCGTCGCTGTGGGTGACGGTGCACGGGCACCGCGAGCCGGCCATCGACGCCGCCATCCGCGCGCAGCTGGACCGGGTCGCGCACTCGACGTTCCTCGGGCTGACGCACGAGCCGGGCGTCGAGCTCGCGTCCCTGCTCGTCGCGTCGGCACCACGCGGGCTGACCCGCGTGTTCTACGCCGGCGACGGGTCGTCCGCGGTCGAAGCCGCACTGAAGATGGCCTACCAGGCGGCGGCGCAGCGCGGCGAGCACCGGCCGCTCTACGTGCACCTCGAGCACGGCTACCACGGCGACACCCTCGGCGCGGTCAGCGTCGGCGGCATCGACCTGTTCCACGGCGCCTACCGGCCGCTGCTCTTCGAGGGCCGGCGCACCTGCTCCCCCGGTACGCCGGAGCCCGGCCAGTCGCTCGCCGACCGGGCGGAGCAGGCGGTCGCCGACGTCGTCGCGGTCCTGGAGCGCGAGGGCGACGCGGTGGCCGCGGTCGTCGTCGAGCCGATCGTGCAGGCGGCCGGCGGCATCCTCGTGCACGACCCGGCTTTCCTCCGCGGTGTCCGCGCGGCCTGCGACGCCGCCGGCGTCCTGCTGGTCGCCGACGAGGTGGCCACCGGCATCGGCCGCACCGGCACGATGTGGGCCTGCGAGCAGGCCGGCATCGCGCCCGACCTGCTCACTTGTGGCAAGGGTCTGTCCGGCGGCTACCTGCCGCTCGCGGCGGTGCTCGCGACGGAGGCGGTGTTCGAGGGCTTCCTCGGCCGCCACGAGGACTTCCGCACGTTCTTCCACGGCCACACGTACACGGCCAACCCGCTGGCCTGCGCCGCGGCGGTCGCGAACCTGACGCTCATGGCCGAGCGCGACACGCTCGCCGCCGCGCGGTCGGTCGGCGAGCGCATCGGCGCCGCGCTGACGCCGGTCGCCGAGTGGCCGGGCGTCGTCGGCGTACGCCGGGCGGGGACCATGACCGGTATCGAGCTCGGCGCCGCGGACGGCTCCCCGCTGCCGGCCGGCCGGCGTACCGGCTGGCGGGTCTGCCGGCTCGCACGCGACCGCGGCGTGCTGATCCGGCCGCTCGGCGACGTGGTGGTCCTCATGCCGCCGCTGGGCATCGGCGACGCGGACCTCGACGAGCTGCTCGACGTGACCGTTTCCTGCATCAAGGAAACCATCGACGCTCCAGGTAGCCCGGAAGCATTCTCGTGACGGCCTTCAACTGGCTCGCAGCGGCCGCCGTCGAAAGGGAAGCGGCCGGGCTCACGCGCGTGCGGCGCGCCCGCGACGCGGACGAGCCGTTGCTCGACCTGGCCGGCAACGACTACCTCGGGCTCGCCCGCCACCCGGACGTCGTCGCGGCCGGCGCCGCTGCATCGCGCACGTGGGGCGCGGGCTCGACCGGGTCCCGGCTGGTGACCGGGACGACCGCGGTGCACGAGGAGCTGGAGCAGGAGCTGGCACGCTTCCTGGGCGCGGAGGCCGCGCTCGTCTTCTCGTCCGGCTACCTCGCGAACCTCGGCGCCGTCGCCGGGCTGGCCGGCCGGGGCGACCTCGTCGTCTCCGACGCCTTCGCGCACGCGTCGCTGGTCGACGCGTGCCGCCTGTCCCGCGCGCGCGTGGCTGTCGTCGCGCACGCGGACGTCGGCGCGGTGGACGGCGAGCTGGCGTCGCGCGCGGAACCCAGGGCTCTGGCGCTGACCGACTCCGTGTACTCCGTGGACGGCGACTCGGCGCCGCTGCAGGGGCTGCACGACTCTGCCCGCCGGTACGGCGCCGGGCTGGTCGTCGACGAGGCGCACGCGCTCGGCGTCGTGGGTCCGGGCGGGCGCGGCCTGGTCGCGGCCGCCGGGCTCGAGGCGGAGCCGGACGTCGTCCGCACCGTGACGCTGTCGAAGGCGTTGGGGTCGCAGGGGGGCGCCGTCCTCGGCCCGGCGGACGTGATCGAGCACCTGGTCAACGTCGCGCGCCCGTTCATCTTCGACACGGCACTCGCGCCGGCCAGCGCGGCGGCGGCACTGACTGCGCTGCGGCTGCTCGTGGCCGATCCCGGACTGCCGACGCGCTGCGCCGACCGGGCACGTGAGCTCGCCGCGATCGCCGGCCGGCACGGATTCGACACGACGGCGCCGCACGCCGGCGTCGTGTCGATCCGGGTCGGCGCGCCGGACCGTGCGGTCGCCCTCGGAGGCGCGCTGCGACGCAACGGGATCCGGGTCGGCGTCTTCCGGCCACCCAGCGTCCCCGACGGGGTCGCGCGGGTGCGGCTCACCGCGCGCGCGGACCTGACCGATGCCGACCTCGAGCTGCTCGACAAGGCGCTGCGGGAGCTCGCATGACCATCCTGGTTGTTACCGGCACAAGCACAGAAGTTGGCAAGACGGTGGTCTGCGCCGCGCTGGCCGCCCTGTCCCTGGAGCGCGAGGCACCCGTCGCGTACGTGAAGGTCGCGCAGACCGGCGTCGACCTGGGCGAGCCGGGCGACATCGACGTCGTGTGCAAGCTCTCGGGGCTCGACCGCGCGGCCACCTTCCTCGGCGGCAGCTACCCCGACGCCCTCTCCCCCGCCGCGGCCGCGCGCGTGCGCAACCTCCCCGCGCCGTCCATGGACTCGATCAGCGCGCTGATCTGGACGCTGGCCAACGACTACCGGCTGGTGGTCGTCGAGGGCGCGGGCGGCCTGCTGGTCCGCTTCGACGAGGACGGCCGGACGCTGGCCGACCTCGCGCACGGGCTCGGCGTACCGGTGCTGGTGGTGGCCGCCGCCGGCCTGGGCACCCTCAACCACACCGCGCTGACCCTCGAGGCCCTCGCGCACCGAGGGATCGAGCTGGCCGGGGTCGTGGTCGGCTCCTGGCCGGCGCGGCCGCAGCTCGTGGAGCGCAGCAACGTGGGAGACCTCGAGATGCTCGCGGCCCGCCCGCTCGCCGGTGCGATGCCGGCACGGGCCGGCAAGCTCGCCCCCGCCGGGTTTCGCGCCGCAGCCAAGTCTGGTCTCGAGCCGGCGCTCGGGGGCACGTTCGACGCAGCCCGATTCCGGACGGCGCACGCCGTCGGACCCTTGCGTGGAGGAACCCGTTGACCGACATCCTGGCCACCGCCCGCACGCAGGTTCTCGAGGAGGGCCGCGGGCTGGACGCCGCGCAGGCGCTCGCCTGCCTCCAGCTGCCGGACGAGCGGTTGGACGAACTGCTCGCCCTCGCGCACGAGGTGCGGATGAAGTGGTGCGGCCCCGAGGTCGAGGTCGAGGGCATCGTCTCGATCAAGACCGGCGGCTGTCCGGAGGACTGCCACTTCTGCTCGCAGTCGGGCCTGTTCGAGTCGCCGGTCCGCGCGGCGCAGATCGACATCCCGTCACTGGTCCAGGCGGCGAAGGAGACCGCGGCGACGGGCGCGACCGAGTTCTGCATCGTGGCCGCCGTACGCGGCCCGGACGAGCGGCTCATGGAGCAGGTGCTGGCCGGGATCGAGGCGATCCGGGCCGCGGTGGACATCAACATCGCCGCGTCGCTCGGCATCCTCACCGAGGAGCAGGCGACGACGCTGCGCGACGCGGGTGTGCACCGCTACAACCACAACCTGGAGACCGCGCAGTCGCACTTCGACCAGGTCGTGACCACGCACTCGTGGGAGGAGCGCTGGGCCACCTGCGAGCTGGTCCGCGACCTCGGCATGCAGCTGTGCTGCGGCGGCATCATCGGGATGGGCGAGTCGCTCGAGCAGCGGGCCGAGCTGGCCGGCCAGCTGGCCGAGCTGGAGCCGCACGAGGTGCCGCTGAACTTCTTGAACCCGCGGCCGGGCACGCCGTTCGGCGACTACCCCGTGGTGGAGGGCCGCGACGCGCTACGCGTGATCGCGACGTTCCGGCTCGCGCTGCCGCGCACCATCCTCCGGTACGCCGGCGGGCGGGAGATCACGCTCGGCGACCTCACCGCGGCCGGGCTGCTCGGCGGTATCAACGCGGTCATCGTCGGCAACTACCTCACGACGCTGGGCCGTTCGCCGGACGAGGACCTGGCGCTGCTCGACGGCCTGGCCATGCCCATCAAGGCCCTCGGCGCGACTCTCTAGCGAAGCAGCAGGATCAGTACCGCGGTCACCGCCGCGGACAGGAGTAGCGAGCCGAGACAGCCGAGCCGGTTGGAGAAGAAGAGGAACATGCGGCTCGGCCTACCCCGGCCACTAGGCTCCGAACCGATGAACGCTACCTACGGCGGCACGCCGTGAATGCGCACGGTGGCAGTCACGCGGTCAAGGCCGCGCAGGCGCACGGCGTCGACACGATGTTCACGCTGTCCGGCGGGCACCTGTTCGCGCTCTACGACGGCGCGGTCAAGGGCGAGCCGCCCATGCGCATCGTCGACGTACGGCACGAGCAGTCGGCGGTGTTCGCGGCCGAGGCGTACGCGAAGCTGACCCGACGCCCGGGGTTCGCGGCGCTGACCGCCGGCCCGGGGATCACCAACGGCGTGAGTGCCGTGACGACCGCGCACTTCAACGGCACGCCGCTCGTCGTCCTCGGCGGGCGCGCGCCCGCCGCCCGCTGGGGGTCGGGCAGCCTGCAGGAGCTCGACCACCCACCGATCATGGCCCCGGTCACGAAGCACGCCGGCACGGTGCCGACGACCGACCGGATCGGTAGCGACGTGGCCGCGGCGTTCGCGCTGGCGACCGCACCGCGCCGCGGCCCGGTCTTCCTCGACATCGCGATGGACGTGCTCTTCTCCTACTCCACAGTGGAGGAACCTGGCCCTATACCGGCCAAAATCCTCCACGGTTCCGACCCGGCGGACGTCCAACGCGTCGCGGACCTGCTCGCGCAGAGCGAGCGGCCAGTGCTCGTGGCCGGCACCGACGTCTGGTGGGACGAGGCCGAAGGGCCGCTCAGGGAGCTCGCCGACGCGCACTCGCTGCCGGTCTTCGCCAACGGCATGGGCCGCGGGTGCCTGCCCGCCGACCACCCATACGCCTTCAGTCGCGTCCGCGGGCCCGCGCTGAAGGAGGCCGACCTGGTCCTCGTCGCCGGTACGCCGCTCGACTTCCGCCTCGCGTTCGGCAGCTTCGGTGAGGCGAAGGTCGTGCACCTGGTGAGCTCGCCCGACCAGCTCGCGACGCATGTCGCGGTGGCGGCCTCCGTCGCCGGCAACCTGGCGGCTACCTTCACGCAGCTGGCGGCACTGCCGGCCGGCGACCACGCCGCCTGGCTGAAGCGACTACGGGCCGACGAGGACGAGCGGGCGGCAACCGAGCAGGCGCTGCTGAGCGACGACTCGGTGCCGATCCATCCCGCGCGGGTGTACGGCGCGCTGCGCGAGGTGCTCGACCGCGACGCGGTCGTCATCTGCGACGGCGGCGACTTCGTGAGCTTCGCCGGCAAGTACGTCGAGAGCTTCTCCCCCGGCTGCTGGCTCGACCCCGGCCCGTACGGCTGCCTGGGCACCGGGCTCGGCTACGCGATCGGCGCGCGACTCGCACGCCCGGACGGCCAGGTCGTCCTGCTGCTCGGCGACGGCGCAGCCGGCTTCTCG
>CAZYXZ010000054.1:6618-22476 GCA_964651395.1 uncultured Frankiaceae bacterium
TGGACGTCGACTCCCTGGTCCGGCACAAGCTGCCGGTCGTCATGGTCTGCGGCAACAACGGCATCTGGGGCCTGGAGAAGCACCCGATGCAGTTCCTCTACGGCTACGACGTCGCGGCGGACCTGCAGCCGGGGTGCCGCTACGACCAGGTGGTCGCGGCGCTCGGCGGGCACGGCGAGCTGGTCACGCGCCCGGACGAGCTGCGGCCGGCGCTGGACCGCGCGTTCGCCTCCGGCGTACCCGCGATGGTCAACGTGCTGCTCGACCCGGCGGTCGCCTACCCGAGGTCGAGCAACCTCGCGTGAACATCCGCGATGCGAAGCCCGAGGAGTACGACGCGATCGGGTCGATGACCGAACGCGTGTACGTCGAGATGCCCGGCTCCCGGGTCGGTCCCGACTACGCGGCCGAGCTGCGCGACGTGGCCGGCCGCGCGCAGTCCACCGACATCGTCGTCGCGGTCGAGCCGGACGGCACGCTGCTCGGCGCGCTCGCGTTCACCGCCACCGGGGGACCGCTGGCCGAGCTGGCCGGCCCCGGCGACGCGGAGTTCCGGATGCTCGCCGTCGCCGAGTCGGCCCGGCGGCGCGGTGTCGGCCGCGCCCTGGTCGAGGAGTGCGTACGCCGCGCGGAGGCGCACGGCTGCCGGCGGCTCGTGCTCTCGTCGGGTGAGTGGATGGGCCCGGCGCACAGGATGTACGAGCAGATGGGCTTCCAGCGCACGCCGGAGACCGACTGGGAGCCGGTGCCCGGGATGCTGCTGCTGACCTACGCGCTCCCGCTCTGACCGTGCGCAGCACGGACGAACTTCTCGCGCGTCACCATCGTGCGATGCACCGTGCCGGTCGCCACCGGTCGCTCCGCGTCACTCACGCGTACGCCGAAGCGCAGCCGGCGTCCGTCGACCTCTTCGAGCACGGCCTCCACGCGCACCGACTGACCGACGGGCGTCGGGACGACGTGGTCGAGCTCGACCCGCGTGCCGACCGTCGTCATGCCGTCCATCAGGTGCCCGCTGACCGCGAGCGTCGTCGCGTGCTCCGCGAGGGCGAGCACCTTCGGCGTGGCGAGGACCGGGACGTCGCCCGAGCCGAGCGCCATGGCCGTGTCGTCGTCGGTGACGGTGTGCGAGAAGGCGGCGTGCAGTCCGGGCTCCAGCGGCATGGCGGCTAGCCTACGGCCCGTGCCCTACTGCGACCGCTGCGGTGAGTCGACGGACGCCGACCACCCGGCGTGCGCGGCGGCCCGGGAGCTCGAGCCCCCGCGCTTCTGCACGCACTGCGGCCGCCGGATGGTCGTGCAGGTGACGCCACGAGGCTGGACCGCAACCTGCTCCGAGCACGGAGCGCGCAACAGCAGCTAGGCGACCAGGCCGAGGCGGCGGAGCTCGACCGTCAGGTCGTGCGGACTGGTCGAGGCGGCCATCGCGTCCTCGAGGGTGATGACGCTGTCGCGGATGAGTGCGACCAGGTGCTGGTCGAAGGTCTGCATCCCGTAGAACTGACCCTCGGCGATCAGCGAGCGCAGCGTCGCGGTCTTGTCCTCGTCGGCGATCGCCTCGGCGATGCGACCGGTGTTGACCACGACCTCCATCGCGACGCAGCGACCCTCGCCGTCGGCGCGCGGCACGAGGCGCTGGCAGACGATGCCGCGCAGCGAACCGGCGAGCGAGAGCCGGATCTGCTTCTGCTCGTGCGGCGGGAAGAAGTCGATGATGCGGTTGACCGTCTCCTGCGCGTCCGTCGTGTGCAGCGTCGACATGACGTAGTGGCCGGTCTCGGCCGCGGTCAGCGCCGCCTTGACCGTCTCCTGGTCACGCATCTCACCGACCAGGATGACGTCGGGGTCCTGCCGCATCGCAGCGCGCAGCGCGGTGTTGAAGTCCTCGGTGTCGACCCGGACCTCGCGCTGGTTGATCATCGCCTGCTTGTCGAAGTGCATGATCTCGATCGGGTCCTCGATCGTGACGATGTGCACTTCGCGGTGCTCGTTGATCTGGTCGATCATGCCGGCCAGCGTCGTCGTCTTGCCGGAGCCGGTCGGACCGGTCACCAGCAGCAGGCCACGCGGCTCGAGGGCGAGCTTCTCGAGGACCGGCGGCAGGCCGAGCTCGTTGAGCGGGATGGCGCCGATGCTGACCTTCCGGAAGACCAGGCCGGCAGAACCGCGCGAGCGGAAGGCGTTGACCCGGAAGCGACCCAGGCCCTGCATCGAGTAGGCGAAGTCGGCCTCGTTCTTGCGGCGGAACTCCTCGACCAGGTCGGGGCGGAGCACCTCGGCGACCATCATCTCGGTGTCGTGGGCGGTCAGGTCACGCGTCTGCAGCTTCCGCAGCTTGCCGTCGATGCGCACGCGCGGAGGCGACCCGACCTTGCAGTGCAGGTCGGACCCGCCGCACTCCACGAGAGCCCGCAGGAAGGGCTCGATGGTCTTCGACACGCATGCTCCTGACGCAGTACGCCGACTTGGTAGTCAATCGGCGGCTATCGGCCGCGGCTTGACCTCGCCACGCCTGGCTACTCCACCACCGCGATGACGTCGCCCTCCTGGACCACGTCGCCCTCGTTCACCCGAAGCTCGCTCACCCGTCCCCCCGACTCGGTGATGACCGGGATCTCCATCTTCATGGACTCCAGGATCACCAGCGTGTCGCCCTCCGCAACCTCGTCCCCGGCAGCCACGACGACCTTCCAGACGTTGGCCACCATCTCGGCGACGACTTCCTCGGCCACGTGACCACCCTCTCGTCCGCGAAGCGGTGCCTAGCCTATCTACCCGTCCACTCCGGCGGCCGCTTCTGGAGGAAGGCCGTGACCCCTTCGACGGCGTCCTTCGTCTGGCTGAGCAGGCTGAGCTGGGTCTGCAGGTAGGCCAAGGCTGGCTCCAGCGCCAGGTCCTCGACCGCGTAGAAGGCCTGCTTGCCGACGCGCAGGATGAGCGGGCTCTTCGCAGCCAGGCCGGCGGCCAGCTCGGCGACGGCACCGTCGAGATCCGCGGCGGGCACCACCCGCGTGACCAGCCCCCAGTCGTACGCCGTCGCGGCGTCGATCCGCCGCCCGGTGTACATGAGGTCGAGGGCGCGCTTCGGGCTCACGTGCCGCGCGGCGAGGGCCGAGATCATGAACGGCCACAGGCCGATGTTCACCTCGGGCATCCCGAACTCGGCGGACTCGGACGCCACGACGAAGTCGCAGCCCATCGCCACGCCCATGCCGCCGGCCAGCGCCAGCCCCTGCACCCGGCCGATGATCGGACGCGGGCAGTCGCGCATCGCGAGGATCAGCTCGACCAGCGAGCCGCGGCCCTCGTGCACCTCGAACGGCGTCGCGTCGGGCGCCGTCGCCGCAAGGTCGGCTCCGGCGCAGAACGCCTTCTCCCCCGCGCCGGCGATGACGACGACCCGGACGTCGTCGGCGAGCGCCTGCTCGCGGACGCCGGCCAGCAGGCCGCGCATGACCTCGCCGTTGAGCGCGTTGCGCCGTTCCTCGCGGTCGATCGTCAGCGTGAGGACGCCGTCCGAGGTCTCGCTGCGCAGGTCGGTCACTTCTTCTCCCGCATGCGGGCGACGAGGCCCGTGTCGTAGTCGCCGGAGACGAACTCCGCGTTGTCGAGGAGCTCGGCGTGGAACGCGAGGTTGTTCTTGGGACCGGCTATCTGGAACGCCGACACCGCGGCCCGGGCGCGGGCCAGGGCGGTCGGCCGGTCCTCGCCCCACGCGCAGAGCTTCGCGAGGAGAGGGTCGTAGTGCGTCGTCACCGTGTCGCCCTCGGCGTAGCCGGCGTCGACGCGGATGCCGTCACCCTCCGGCTCGACCCACGTCGTGATCTCGCCGGGCCCGGGCAGGAAGCGGACCGGGTCCTCGGCGTAGACCCGCAGCTCGATCGCGTGACCGGTGGCCGTGACGGCGTCCGGGTCGAAACCGGGCGCCTCGCCGCTGGCCACGCGCAGCTGCTCGGCGACCAGGTCGATGCCGGTGACGAGCTCGGTGACCGGGTGCTCGACCTGGAGCCGCGTGTTCATCTCCAGGAACACGAAGTCGCCGTCCGCGACCAGGCACTCGACCGTGCCGGCGTTGCGGTAGCCGACGGCCTCACCGGCCTTCACGGCCGCGGCGAGCATCCGCGCGCGCAGCTCCGCGGTCACGCCCGGAGAGGGCGTCTCCTCCGCGACCTTCTGGTGCCGGCGCTGGACCGAGCAGTCGCGCTCGCCGAGCGCCACGACGCGGCCGTCGGCCAGCCCGAGGATCTGCACCTCGACGTGCCGCGCGCCGGGCAGGTAGCGCTCGAGGAGGATCGCCGGGTCGCCGAAGAATCGCTCGGCGCGGGTCCGCGCCGTCTCGAACGCCGCGCGCAGCGCCTCCTCGTCGACGGCCACACCCATGCCGATGCCGCCACCGCCGGCACTCGCCTTGACCATGACGGGATAGCCGATCCGCGCCGCCTCCCGGACCGCGACCTCGACATCGGAGACCGGCTCCTCGGTGCCCGCGGCGACCGGCACACCGGCGGCGGACATGAGGTTGCGCGAGCGGATCTTGTCGCCCATCGCCGCGATGGCGTCGGCGTCCGGTCCGATCCACACGAGCCCCGCGTCGACGACCGCCCGCGCGAAGTCGGCGTTCTCGGCCAGGAACCCGTAGCCGGGATGGATCGCCTGCGCTCCGGTCTGCCGGGCCGCCTCGATCACCTTCACGCCGTCGAGGTAGGACTCGGCCGCGGGCGGCGGGCCGAGCAGCACCGCCTCGTCCGCGTCCCGGACGTGCCGCGCGTGCGCGTCCGCCGCGGAGTACACGGCGATGGCCTTGACGCCGAGGGCCTGCGCGCTGCGGATCACGCGACGGGCGATCTCGCCGCGGTTGGCGACGAGGATCGTGTCGAACAACGCGGCTCCCATCAGTCGACTGCAGGCAGGGCAGACTAACGTCCCATGGTCCTGGTGCTGCTCGTCGTCGCCGTCGCGCTGTGCGTCGGCGCCGCGCGCGGCGGGTCGTTCGGGATGCTGGCGCAGCTGCGCCTGCCCGGCTGGTCGCTCGTCTTCCTCGCCGTCCTCGCGCAGCTGCTGAGCGCGGTCGCCGCGATCCTCGGCCTGCCGGCGCCCCGGGCGATGTTCGTCCTCGGCACCGTCGTGTCCGCCGCGCTGGCGATGACCTTCGTGCTGCGCAACGTCCACGTGCGCGGCATGCCGCTGGTGGGCACCGGGCTGCTGCTCAACGTGCTGGTCGTCCTCGCCAACGGCGCCATGCCGGTCTCGCTGTCGGCCGCGCAGCGGGCCGGGGTCGGCACGACCTCGATCCTCGCCGGCGACGATCCCCGGCACGAGCTCGCCGGGGACCGGACCAGGCTGGACTGGCTCGCCGACGTCGTCCCGGTTCCGCTGCCGGGTGTGAGCCAGGTGCTCAGCCCTGGCGACGTGCTCATCGCGGCCGGGATCGGCGTCCTGGTCGCCAACGGGATGATCCGGCCGGGCAGCGGGCGCCAGGCCCGCCGCGTCGCCCGGAGCACGACGCCGTCGGGGCCGCCCGAGGGCTAAGCGGCTAGATGTCGCCGCGTTGCAGCAGGACGCGTGTGAGCACCTCGATGACGTGCGGGTCGTACTCGTAGGCCATGTCCCTGCGCAGGCGCTCGAGCGCGTCCCAGGCGGCGCGCCGGCCGCGCTCCTCGTGGCTGGCCGTGACCAGGTCGTCGTAGGCCCCCACGACCTTCACGATGCGGGCGGGCAGCGGTACGTCGGACTCGCCCGCCTCACGCATCCGGCGGTAGGGCATCGCCTGCGCGGCGACGATGTCCGCGACCCGGTCGAGGGTCTTCGTGGAGCGGATCACCTCGGCGCCCAGCTCGGCGATGCGGCGCCGCTCGGCGGGTGAGACCGCGACGGTCGCCCCGCGCGGGATCGGCTCGGACAGGGCGATCTGGCCGATGTCGTGCATGAGCGCGGCGTACTCGAGGTCGAGCAGCTCCATGTCGTTCATGCCGAGCGTGCGACCGACCTCGACGGACAGGCCCATGACCCGGCGCGAGTGCCCGGGCTCCACCTGCCCGGCGACCTCGGTCATCCGCGAGAGCGCGCGGATGGTCTGGCGGTAGGTCGCGTTGATCGACGCGTAGCGGCGGAACGACACCTGGGTCACGAGGAGCGGCACGACGAATGCGAGCAGGGCCCACGGACCCATGGCGGGCACGGACAGCGCGATGAGCATGCCGGTGGCGGCCATGGCCGTGCCGATCGGGGCCTGCGCCTGGATCTCGTTGCGCCAGCGGGACCGGAAGTCGACCTGCTCCCGGACGCTGCGGACGCCGGCCCTCACCACCGAGTCGGTGATGCCGCCGGCCAGCACCGCGATGGCCATCCCCACCAGCGGGAAGCTGTCACGGCCGAGGCCGGCATAGGCGACCCGCTCGGAGATCGCCTCGCGGAACACGAAGGCCACCGTGCCGATGCCGAGCAGGCGGCTGGCCATGTCGGGCAGCCGCGGGTCGCGGTCCAGCGCGAGGTAGACGAGCGCGGCCGCGGTCGCGCCGACGAAGCCCACGGCGACGACGCTGCCGACCTCGTGCAGCGCCGGCTCGGTCTCGTTCACCTTGGTCAGCAGCGCGAACCCGAGCGCTCCGGCGGCGCCGACCGGTGCGGCCTCGCGGTCCCCGCGGAGGTTCACGCGCAGCAGCTCGCCGACGAACACCAGAGCGGTGAACCCCGCGACGAGGCCCCAGTCCTGCACGCCGTTGACGGCGATGTCCACCACGCCCAGGACGCCGGCCACGGACGCCGCCAGGACGACGGTGGCGGTGACCAGCCGGCCACGGCGCAGGTTAGTCGCCGCCCGCACGGGCCGCCTCCTGCTCGGCCACGACGTGCAACGCCGCGGGCACGGTGTCGGTCGAACGCAGCGGTGTGCCGTCGCGGGCGACCTGCTCGCCGTAGTAGACCTCCGGCGCGGGCTGCCAGCCGTAACGACCGATGGCCGCCAGGAGGCACTGCACGACGCGCGGGTCGAACTGGGTGCCTTCGCAGCGACGCAGCTCGGCGAACGCCTCGGGCACGGTCTTCGCCATGCGATAGCTGCGGGTGGACGTCATCGAGTCGAAGGCGTCGGCCACCATGATGATGCGCGCGAACTCCGGGATCTCCGGGCCGCTCAGGCCCATCGGGTAGCCGCGCCCGTCGAGCCGCTCGTGGTGGTGGTAGATGCCGGTGAGCGCCTCGGCCAGGAAGTCGATCTCGCAGAGCATCTCGTAGCCGCGAAGCGGATGGAGCTTGATCGCCTCGAACTCCAGCTGGCTCAGCTTGCCCTGCTTCTGCAGCACGCCGGTCGGCACGCCGAGCTTGCCGACGTCGTGGAGCATGCCGGCGATCCGGATCGCCTCGACCCGGTCCTCGCGCATCCCCCATTCGCGCGCGATCAGCTGCGTGACCTTGGCCACGCGCTCCGAGTGGCCGCGTGTGTAGTAGTCCTTGGACTCGACCGCGCGGCACAGCGCCTGCACGGTCGCGTCGTACGCGCTACGCAGCTCCGCGTAGTTGTGGAACGCGCCACGCGCGACGAGCAGCGGCGCCAGGAACAGCACGGCGAAGCCGACACCCAGCTGGTAGTAGACCTGGGCCATGAGGACGCCGAGCAGGCCGTAGCCGAGGTAGTTGACCGTCATCCAGCCGACGTTGGCCACCCAGACGCGTCGCAGCGACAGTCCGGTCGTGAGCGAGATGGCTCGCGCGACGAGCGTGTTGTTGACCAGGTAGTACGCGACCGAGGCCGCGGCGGCCGCCGCCAGCACGCCGGGGAAGTCGGTCTTGTCGAGGTGGCCGACCGGTCCGCCCAGGCCGGTGTAGACGAGGCCCGCGACGACGGCGGACATCGCGAACTCCGCGGCGTTGAACAGCCGCTTGATCAGGGCACCCGTGCCGTGCGTCTGCACCGCGAAGCCGGCCAGGCCCACGAGGCCGGCGCCGAGCGGGCCGGTGACGGCGACCGCAGCCAGACCGACGATGAAACCGACGGTGACCGACACCTCCTCGCCGGTGACGGTCGCGAACAGCGAGACCACGCCGAAGAGCAGGAAGAAGGCGAGGACGTCGAGCCAGTCGCCGGCGAAGTTGAGGGCGGCGTACGTGACCAGGCCGCCGGCGAAGGTCAGGACGGAGTAGATGTAGATGGCCGCGCGTCGGGGGAAGCGCGCCATGGTCCCCCCGTCCTGGATGTGGAAGAGTTCCTTCCAACAGATTCAAACGATCCTATGCAGCGGGCGTCCCGGTCACGGTCTCAATTGAGACATTTGACCGGATCGAGTCCCGCGTGGAGGCCCCGATGGCGAAGAAGTCCCGCAAGCGCAAGGCACGGGCCCGCAAGAAGGCCAACCACGGCAAGCGCCCCAACGCCTAGTTGATGCCCCGCGCCGCCTAGCGCTGCGACGTCGCGCGCATCCAGCTGAGGGTCTCGCGGATGCCGGACTCGAGGTCGGTCCAGGGTGCCCAGCCGATGGCGTGGGCGGCGCCGGGGTCCAGGACGTTGGCCTGGAGCTCGCCCAGCCGCGCCGGAGCGAAGGTCGGCCGGTCCGCGACGCCGCCGGCCGCCGCGGCGATGAGCGTGTGCAGCTGGCGCACCGACGTGGCGACGCCGGTGCCGATGTTGAACCGACGCCCGTCCCCCTCCTTGCCGCACGCCCGGACGAAGGCCTCCGCCACGTCGTCGACGTAGATGTAGTCGCGGGTCTGGCTGCCGTCGCCGAAGATCGTGGTCGGCTGGCCGGAGAGCAGGGCGGCGCCGAAGATGGCCACGACCCCGGCTTCGCCGTGCGGGTCCTGCCGCGGGCCGTAGACGTTGGACAGGGCCAGCGCCGTGAACGGCAGGCCGTACATCTCGCGGTACGCGTTGAGGTAGAGCTCGCCGGCGGCCTTGCTCGCGGCGTACGGCGAGGCGGGGGCGAGCTTCGCCCGCTCGGTCACCGGCAGCTTCGGCGGGTTGCCGTAGATCGAGCCGCCGGAGGAGGTGAACACGACCTTCTGCGCACCGGCCGCGACCGCGGCCTCCAGCACGTTGATGGTGCCCAGGATGTTGGTCCGCGCGTCCCGCTGCGGGTCCGCGACGCTCACCCGTACGTCGATCTGGGCGGCGAGGTGGCAGATCACCTCGGGCTGGAGCCGTTTCACCTGCTCGGCCAGGTCGGGCGCGGTGACGTCGTGACGGACGAACTGGAAGGCGCCGCGGCGGGACTCGTTCGCCATGCGCGCGTCGGTCAGGTTGCGCAGGCTGCCCTGCGAGAGGTCGTCGAGGCCGGAGACGTCGTGGCCGTCGGCGATCAGCCGGTCGACGACGTGCGAGCCGATGAAACCGGCCGCGCCGGTGACGAGTACGCGCATCTAGGTGGTAGCTACTCGGCCCGGAACTCGATGTGGGTGATCTCCATCCGCACCTCGCGGAGCCGGCTCAGGACGCGGCCGCGGAGCTCGGCCGGGGTCTCCTCGCAGCCGCATCGGCGGGCGATCAGGGCCTTGAACTCCCGCTCGAGGCCGTAGGCGCGCAGGCAGGGCGAGCAGTCCTCGAGGTGCTGGCGGATGACGGCGCAGTCGTCGTCGGCGATCTCGCCGTCGAGATAGAGGTAGACCTTCTCGATCGCCTCGCGACATTCCTCGTGTGGCGTCCCGCAGCTCATGAACCTGACCCCTCGCCCGGTGCCACGGACGCGGCTGGGACAAGTCCGCGTTCGGTGGCGTACTCCCACAACTGCTTCTGCAAGGCCTTGCGACCGCGGTGCAGCCGCGACATCACGGTGCCGATCGGCGTACCCATGATCTCGGCGATCTCCTTGTAGGAGAAGCCTTCGACGTCGGCGTAGTACACCGCCATCCGGAAGTCCTCGGGCAGCGCGGCGAGCGCGTCCTTGACGTCGGAGTCCGGCAGGTGGTCCAGCGCCTCCGTCTCCGCGCTGCGCAGGCCGCTGGAGGTGTGCGACTCGGCGCGGGCGAGCGACCAGTCGTCGATCTCGTCGGAGAGCGTCTGCTGCGGCTCGCGCTGCTTCTTGCGGTAGGTGTTGATGTAGGTGTTGGTCAGGATCCGGTAGAGCCAAGCCTTGAGGTTCGTGCCCTCCTGGAACTGGTGGAAGGCGGCGAACGCCTTGGCGAAGGTCTCCTGCACCAGGTCCTCGGCGTCGGCCGGGTTGCGAGTCATGCGCAGGGCGGCGGCGTAGAGCTGGTCGAGGAAGGGCAGCGCGTCCCGCTCGAAGCGGTCCTGCCGCTGCTCCGGGGTCTCCTCGATGGCGCTCACCTCCCTGCCGGTGCGAAGGGCAGAGGATACGCCGAGGGGCGGAGTCCACCGTGGGCCGCGGTCGGCGAGTGCGAGCACATGGAGGGAACACCAGCGCGAGCGCGACGCATTCCCCGGACGGTGACGAACCTCACGTGATGGGAGGATGGCCGCATGGGCGACTTCCATCCGGCGACCGAGGAGTACCTCGAGACCATCTTCGAGCTCGAAGAGGCCGGCATCCCCCCGATGCGCGCCCGCATCGTCGAGCGGCTCGGCGTATCGGCGCCGAGCGTCTCGGAGACGGTGGCCCGGCTCGAGCGCGAGGGTTACCTGACGCTGGGCACCGACCGGCAGATGCGCCTCACCGTGACCGGCCGCGCCTACGCCACGTCGATGGTCCGCCGGCACCGACTCGCCGAGCGGCTGCTCGTCGACGTGCTCAAGGTGCCGTGGCACCAGGTGCACGAGGAGGCCTGCCGGCTGGAGCACGCGATCTCGGAGAACCTCGAGGCACACCTCGTCGCGCTGCTCGGCGACCCCGGTTCGTGCCCGCACGGGAACCCGATCCCCGGCTCGGCCAACGTCGCCGCGCCCGAGTCACTGGTCGCCCTCTCGGACGTCGAGCCCGGCTCACCGTGCGTCGTACGCCGGATCGACGAGGCCCTGGAGTCCGACCCGGCCGGTCTCAAGCTGCTCGAGGACCAGCGCCTGATCCCCGGTGGCGCGGTGACGTTGCGCAAGCTCGGCGCCAAGAGCGTGCGCGTGCACGGGGAGACCGGCGACGGCGACCTTCCCCTGGATGTCGCCCGCCGCGTGTTCGTCGCCGCCGGCTAGAGGGCGCCCACCCACGCGAGCGTCACGGCGACCACCTCGTCGAGGCACTCCTTCAGCGTGCGGCCGTCGGACCTGCGCGGGGCGAACGAGTGGTCCCCGGCGCGGATCGCGTGCACGGTGACCCGGCTGGCCGGTACGGCGGCCCGGACGTCGGCGGGCGAGCCGAACGTGTCACGCTCCCCCTGCAGGACCAGGGCCGGTACCTCCACGGCGGCCAGCTCGGCCGCACGGCTCTTCTCCGGCCGGCCGGGCGGGTGCAGCGGGAAGCCGAGACAGACGACGCCCACCGCCCCGGAGTCCGCAGAGATCCGGCAGGCGACCCGGGCGCCGGAGCTCTTGCCTCCGACGACGAGCGGCACGCCGGGGTAGCGCTGCCGGATCTCCGCCACGACGGCCAGGGCGGCCGCATCCAGCTTCGCGGGAGGGTCGGGCGCACGCCGTCCGGCCAGCCGGTAGGGCTGGTCGAAGCGCGCGACCACCAGCCCGTCCGCCGGCCCGGCCACCGCCGCCGCCGCCAGCACGGGGCTCGTGTGGTCGCCACCGGCCCCATGGCCGAGCAGCAGGACGCCGCGCGGCGCCCCCACCGGCTCGTCGACCACCACGCGGTGATCATGCCCGGATCGGGGTAGGGGCAGCCCATGCCCTCCTCCCTGTCCCCGGGTTCCACGCTGTCCGGGTACGCCGCGTTCTACGAGGCGGTGGCCGCCGCCCAGCTCGAGGAGTGGCTGCCGGAGGACCGCTGCCGCGTGGTCGACCTGAGCGGGTCGGGCGGCCGCTACGGCGAGCTCGTCTCCGCCGCCGGGCACGACGTCCTGCACGTCGTGGCGCCCACCGCGCACCTGGCGCTCCCACCGGCCGCACGGCGGCGGCTGCCGCGCGTCGTCGCCGAGAGCCAGGACCTGGCGTGGCTGCACGACGCCTCGGTCGACGGCGTGCTCGCCGAGGCGAGTGCCCTGTCGGTACACCTGGCGGCTGAGGCGACCTTCGCCGAGGTCGCGCGCGTGCTCCGCCCGGGCGGACGCTTCCTGCTCTGCGTCGACTCCCTCGTCCTCGGGCTGGCCCAGCTGGCCGGGCAGGGACGCTGGGCGGAGCTGGCCGACGTACCGCTGGCCGACGTCGTGCTCGTGCCGCAGCCGGACGGGTCGATCCGGCGCTGCTTCTGGCCCGAGCAGCTCGTGGAGGACCTCGACCGCGGCGGCTTCGACGTCGAGTGGGTCAGGCCACGCACCGTTCTCCCGTTCGAAGTGGTCGAGCGCGCGTTACGCACGGAGGCCAGCGCGCTGAGCACCTTGGTGCGCACTGAGGTGAAGCTGGAGCGGGAGCGCGAGGGACAGTCGATCGGCGACCACGTGGTCGCCTCCGCGAGGAAGCGGGGCTAGACCCGGCGCTGGCGGGGCAGCGGGGCGTTGACCCAGGCGTCGCGCATGCCGCGCCGTTCCTCGGGCGTGGTGGCGCCCCACACGCCGTCGCAGTCGGTCGTGTCGAGCGCGGCGGCCAGGCACGGCCCGACGACCTCGCACTCGGCGCAGATCGACAGCGCGTCGGCCGGGTCCTCGGCGGCGTTGGGGAAGAAGGTCTCCGGGTCGTGCCCGAGGCAGCGGCCCCGGCTGCGCCAGTCGGCGTCCGGGATGCGCTGCTCGACCGCGGCGCGGTAGCGCGGGTCGCGCCGGATGCGACGCAGCGCGTCGGGTGCGGTGCGGACCTGTCGAGTCATCGAGCCATCTCCATGGAGTGCTGGCAGTTCACGCAGCGGGACGCCTCGGGGCGGACTTCGAGGCGCTCGTCGGGAAGGGGCGTGCCGCAGTCGACACAGGTGCCATAGGTGCCGTCTTCGATCCGGTCGAGCGCGGCCCGGACCTGGACGGTCTGGTCGTCGACCACCGCCAGGAGGGCCTCGTCGCGCTCCTGCTCGGTGAGCTCGGAGGCCGCCTCGGCGGGGTGCTGGTCCACGTGGCTCAGCTCACCGGCGTCCGTGGTGCCCGGCTCGTGTGCGAAAGTGCCCCGCGACGACTCGAGGTCGGCGAGCAGGGCATGCAGCCGTCGCCGGGCAACGTCGAGGTCCACGGGGAAGCCTTCCTTTCGGCCCGCTCGAGGGGCCGAGGCGGGTATCCGGCTGCCGAGCCGGTGATCGCCGATATCTCTACTAGCCCGGCGGCAGCCCGACAAGACTTGTGTTTTCCGGCACCTGCCCCCCCGAGCACGCCGGTAACCGCAAAATGGGAGGCCGCGTGCGCGCGCTGGACCGGGAAATCCTCCGGCTGGCCCTGCCTGCGCTGGGCGCGCTGGCCATCGAGCCGGCGTACCTGCTCGTGGACACGGCCGTGGTGGGCCACCTGGGCGTGACCGCTCTCGCCGCCCTGTCCCTGGCGGCCAGCGTCCTGCTGACCGTCGCGGGGCTCTGTGCCGTGCTCGCGTACGCGACGACCGCCCGGGTGGCGTTCCTGCGTGGCCGCTCCGGGGACGGCGCAGCGGCGGTGGTGGGCGTGCAGGCGCTGTGGCTGTGCGCGGCGCTCGGAGTCGTGCTGGCCGCGGCGATGGTGCTGGGCGCCCGGGCGATCCCGGCCGGCCTCGGGGGCGAGGGCGCGGTCCTCGACGGGGCGGCGACCTACCTGCGGGTCAGCGCGATCGGCCTCCCCGGCCTGCTGGTCATCGTCGTCGGCACCGGCTACCTGCGGGGGATGGCCGACGGCATCACCCCGCTGCGGATCGCGGCCTTCTCCACGGTGGTGAACGCCGCCCTCTCGCTGATGTTCGTGTACGGCTTCGACCTCGGGGTCGCCGGGTCGGCGTGGGGCACGTCCTGCGCGCAGGTGGCCGGCGCGGCGTGGATGGTGGTCGAGATGCGCCGCCGGCTCGTGCGCTCCGTGAGCCCGCGGATCGACCGGGCCGAGCTGTCCGGTCTCCTCGTGACGTCGCGCCGGCTGGTGCTCCGCTCGCTGTCGCTGCTGGCCGCGCTCACGCTGGCCACGTCGGTGGCGGCGCGGCTGGGTCCCGCCGTGCTGGCCGGACACCAGATCGCGGTCCAGCTGCAGATCTTCCTGGCCCTCGCGCTGGACGGCCTGGCCATCGCCGGCCAGACACTCGTCGCGTCCGCGCTCGGCCGCGGCTCGGCCGACGAGGCGCGCGCGGTCTCGCGCCGGTTGCTGACGCTCGGCGCGCGCTGCGGGTTCGTGCTCGGCGCGGTGGTCGTCGCGGCCGCAGCACTGCTGCCCCGCCTGTTCAGCTCCGACCCGGACGTGGTCGCCGCGACGCACACCGCGCTGGTGGTGGTCGGACTCATCCAGCTGCCCGCCGCGCTGGTCTACGTGCTCGACGGCGTGCTGATCGGTGCGGGCGACGCGCAGTACCTGCAGTGGGCGATGGTCGTCTCCCTCGTGGTCTTCGTGCCGTGCGCGCTGCTCGTGCGCGTGCACCCGTCGTACGGAATCGGCGGTCTGTGGGTCGCCATCGGCGTCTGGATCCTCGCCCGGCTGGCCACCACCGGGCTGCGCTTCCGCGGCGAGTCCTGGGCCCGCACCTAGCCCGCACCTAGATTGACCCCGTGCGCGTCGCCCTGCTGCTGGGTGCAGCCGTCTGCCTGGCCACGCCGGTCGTGGCGCAGCCGGCGACGGTCGCCGTCGTCCTGCCGGCGCCGACCGGGGTGATCCCCGTCGACTGCTCCGTGCCCGGGGTCCCACCGGAGCGCTGCCGCTACTCCTTCGTCCCGGGTCCGGTGACCAATCTCGAGAAGATCGAGGTGCTCGTCACGCCGGCCGGGCAGCCGGCCTCCGTCGTCGTCGAGCAGCACATCACGCTCACGGGCACCGGCGACTACGCCATCCGGGAGCGCGGCCCGGCTCGCCGGGTCACCGCGCTGCTGGGCACGGACCCGCCGATCATCCAGCGCGGCGCCGTCGTGTGGCAGGGCTTCGTCCCGGGCGACCGCAGGCTCTCCGCACGGATCGAGCTGGACCCGACCCGCGAGGCGCCGGTCCTGCCGCTGCGGGTCGAGCTGGCCTGGGCGCCGGCCACGCCCGGTGCGCCCGTCGGCGCCGACGGGACGCTGCCCGGCCCGGGACGCCTGACGATGCGCCTGGTCAACCAGACGGTCCGGCCGGACCGCGTGCCGACCGCCGACGTCGACGCCGCGGTGCTGGCCGCGCCGCTGGAGCTGCTGCGGCAGTACGCCGAGCCGCGGGGCAGCGCGCCGGAACGCTTCAGCGGGCCGCCGGTGGCCGGCAACGGCCTGCCCGCGTCCGTGCCGGGCCGCGCGCCGGGAACCCGCGACGTCACGACCGCGGCCGCGCTGGAGATCCGGGGCAGCCTGCGCGTCGACGGCGCGACCGGCGTCCGGGTCAGCGGCCCGGGCACCACAGCACGCGCGGGAGGGGACGGCGCGGACCTGCGCGGCGTCCTCGGGGCCACCTCCGCGGAGATCGCGCTCGACGTACCGGCGCCCGGGCGCGTCGTGCTCGACCTGGCCATGGCGGCGTCGCTGGACGTGCGCACGGTTCGCCCGCCCGGGTCCGCCCGCACCTGGGGCGAGTGGGCCGCCGCCGGCCCGGACGAGGCCGCGCGGCGGGCGGCGTTCGACCAGCTCGCCGTGGCCGCGGCGACCGGCGCGCGCGACGACGAGGTGGCGCCCTACCTCGGGCATCCGGGCCCGGGTCCGAGCGGGACGACCTATCACTACGCGCTCGCACCGCCGCCGGTCGCGCCGGTGTCCGCCCCGCCCCTGCGTGCGCGGCCGGTGCCGATCGCGCTGACGGCACTCGGGGTGCTCGGTCTCGCCGCGGCCGCTGTCATGG
>CAZYXZ010000055.1:0-22308 GCA_964651395.1 uncultured Frankiaceae bacterium
CCGCGCTCGGCGACCGGGTCTTCGTGCTCGGCCACCACTACCAGCGCGACGAGGTCATCCAGTTCGCCGACGTGACCGGTGACTCGTTCAAGCTGGCCCAGCAGGCGGCCCTGCGCGACCAGGCGGAGTTCGTCGTGTTCTGCGGCGTCCACTTCATGGCCGAGAGCGCGGACATCCTCACCGCGGCGCACCAGCAGGTGATCCTCCCGGACCTCGCGGCCGGCTGTTCCATGGCCGACATGGCCGCGATCGAGCAGGTCGAGGAGTGCTGGGACACCCTCGTCGATGCGGACATCGCCGACTCGGTGGTGCCGCTGACCTACATGAACTCCTCCGCCGACATCAAGGCGTTCACGGGCCGCCACGGTGGCGCGATCTGCACGTCGTCCAACGCGAAGCGCTCGATGGAGTGGGCCTTCAGTCGCGGAACGCGCGTTCTCTTCCTCCCCGACCAGCACCTGGGCCGCAACACCGCGGTCCTCGAGCTGGGCCTCTCTCTCGACGACTGCGCGGTCTTCGACCCGCACAAGCCGAACGGTGGTCTGACGCCGGAACAGCTGGTCCGCGCGAAGGTTCTGCTGTGGCGCGGGCACTGCTCGGTGCACGGGCGGTTCACGCTCGAGGCGGTCAACGAGGCGCGCGCGCGGGTGCCCGGCATCACGATCCTCGTGCACCCGGAGTGCCCGTACGAGGTGGTCAGCAACGCCGACCTGGTCGGCTCGACCGAGTTCATCATCAGGACCATCCGCGAGGCGCCGGCCGGCAGCGCGTTCGCCGTCGGCACCGAGCTGAACCTCGTGAACCGGCTGGCCCACGAGCACCCGGACAAGCAGGTGGTCTTCCTCGACAAGACCGTGTGCTTCTGCTCGACGATGAACCGGATCGACCTGCCGCACCTGGTGTGGGCGCTGGAGAACCTCGTCGACGGCCGCGTGGTCAACCGCATCACCGTGGATCCGGCGGTCGCGGCGGACGCGCGGCTCGCGCTCGACCGTATGCTCGCGCTCCCCGAGCTCGCGACACAGGACTAGGCCTCGATGACCGACAGCAACCCGGCGAAGGCCGGCGGCAAGGGGCGGCCCACGCCCAAACGCGGCTCGCAGAAGCGCCGCGCGCCGTCGACCGCTGCGCCCACCAGCAAGCGCGAGGCGTACAAGAAGCGCAAGGCCGAGCTGCGCGACATCCGCGAGGCGCAGAAGGCGGCGCTGCGGCGCGGCGACGAGCGCGCGTTCCCCCGCTTCGCGAAGGGCGACGAGAAGGCGGCGGTGCGCGACGCGGTCGACTCGCGCATGGGCCGCGGCTGGCTGATCTACCCGGGACTGGTCATCAACCTGGCCAGCCTGCTCGTGCCCAACGTGGAGGTGCGCGGCGCGCTGAGCATCGTGTCGCTGGTGATCATCGCCTCGGTCGTCGCCGACGGCGTCTCCGTGGTCCGGCGTACCGGCAAGCTGCTCAGGGCCCGCTTCCCCGACGGGACGAAGGAGCCGCGCCGCCAGCTCCAGCGCTACGCCATCGCGCGCAACACCCAGTTCCGCAGCCGCCGGCTGCCGCCGCCGCGCGTCGACGTCGGCACGAAGCTCAAGGAGCTGGACGGCTGATGCAGTACCGCACGCTCGGTCGTACCGGCACCCGCGTCAGCGAGATCGCGCTCGGGAACTGGGTGACGCACGGCGGCCAGGTGGGCGACGACGCGGCGCACGCCTGCGTGCACGCCGCGCTCGACGAAGGCATCACGTTCTTCGACACGGCCGACGTGTACGCCGGCGGCAAGGCCGAGGCGGTGCTGGGGAACGCCCTGCAGGGGATCACCCGGTCGTCGTACGTCCTGGCGACGAAGGTGTTCTTCCCGACCGGCACGGGGCCCAACGACCGCGGGCTGGGCCGCAAGCACATCGCTGAGTCGCTGCACGCGTCGCTGCGCCGGCTGCAGACGGACTACGTCGACCTCTACCAGGCACACCGCTACGACGCGGAGACGCCGCTCGAGGAGACGTTGCGCGCCTGGGACGACCTGGTCACCCAGGGCAAGGTGCACTACATCGGCATCAGCGAGTGGACGGCGCCGCAGATCGCCGCGGCGCTGGAGCTGGCCGACCGGCACGGCTTCGACCGCATCGTCTCCAGCCAGCCCCAGTACTCCATCCTCTGGCGCGTGCCGGAGGCCGAGGTCATCCCCCTCTGCCGCGAGGAGGGCATCGGCCAGGTCGTGTGGTCCCCGCTGGCGATGGGCGTGCTGACCGGCAAGTACCAGCCTGGCGAAGCACCTGCGCCCGGCACGCGTGCGGCGGAACGACCCGGCGAGACCGGCTACCGCGACGAGAAGACGCTCACCGCCGTACAGCGGCTGCGCCCGGTCGCGGACGAGGCCGGGCTGACGATGGCGCAGCTCGCGCTCGCCTGGGTGCTGCGCAACGACAACGTCTCCGCCGCGATCATCGGCGCGACCCGGCCCGAGCAGGTGACCGAGAACGTCGGCGCCTCCGGCGTGCAGCTCGACGACGACGTCGTGGCCGCGATCGACGCGGCCGTCGCCGACGTCGTGATCACCGAGTCGCCGTACTAGCCCACTACTCCGCGGCGAGGCTCATCGGGCCGTAGACCGCGCGCTCCTCCTCCAGCAGGGTCACCGCCGGCACGCCGGAGGCCAGCAGGTCGGGCCACGCGTCGCCGAGCCACGCCTCCGCGTCGGCCTGACCGGGGAAGTCCTGGCTGCCGACCGGCTCGCCGTCCCATTCGTACCGCCACCGCCATGCCATGCGCGCCTCCTCTGCGGTACCTTCCGGCTGTCTGCAACCCGGCAGCGAAACCGGTGTGAATCCGGTGCTGTCCCGCAACTGTGGTCCTCCCGAGCAGGGAGGCTAGCCAGGTCGCCTGCCGTGTCGCGTGACGAACCAGCCTCGAGGACGGGCGGCGGTTCGCACACCAGGGCTCTCCTGGCGTCGAGCGTCCGACTCGACGACAGCGAAGGAGCACCACCCCGTGAAGCTCAAGATTGCCGCCGCGGTAGCGGCACTCTCCGTCCTCGCCGCGTGCGGTGAGGGCGCCGTCAACCCCAACGCGACGCCCAGCCCGACGAGCGCCAGTCCGGCCGTCGCGGCGCCCAAGCGCATCGTCTCGATGTCCGCGTCGGCCACCGAGATGCTCTTCGCCATCGGCGCCGGCCCCCAGGTGGTCGCCGTCGACAGCAACTCCAACTTCCCGGCCGAGGCGCCGAAGTCAGACCTCTCGGCGTACGAGCCGAACGTCGAGTCGATCGTGAAGCTCACTCCCGACCTGGTCGTCATCTCCGACGACATCAAGAACCTCAAGGCGCAGCTGACCACGCTGAAGATCCCGGTGCTCCACGAGCCGGCGGCGAAGACACTCGACGACAGCTATGCGCAGATCACCGAGCTCGGCGAGAAGACCGGCCACGCCGCCGAGGCAGCCGCGCTCGTGGCCTCGATGAAGCAGAAGGTGGCCGACCTGCTCAAGGAGGCGCCGAAGCCAGCGGCGCCGCTGTCCTACTTCTACGAGCTGGACAACACGCTCTACACCGTGACGTCGAAGACGTTCATCGGTCAGCTGTTCACGCTGGCCGGCCTGGCCAACATCGCGGACCCGGCTGACAAGGCCGGCGGCGGCTACCCGCAGCTGTCCGCGGAGTTCCTCGTGAAGGCCGACCCCGACCTGGTCTTCCTGGCCGACACGAAGTGCTGCAAGCAGGACGCCACGACGTTCGCCGCGCGTCCCGGCTTCGGCAAGCTCAAGGCCGTGAAGAACGGCGACGTCGTTGCCCTCGACGACGACGTCGCCAGCCGGTGGGGTCCGCGTGTCACGGACCTGCTCTCCTCGATCGTGACGGCCGCCAAGGCGGCCGCTGCCTGATGGCGGACGGGCTCGTCCAGCCGGCGCGGCTTCGTCCGCGCTGGCTGGGCGTTGCCCTGCTGGCCGCCCTGCTCGCCGCGCTGGCCGGCCTGGTCGTCGGCCCGGTGGACCTCTCCCCGGTCGACGTGGTGAGGGAGCTGCTCGGCCTCGGGAGCCGGCTCTCCGAGCAGCAACGGGCGATCGTCGAGGAGATCCGCCTGCCCCGGGTCGTCCTCGGTCTCCTGGTGGGCGCCACGCTGTCCATCTCGGGGGCGAGCTACCAGGCCGCCTTCCGCAACCCGCTCGCGGACCCCTACCTGCTCGGCGCGGCCGCGGGTGCCGGGTTCGGCGTGACGATCGTCATCGCCGGCAACGCCGACGGTGCCGCGACACCGGTGACCGCTCCGCTGGCGGCGTTCGTCGGGGCGCTGGCCGCGGTGGCGCTCACCTACGCGCTGGGCGCCTCCGAGGGCGGCCGTGCGTCGACCGCGTCGCTGATCCTGGCCGGCGTGGCGGTGACCAGCTTCTTCACCGCGCTGCAGACCTACGTCCAGCAGCGCAACGCCGACACGATCCGCCAGGTCTTCACCTGGATCCTCGGCCGGCTCAGCACGGCCGGCTGGCACGAGGTGATCCTCCTGCTGCCGTACGCCGTGGTCTCGTGGGTCGTGCTGCTGGCGCACCGTCGCGTCCTCGACGTGCTCTCCGTCGGCGACGACGAGGCGACCTCGCTCGGCGTCAACGCGCGGCGCAGCCGGCTGGTCGTGGTCTTCGCCGCCTCGCTCGGCACGGCCGCGGCAGTGTCGGTGTCCGGGCTGATCGCGTTCGTGGGCATCATCGTGCCGCACACCGTGCGGCTGCTCTTCGGGCGGAGCAACCGCATCGTGCTGCCGCTCTCGCTGCTCTTCGGCGGCGCGTTCCTCTGCCTCGCCGACCTGCTCGCTCGCACGCTGGCCGACCCTGCGGAGCTGCCGATCGGCGTGGTCACCGCGTTCTTCGGCGCCCCGTTCTTCATCGTCGTGCTGCGCTCCGCGCGCCGGCTCGGGACGACGCCGTGATCCGCTGCGCGGGCGTCACGGTCGCCTTCGGTGACCATGTCGTCGTCGATGACGTGGCCGTCGCCGCGGCCCAGGGTGAGTGGCTGTCGATCGTCGGTCCCAACGGCGCCGGCAAGTCCACGCTGCTCCGCGTCCTGGCCGGCCTCCAGCGCGGCGGCGGCACGCTGGAGATGGAAGGGCGGTCGGTCGACGAGCTGACACGACGCGAGCGGGCGCAGCTGCTCGCGCTCGTCCCCCAGACGCCGCTCGTGCCGGACGGGATCCGGGTGGTCGACTACGTGCTGCTCGGCCGGACGCCGTACATCCGGCCACTGGCCGTCGAGAGCGCCGCCGACCTCGCAGCCGTGCACGACGCGCTGGCGCAGCTGGAGCTCCTGGAGTTCACCGACCGGGTGGTGACGACCCTGTCCGGCGGGGAGCGGCAGCGGGTCTTCCTCGCGCGGGCGCTCGCGCAGGGCTCACCTATCGTGCTGCTCGACGAGCCGACGACGGCGCTGGACGTAGGTCACCAGCAGCAGGTGCTCGAGCTGATCGACCGGCTTCGACGCGAGAGGCAGCTCACCGTCGTGACGACGATGCACGACCTGACGCTGGCCGGGCAGTACGCCGAGCGGCTGGTGCTGCTCGACGCCGGCCGGGTCGCCGTCGAGGGCACCGCCGAGGAAGTCCTCACCGAGGCGAACCTCGCGACGTACTACGGCGCGCGCGTGCGGATCATCAGGGACGGCGGGCGGCTGGCAGTCGTCCCGCTACGGGGGCAGCCGTAGTGGCCCGCGTCCTCGTCATCGGCGGCGCGCGGTCCGGCAAGTCCCGCGAGGCCGAGCGCCGCCTGCTCGGTGCCGACCAGGTGACCTACGTGGCGGCGTACGCCGGCGATCCGTCGGACGGCGAGTGGGCGGCGCGGGTCGCCGAGCATCGCGCGCGCCGGCCGGCGTCGTGGCGGACGCTCGAGACCGGCGACGTGGCCGCCGTCCTGCGCGACCCCCCGACCGGCGCAGTGCTCGTGGACTGCGTCACCGTCTGGCTCACCCGGGCCATGGACGACGCGGCCGGCTGGGGCGAGGAGGCGGTCGACCCGGTCGCCGTGGCGAGGGTGCGGTCGAAGGTGGACGAGCTGGTGGCCGCCTGGGCGGACTCGGCCGGCGACGTGGTCGTCGTGACCAACGAGGTGGGTCAGGGCGTCGTCCCGGCGACCGCGTCGGGTCGCTGGTTCCGCGACGAGATGGGCGCGCTCAACGCCCGGCTGGCCGCTGCGGCGGACGAGGTGTGGTGGCTGGTCGCCGGAATCGCGCAGCGGATCAAGTGACAGGCTGCCGTCGTGCGTCGTGACGAGGTGGCAGCGTTGGCCGCCGGCATCGGTGAGCTGGACCCGGCCGCCCAGACCGGCGCGGCACTGCGGCAGGACCAGCTGACCAAGCCGCCCGGCGCACTCGGCCGCCTCGAGGCTCTGTCCATCTGGCTGGCCGGCGTTCAGGGCCGCTGCCCTCCCGACGAGCTCACGCGCAAGCGTCTCGTGGTCTTCGCGGCCGACCACGGCGTTGCGGCGCAGGGCGTCTCGGCGTACCCCGCCGAGGTCACGGCGCAGATGGTCGGCAACTTCCTCGACGGCGGCGCCGCCTGCAACGTCCTCGCGAGGTCGGCCGGCGTGACCGTGCGCGTCGTGGACGTCGCGGTCGACGCCGACCCGGACTGGCCGGCGGAGGTGGGCAAGCACAAGGTGCGTCGCGGCTCGGGCGCGATCCACGTCGAGCCGGCGCTGACGGAGGGCGAGCTGTCCGCCGCGCTCGGCGCGGGAGCCGCCATCGCCGACGAGGAGATCGACGCGGGGGCGGACCTGCTCGTCGTCGGCGACATGGGCATCGGCAACACGACCCCGACTGCTGCCGTGGTCGCCGCCGTCACGGGAGCCGATCCGGCCGACGTGGTCGGGCGTGGCACCGGCATCGACGACGGCGCGTGGGCCCGCAAGGTGGCGCTGGTCCGCGAGGCGCTGCGGCGCAGCTCGGCCGGTCCGGCCGACCCGCTGACCGTGCTCGCGGAGGTGGGCGGCGCCGACCTCGCGGCGATGACCGGGTTCCTGCTCGCCGCGGCCGCCCGCCGTACGCCGGTGGTGCTCGACGGCGTGGTGAGCGGCGCCGCTGCGCTCGTCGCCGCGCAGCTCGCTCCGCGGGTGACGCATTTCTGCGTCGCCGGTCACCGCTCCACCGAGCCCGCGCACCGGCGCGCCTTGGAGCACCTCGGCCTCGACCCGCTGCTCGACCTGTCGCTGCGGCTCGGCGAGGGCACTGGCGCACTGCTCGCGGTGCCGCTGCTCGACGCCGCGGTGGCGGTGCTCCGCGACATGGCGACGTTCGGCGAGGCCGGGGTGAGTACCGCGACGTGAGCACCAGCTGGCCCGGCCTGCGACTGGCCATCACGACGTTCACGGTCTGGCCGATGGCCCCCGGGCCGACCGACCGCCGTACGGCGGGTCGCGCGATGCTGCTCGCGCCGCTGGTCGGCTTCCTCCTCGGTGCGGCGGCCGCCGCCGTGCTGCTCGGCGTGGACCGGCGTACCGACGGGCGTGAGGGACTGCTCAGCGCGGCCCTGGCGATCGCGACCGTGGCACTGCTCAGCCGCGGGCTGCACTGGGACGGCCTGGCCGACACGGCCGATGGGCTGGGCAGCTACCGATCGACGGAGCGCGCGCTCGACGTCATGCGGCTCGGGGGCAGCGGCCCGCTGGGCGTCACGACCGTCGTCCTGACCCTGCTGGTGCAGGTCGCGGCGCTCACGGCCGCGGCCAACCGGGGACGTGGGGTGGTGGCCGTCGTCGCCGCCGTCGTCGTCGGCCGGCTGGCAGCGACCTTGGCCTGCACGCCGTCAACACCGGCCGCGCGACACGACGGCTTGGGCGCGCTGGTCGCCGGCACCGTCGAGCGCAGCCAGGCCTTCCTCGTCACCGCCGCGACGCTGTGCGCGGTCGCCGCCGTCGGTGCGCTGCTCTCGACGGAGGAGGCCGTGCGCGTGGCTGCAGGGAGCGTCGTGGCGCTGGCCGTCGCGCACCTGCTACGCCGCCACGCCGTCCACCGCCTCGGCGGCATCACCGGCGACGTCCTCGGCGCCCTGGTCGAGACCACCGCCACCCTCGTCCTCTTCGCCCTCGCCCTCTAATCCGGATCTCACGTACCAGGAGGGGTCGAAAAGTGACCCCTCCTGGTACGTGAGATCGCGAAAAAGGGGGGTTAGTCGACTAGGGCGGCGAGCTTTTTCGGGGCGATGAGGCGGTAGCTCTCGCGGATCAGCTCGTCGAGCTCGTCCTTGTCGGGCAGGGCCGGGATGTCGACCGAGATCCAGCCGTGCTGGCCGACGTAGGGCGCCTTCGTGATGGCCGGGTTGGAGGCGATGAGCGCGGGCTGCTCCTCCTTCGTCGCCTTGAGCGACACGCCGCGCCCGTCCGCCGCGGCGATGCAGAAGATCTTGTCGCGCACGCGGAAGGTCGGGTGGTCCTCCCAGGTGAGCACCTCGGTGGTCTCCGGCAACGCGAGGCAGAGCTTGCGCAGCAAGTCGAGGTCGCGCTTGCTCACCTGACGTGGCTCTCGACGAACGGCGGCTTGACGACCTTCATCACCGACTCCCGGCCGCGGATGTCGACGGTCACCGTCGACCCTTCGGCGATGTCGCGGTCGAGCAGCGCCAGGCCGATGCCGACCTTCCGGGTCGGCGAGAACGTGCCGCTGGTGACCTCGCCGACGACGCCGCGGTCGGTGCGCACCGTCATGTGCCCGCGCGGGATGCCGCGGTCCTGCGACTCGAGCCCCCAGAGCAGCCGCGGGGCGCCGCGCTCCTTCTCGGCGACCACGGCGTCGCGACCCCAGAACTCCGGCTTCGCCCACGCGATCGCCCAGCCGGCCCGGGCCTGCAGCGGGCTGATGTCGAGCGACAGCTCGTGGCCGTGCAGCGGGTAGCCCATCTCGGTGCGCAGGGTGTCGCGCGACCCGAGACCACAGGGCAGTACGCCGTACTCGACGCCGCGCGCGAGCAGCTCGTCCCAGAGCGGGCCGGCCGCATCCCAGCGCGGCAGCAGCTCGAAGCCGAGCTCACCGGTGTAGCCGGATCGGCAGACCAGCACCGGCTGCCCGCGCCACTCCGCCTCGGCGAAGCTCATGTAGTCGTGACCGGTCGGCAGGCCGAGCGCGGAGACCAGCCGTGGCGCGTCCGGTCCCTGTACGGCGAGCACGGCGTACTCCTCGTGCGCGTCGGCCACGCTGATGCCGTCCGGCGCCGCGGCAGCCATCCGGCGTACGACCTCGGCGGTGTTCGCCGCGTTCGGCACGAGGAAGACCTCGTCAGCACGGACGTAGGCGATCAGGTCGTCGACGACGCCGCCGGTCGCGTCGTCACAGCAGAGGTTGTACTGCGCCTGACCGACGGTGAGCCGACCCACGTCGTTGGTGAGGCAGCGGTTCACGAACTCCAGCGCGCCCGGGCCGCGCACCGTCGCCTTGCCGAGATGGCTCACGTCGAAGACACCGACGCGTTCGCGCACCGCGCCGTGCTCGGCCAGGACGCCGCCGCCCGGGTACTCGATGGGCATCTCCCAGCCGCCGAAGTCGGCCAGCTTCGCGCCGAGCGCGACGTGCCGGTCGTGCAGCGGCGAGTGGCGCAGAGGCGTGGCATCGGTCACGGCGGGCACCGTATACGGTTGAGCGACCGGACTTCGCCACCGCTGTCGAGCTCCCACGAGGAGTATCTGTGCCCCACGCAACGCTCAGCCCCGCCACGACCGCGACGTCCGTAGAGGTCGACGCGCTTCTCATCGGCGCCACCGGTGGAGCCGCTGGACCGGCACTCGCCGGGGGCACCGAGGCGATCGACGCGGCCCTGGGCGGGCGCCTGCGGGAGGCGCTGGTCGCGCAGGCCTTCCGCGGCGACGAGTGCGAGGTCGCGCGGCTGTCCACCTTCGGCGCCGTCTCCGCACCGACGGTCATCGTCGTCGGTCTCGGCGACCCGACCAAGCTGACCGCCGAGTCGGTACGCCGGTCCGCCGGCACGGGCATCCGCGCCGCCGCCGGCCTCGGCTCGGTCGCCACCACGCTGGCCCAGACGGCAGGGCTGGAACCGGCGGTCGCGGTACGGGCGGCCACCGAGGGCGCGCTGCTCGGCGCGTACGACTTCACGGCGTACCGGAAGAGCTCGCTCGAGGGCCGCCGCGCGCCGGTCGGCGCCGTCACCTTCCTGGTCCCACGCGCGAAGGACCCGGCGGCGGTGAAGGCGCTCGCCTGCGCGGAGATCGTCGCGGCCGCCGTCCAGCTGGCCCGCGACCTCACGAACACACCGCCAGGCAACCTCTTCCCCTCGACGCTCGCGAAGATCGCGGCCCGCGAGGCCGACGCCGCAGGCTGCGACGTCGAGGTGTGGGACGAGAAGGACCTCAAGAAGGGCGGGTACGGCGGGATCCTCGGCGTCGGCCAGGGCTCGGCCAACCCGCCGCGGCTGACCCGGGTCGCGTACACCCACCCGAAGGCGCGGCGCACGATCGCGCTGGTCGGCAAGGGCATCACGTTCGACTCCGGCGGCCTGTCGCTGAAGCCGGCCGCGGCCATGGACTGGATGAAGGTGGACATGGCCGGCGCCGCCGCCGTCCTTGCCGCGGTCACGGCCATCGCCCGGCTCGAGCTGAAGGTCAACGTCACCGGCTGGCTGCCCTCGGCCGAGAACCTGCCGTCCGGCGCGGCCATCCGCCCGGGCGACGTCCTGACGATGTACAGCGGCAAGCGGGTCGAGGTGCTCAACACCGACGCCGAGGGCCGGCTGATCCTGGCCGACGCGCTCGCGCGCGCCGCCGAGGAGAACCCGGACGTCATCGTCGACGTGGCGACGCTCACCGGCGCGGCGCTGGTCGCGCTGGGCAAGCGCACGGCCGGCGTCATGGGCAACGACGACGACTTCCGGGCCCGCGTGGTGGCCGCCGCCGACGAGGCGGGCGAGGCGTCCTGGGCGATGCCGCTGCCCGCAGAGCTGCGCAAGTCGATCGACTCCGACACCGGCGACATCACGAACACCGGCGACCGGATGGGCGGCATGCTGCTCGGCGGGATCTTCCTCCGCGAGTTCGTGCCCGAGGGCACGCCGTGGGCGCACATCGACATCGCCGGCCCGTCGTGGAACGACGGCGAGCCCTACGGCTACACCCCGAAGGGCGGCACCGGCGCCGCCGTACGCACCTTCATCCAGCTCGCGACGAACGTGGCGGCCGGGCGCTAACCGCCGGCCGGCGGCGGGCCGATATCGCCGGCTTCCTTGCGCTTGCGGGTCCACTCGCGCATCCGCGCGGGATAGCCGACGGCGTGGACGTCGTAGATGGGGATGCCGAGGCGCCGGCCGAGCTCCGCCGCGGCCTGCTCGCTCTCGACCCGGCGGCGGGTCCACTCACCGGTGTTGGCGACGAGCGCGACCGTGGTCTCGGTGACCGTGGTCTTCGGCTCGACGTAGCCCTCCACCCCGGTACGGGTCTTCGCCCACTGCTCCAGATGCGCGAGGTCGGCCGAATCGGCGGCGCGGCCACCCGCAGGCGCGGTCTTGCGCCGGAACAGACCCACGCGAATCCCCCTTGGACTGGGCGTAGTAAGGGAACGGTAGCCTGTGAACGAACAAGCACACGCTTGTGATCCGGACTCTGGAGGAGCAATCACCGTGGCCAGCGGACCCGTCGACCTCGTCGTCCTCGGTGGCGGCAGCGGTGGGTACGCCGCCGCGCTCCGGGCAGCCGAGCTGGGCCTCTCCGTCGTGCTCGTCGAGCGGGACAAGCTCGGCGGCACCTGCCTGCACCGCGGCTGCATCCCGACGAAGGCGCTGCTGCACGCCGGTGAGGTCGCCGACCTGACCCGCGAGGCGGGCAAGTTCGGTGTCCAGGCCAGCTTCGAGGGCATCGACGTCGCCGCGGTCAACGCGTACAAGGACGGCGTCGTCAGCAAGCTCTACAAGGGCCTCCAGGGCCTCGTGAAGAGCCGCAAGATCGAGCTGGTCACCGGCGACGGGACGCTCTCCTCCCCCACGTCGGTGACCGTCGGCGACCGGGTGATCGAGGCCAAGCACGTCCTGCTCGCGACCGGCTCCAAGCCGAAGTCGCTGCCCGGCCTCGAGCTCGACGGCACGAACGTCATCACCAGCGACGAGGCGCTCAACCTCGACCACGTCCCGGCCTCCGCCGTGATCCTCGGCGCGGGTGCGATCGGCTGCGAGTTCGCCTCCGCGTGGCGGTCCTTCGGGGCCGAGATCACCATCGTCGAGGCGCTCCCCCACCTCGTGCCGCTCGAGGAGGAGTCGTCGAGCAAGCTGCTCGAGCGCGCCTTCCGCAAGCGCGGCATCGCCTTCGAGCTCGGCGCGCGGTTCGCCGGCGTCGCCACCGGCGAGAAGGGCGTGACCGTCACCCTCGAAGGCGGCAGGACCATCGAGGCCGAGCTGCTGCTGGTCGCCGTCGGTCGCGGCCCGGTGAGCGAGGGCCTCGGCTACGAGGAGGCCGGCGTCACCCTCGACCGCGGCTACGTCGTGGTCGACGAGTACTGCCGGACCGGCGTACCGACCATCAGCGCCGTCGGGGACCTGATCCCGACGCTGCAGCTCGCGCACGTCGGCTTCGCCGAGGGCATCCTGGTCGCGGAGCGGCTGGCCGGGCTCGACCCCGCTCCCGTCGACTACGACGGCGTCCCGCGGGTCACGTACTCCGACCCCGAAGTCGCCTCCGTCGGCATCACGTCCGCGACCGCCAAGGAGCGCGGACACGACGTCGTCACCGTCACCTACGACCTGGCCGGCAACGGCAAGACGCAGATCCTCGCCGGCGCGGGCGCCGTGACCCTGGTCGCGCAGAAGGACGGCCCGGTCCTCGGCGTGCACATGGTCGGCCCGCGGGTCGGGGAGCTCGCCGCCGAGGCGCAGCTGATCACCAACTGGGAGGCGTACGCCGACGACGTCGCCTCGCTGATCCACCCGCACCCCACGCTCTCCGAGGCGGTGGGCGAGGCGCACCTCGCACTTGCCGGCAAGCCACTGCACAGCCACTCCTAGCGACTTCCCAGAAGGGCTCCTCATGGTCTCCGTCACGATGCCGCGGCTCGGCGAGAGCGTGCAGGAGGGCACCGTCACGCGGTGGCTCAAGAAGGAGGGCGACCGGGTCGAGGCCGACGAGCCGCTGCTCGAGGTCTCCACCGACAAGGTCGACACCGAGATCCCGTCGCCGGCCGCCGGCGTGCTGTCGAAGATCACCGTGAACGAGGACGAGACCGTCGACGTCGGCACCGAGCTCGCCGTCATCGACGAGGGCGGCGAGGCGGCGTCACCCGCGGCGGCTGCTGAGCCCGCGCCGGAGAAGGCGGAAGAGCCGGCCGCCGAGGCACCCGAGCCCGAGGCCGCTGAGCCCGAGCCCGCCGAGGCCGCTGTTGCCGAGGCGGGGAGCAGCACAGCGCCGACGCACGAGGAGGTTGCCGAGGAGGCGCCGTCGCACATCGACGGGTCCACCGCGCCGGCACCCGAGGCCGCGGCGCCCGCCGTACCGGCGGCCGGAGGCGACGACGACCACTCCTACGCCAGCCCGCTGGTCCGCAAGCTGGCGACCGAGCACAACGTCGACCTCGCGGCGGTCACCGGCACCGGGCTCGGCGGCCGGATCCGCAAGCAGGACGTCCTGGATGCCGCGAAGAGCGCACCCGTCGCCAAGCCTTCCGCCGCCGCGGCCAAGCTCGCCGCGCCGCCTGCCACGGCGCCACCAACCGCCGCGCCGGTAGCCAGCGTTGCGCTGCGCGGCAAGACCGAGAAGCTGTCGCGGCTGCGCAAGGTGATCGCCGAGCGCATGGTCGAGTCGCTTCAGGTCAGCGCGCAGCTGACGACGGTGGTCGAGGTCGACGTCACGCGCATCGCGCGGCTGCGCGACCAGGCAAAGGCGACGTTCGAGGAGCGCGAGGGGACGAAGCTGTCGTTCCTGCCGTTCTTCGCGGTCGCGGCGGTCGAGGCGCTCAAGGAGTACCCGGTCGTCAACGCCTCGATCGACCAGGCCGGCGGCACGGTGACCTACCACGAGGGCGTTCACCTCGGCGTCGCCGTCGACACCGAGCGCGGGCTGCTGGTACCGGTCATCCAGGACGCCGGCGACCTCAACCTCGCGGGCATCGCCCGGCGGGTCGCCGACCTGGCCGACCGCACGCGCAACAACAAGCTCGGCCCGGACGAGCTGGCCGGCGGCACGTTCACGCTGACCAACACCGGCAGCCGCGGCGCGCTCTTCGACACCCCGATCATCAACCAGCCGCAGGTCGCGATCCTCGGTACCGGGGCCGTCGTACGCCGGCCGGTCGTCATCCAGGATCCCGAGCTCGGCGAGGTCATGGCCGTGCGCTCGATGTGCTACCTCGCGGTGTCCTACGACCACCGCATCGTCGACGGCGCCGACGCCGCGCGCTTCCTCACCACCATCAAGGAGCGACTCGAGGAAGGCCGCTTCGAAGCCGACCTCGGCCTCGACGCCGACTAGACCTCAGCCGAGGTAGGCGATGGTGACCTTGCCGTGGCCGCTGCTGTTGACGGCGTCGATGTAAACGGCGCCCGCAGGTCCATGGCTGGCGCCACCCCCGCCTCCTCCACCGTTGTCGACCGCTGAGCAGCCACCGCCGCCGCCGCCGGTCCACCCGCCACCGCCACCGCCGCCCGCGGCGGCCTGCGAGTCCTTCGTCGGATTGCCGAGATAGCCACCGCTCCCGCCGGCCAGCGCGTTGCCGGCCGCGCCCGGACCGCACCCGCCACCTTGGGCACCGGCGAACCCGGGCGCGACCTGCGATCCCCCGCCGCCACCGAATCCGTTGCCGCCGTCGACGGCCTCCGGGCCACCCCCGCCACCGCCTGCGCCGCCGAACCAACCCGCGCCACCACCGCCGCCACCTCCCACGACATCGCGGTGCACGGGCCCGTAGGGCGCATGTCGCACGTCCGACGCGCCGCCACCACCACCACCGGCGAACAGGTTCTTGGACGCGCCGCCCAACCCGCCACCGTTGAATCCGCCCGCCGCATGGTTGCTCGCGCCACAGCTGCCGTGCGCGCCGGCTCCGCCGACCCGGATCTGGAACACCTGGCCCGGCGCAACCGGCATCGTCACGATCACCTGGCCGCCGTTACCCGGGAGGATCGTCCCGCCCTGCGTCCCGCACCCACCACCACCCTGCGCGCCGACCACCGTGAAGGTCGCCTGTGTGACGCCCGCCGGCACGGTCCACTCCTGCGCTCCACCCGTATACGAGAAGGAAACCGACTTCGGCACCGCCGGTTGGTCGTAGGCGATGGACACGTAGCCGTGGCCGGCGCTGTTGACGGCGTCGATGAAGACCGAACCGGCGGGGCCGTGGCTGCTCCCACCCCCGCCACCGCCTGCGTTGTCCACCGCCGCGCAGCCGCCGCCACCGCCGCCGTTCCATCCGCCGCCACCGCCGCCGCCCGCGGCGGCCTGCGAGTTCTTGGTGGGAATGCCGAGGAAGCCCCCGTTGCCGCCGGCGGCGAAGGTGCCCCCTTCGCCCGGACCGCACCCACCACCCTGGATCCCGGCTGACCCGCCGGCGACCTGCGTGCCACCGCCGCCGCCCAGCCCGTTGCCACCGTGATAGCCCTCGGGTTCTGCGCCGCCGCCACCCGCCCCGCCGAACCAGCCGGCGCCGCCGCCACCGCCGCCCCCGACCACATCCCGGGCCACCGGCCCGTACGGCGCATGTCGCACGTCCGACGCGCCACCACCGCCACCGCCGGCGAACACGTTCTTCGACGCGCCGCCGGTGCCACCACCGTTGTAGCCGCCCGCCGCATGGTTGCTCGCAGCGCAGTTCCCGGCCTCCCCCGCGCCACCGACCCGCACCTGGTACACCTGGCCCGGCACGACCGGCATCGTCACGATCACTTCGCCGCCGTTACCCGGCAGGTTCGTCCCTCCCAGCGTCCCGCACCCACCTCCACCTCGAGCGCCCACCACGGTGAACGTCGCCTGCGTCACCCCGGCCGGCACCGTCCACTCCTGCACCCCGCCCGTGTACGAGAACGACACGGACTTCGGGACGACCGGCCCGTCGAAGACGAGGACGTCGAGGGCGAGTGCGCCGCCGGCCACCGCCACCGCCGTCGTGAGTGTCCCGACCTTCACCAGGGTCGCGGCCGGCTTGAGCTTCGTCACGTAGAGCGCGGCCGCGCCGCCCAGCACGAGGCCGCCGCCCAGCAACCCCGCCCAGGGCGCGTCGCTGCCTCCACCGCCGTCCCCTGTGGCGGTCAGGTCGATGAACGGAGTGCCGTCGTCGCTGCCGGGCGCGTCGGATGGCCCGCCGGTGGCTTGGGGGCCGAGGCTGCCCGGCGTACTGGACGCGGTCGGTGTCCCGGCGGATGCGCTCGACGCGCCCGCGCTGGGCGAGGTGCCCGGCGGGCTCGACGAGGTCGCCCCCGTCGTGGGTACAGCACTCGGCGAAGTGCTCGGCGTGGGTGACTTGCTCGGTGTCTTGCTCGCTGTCTTGCTCGGCGTCGGTGAGACCCCCGGCGTGGGTGAGGAGGAGGTGGGACTCGGCGTCGGGCTGGGCGACGGGCAGTTCGTCACGGTGAATCGCGACTGCGCCTGGGACCCGGATACCGGCATGCCTCCGGACGTGGCGATGAACGCGTAGACGTCGTGCGTCGTGCAGCTGGCTGTGCCCGGCACTTGCAACGACGTCGACGCCACGCAATTGCCGTCCAGTGGCTGCTGACCCAGCTTCTGCCCGCCCGGCGAGGTGGTCGCGTCCCACCAGAAGTGGACGGTGCCGCCTGGGCAGACTCGCTGCGTGTGGTTGGTGTACGTCGCGGTGAAGCTCGAGCTGCGCGGGCCGCTGGACGGCGAGACGCCGAGGGTCGGCGCTGTCTGCGCCCAGGCGCCGAGCGCGATGGAGACGAGGCCGGCGACCATGGCCATAGTGACGGTCCAGCGACGCGCCATCCCGCGCCTCCTCGAGGCCGAGCGTAGTCCCGACATCGAGGCGGACCTAGGCCTCGACACAGCCGGTCGGCTAGGTCTTGGGTCCGAAGCCGGCGCGGGCGACGACGTCCGGGGCGTCGAGCAGGACCACGCCGACCATCATGTTTCCGGCGCGAGGCAGCAGCACGCGCAGCGCGCCGTAGCCGAGCTTTGCCATGCGCAGCCGGCGATCCTCGGGGAAGCGCCAGACGAGCTTGGCCATCGCCGCGTTGTGGTCCCAGAGACGCAGCGCACGGACGTGATGCGGTCCGTCCAGCAGGTAGCTGCGGGCGACCTGTTCGAGGATCGCCTGGTTCCAGCGGAAGACGAAGTTCACGTCCTCGTCCTCGCGTTCCCAGCGGGTGCCGATCAGCCGTCCCACGAGGCCGACATGCGGCTCGATCACGACGACCGCGCGGCGCGCGACCCGCAGCATCTCGGTGAACCCGAGGGCGGGTCGCGGCAGGTGGTGCAACCCGTCCTGCACGAGCACGAGGTCGACGCTCCGATCAGGCAGGTCCATCGCCTCGGTGTTGAGCAGGCGCGTCTTGAGCCGCGGGTCGAACTCGTTGCACAGCGCCAGGGAGTTCGCCGAGAAGTCGGCGACCGTGACGTCCGTGAAGCCCTGGTTGGCGAGGAACGTCCCCTCGCCGCCGACCCCGGCGCACACGGTCATGGCCGACCAGGACCGGACCTCCGATGCGGGCAGCAGCGTCGTCTGCTCGAGGTAGCGCAATGCCACGTGCAGCCGGCGGTCGCGCAGATACCGGGTCAGCGGGTCGGCGGTGTAGTGGAAGCCCCACTGGGACTTCTCGGCCTTCGCGAAGCCGGCTTCGAACCGCTCACGCTGACGAGCCACGTTGTCGGGCCGGCGCTCGTCGCCCCCTTCCGGCATGGCCGCGAGTCTAGGGCCGCCTAGACTCGCGAGTGTGGCCGGCCTGAGGTTTCTTCGCTGCGGTCTCGTGCCGTACGACGAGGCGTGGGCGCTCCAGCGCACGTTGCATGCCCAGCGCGTCGCGGGCGAGGTCGGCGACACGTGCCTGCTGCTCGAGCACCCGAGCGTCTACACCGCCGGCAAGCGCACCGAGGACGACGAGCGCCCTGACGCCGGCATCCCGGTGGTCGACGTGGACCGCGGCGGCAAGATCACCTGGCACGGCCCCGGCCAGCTCGTCGGCTACCCCATCGTCTCGCTGGAGCCGGCCGTCGACGTCGTCGCGCATGTACGCCGGGTCGAGGAGGCGCTCATCCGCGTGTGCGCCGAGTTCGGCGTCACCGCCGACCGAGTCGACGGCCGCAGCGGCGTATGGGTGGAGAACGGCGCCAGCAAGATCGCTGCCATCGGGATCCGGGTCGCCCGCGGGGTCGCCATGCACGGCTTCGCGATCAACGCCGACCCCGACCTCACGGCGTACGACGCGATCGTGCCGTGCGGCATCCGCGACGCCGGCGTTACGAGCCTGTCCGTCGTCACCGGCCGGCACGTCACGGTCGACGACGTCATCCCCGTCGTCGAGAGGCACCTCGAGGCGCTGCTCGGAGTCGGCGTTGGTTGACGTCGGCGGGCGGAGGATGCTGCGGCTCGAGGTCCGCAACGCGGCGACCCCGATCGAGCGCAAGCCCACCTGGCTCAAGGTGCGGGCCACGATGGGCCCGGAGTACACCGCGATCCGCAAGCTGGTCGAGGACGAGGGCCTGCACACCGTCTGCCAGGAGGCCGGCTGCCCCAACATCTACGAGTGCTGGGAGGACCGCGAGGCGACCTTCCTCATCGGCGGCGACCAGTGCACGCGCCGCTGCGACTTCTGCCAGATCGACACCGGCAAGCCCGACCCGCTCGACCGCGACGAGCCGCGCCGGGTCGCGGAGTCGGTCCGCACGATGCAGCTGCGCTACGCGACGGTGACCGGCGTCGCTCGCGACGACCTCGACGACGGCGGCGCCTGGCTGTACGCCGAGACGGTGCGCCAGATCCACGAGCTCAACCCGGACTGCGGGGTCGAGCTGCTGATCCCCGACTTCCGCGGCGAGCCCGACCTCCTCGCGACGGTGTTCGACTCGTCACCGCAGGTGCTCGCGCACAACGTGGAGACCGTGCCGCGGATCTTCAAGCAGATCCGCCCCGCCTTCACCTACGAGCGCTCGCTCGACGTCCTTCGCGCCGCCCGCGCTCACCTCGGGCCCGAGCACTGCACGAAGTCCAACCTGATCCTCGGGCTGGGTGAGACCCGCGAGGAGGTCAGCATCGCGCTCCGTGACCTCCGCGACGCGGACTGTGAGCTGGTCACCATCACGCAGTACCTGCGCCCCACGCCCCGCCACCACCCGGTGGTCCGCTACCTGGAGCCGGCCGAGTTCGACGACCTGCGGGACGAGGCCGTGGAGCTGGGATTCCTGGGCGTGCAGAGCGGCCCGCTGGTGAGGTCGTCGTACCGGGCCGGCCGCATGCACCGCGAGGCCGTCGAAAATCGCCCGGCGGGCGTTTAGCCCCGCCCAGCCAGGGGAGAACTGCTCACTTCCCGACCGATCGGGCGGTCACCCGAAGCGAACGAGAACTTCTCAGGCGAGTAACACCGGGGACATTCACCGGACATCTCGGGGGGGCATCGTCGTACCTGAGAGCTTCGTCAGCAGGGGAGGTATCGAATGCCCAGTCCGATTCAGATCGCCGGCCGCAGCATCGAGGCAGCCCGCTCCGTGTCCCTCTACCTCTGGCCGCACGGCGGCCAGTCCACCGCCCGCGCCAACGCCTACCACGCGATCGTGGACGACCGGCTCCGCGCCCGCCAGCGCGCCGAGGCGGAGAACGCCGTACGGCGGGCGCAGTACCCGCTCCGCGTGGCCCGCTAGGACTTCATCACCGTCAGGCGCACCGCAGCGAGCACGAGCAGGACCGCAAAGGCGCGGCGCAGGACCAGGTCCGAGGTGCCCAGGGCGACCCGGGCGCCGACCAGCGAGCCGACGAAGATGCCGGCTCCGATCAACCCCGCCGTCTTGAACTCGACGTGACCGGCGCGCGCATACGCGATCACCGAGAGCAACGCCACGGGCAGCACGAGGGCGGCGAGCGACGTGCCGGTCGCCGTCTTCTGGTCCAGGTGCAGGAAGATCACCATCGCCGGCACCATGACGATGCCGCCGCCGATCCCGAAGAGCCCGGACAGCACCCCCGCCGACAGGCCGATCGCCAGGACCAGCGCCACCTCCGCCACGGACCCTCCTCCACTCGGCCGCGAGCAGGCTAGCGCCGCTCCCCTATCCTTCTGCGCATGCCGGAGGCCAAGTCAGTAGACAAGCAGGGCAAGTTCTCCCAGGTCGCCACGCTGTTCAAGCAGACGGCGCGCGACGACAAGTGGTTCCTGCCGATCGTCCTCGGGACGTTCCTGGTCAGCCTCGGCGTGCTCATGGGGCTGGCGTTCCTGCTGGACCACCCGATCCTCCTGGGCATCCCGGCGGTGCTCTTCTCGCTGCTCGCCACCCTGGCCATTGCCGGCCGCCGAGCCAGCGCAGCGGCGTTCGGGGGCATCGAGGGGCAGGCCGGGGCGGCCGCGGCCGTGCTCATGTCGATGCGCGGGCACTGGCACGTGACCCCGGTGGTCTCGATGACCCGCAACCAGGACTGCGTCCACCGTGTGGTCGGCCGGCCGGGGGTGATCCTCGTGGCCGAGGGGTCCCCCTCCCGCGCCAAGGAGCTGCTCGGGGCCGAGGCCCGCAAGCTGCGCCGGGTGATCGGCGAGACCCCGCTGTACGACGTCCTGGTCGGCGACGGGGACGGCAAGGTGGCCCTCCGCAAGCTGCAGATGCACCTCATGAAGCTGCCGCGGAACATCAAGCCCAAGGAGGTCAACGACCTCGAGGCGCGGCTCAAGGCCATGGGCGGGTCCGGCGTACCGATCCCGAAGGGACCGATCCCGGGCATGGGCGCGAACATCAAGCGCCCCCCGCGCAACATGCGCTGACAGCAGCCACGGAGACGTAACGTCGGCGAAACACACCGGACATGCCCGGGTTACGGCTCCGCGCTAGGTTGACCGCCAGCCGGCAGACCGGGAACGCAAGGAGCCGCAGCACGCGGCACGAGGAGGGTGCATGTTCACCAACGCCGACGAGGTCCTGAAGTACATCAAGGACGAAGGCGTCCAGTTCATCGACGTCCGGTTCTGCGACCTGCCGGGTGTCATGCAGCACTTCACATTCCCGGTGGAGAACGTCAGCCAGGCCACCTTCTCGGACGGCGTGATGTTCGACGGTTCGTCGATCCGCGGCTTCCAGGCCATCCACGAGTCGGACATGCTCCTGCTGCCGGACCCGACCACGGCGATGATCGACCCGTTCCGCCAGCACAAGACCCTCAACATCAACTTCTTCATCCACGACCCGCTCACCGGTGAGGCCTACACCCGCGACCCGCGCAACATCGCCAAGAAGGCGGAGGCCTACCTCAAGGGGTCGGGCATCGCGGACACGTCGTACTGGGGCCCGGAGGCCGAGTTCTACATCTTCGACTCGATCCGCTATGACACGACCCCGCACTCGAGCTACCACTACATCGACTCCATCGAGGCCGCCTGGAACACCGGCCGCGAGGAGCCGGGCGGCAACCTCGGCTACAAGCCGCGCTACAAGGGCGGCTACTTCCCGGTCTCGCCGACCGACCACTTCACGGACCTGCGCTCCGAGATGGTCCGGATGCTGCTCGAGTGCGACATCCCGGTCGAGATGCAGCACCACGAGGTCGGCACCGCCGGGCAGGCCGAGATCGACTTCCGCTTCGGCACGCTGCTGCAGACCGCCGACCGGCTGATGAACTTCAAGTACATCGTCAAGAACGTCGCGTCCGCGGCCGGCAAGACGGTGACGTTCATGCCGAAGCCGATCTTCATGGACAACGGGTCGGGCATGCACTGCCACCAGAGCCTCTGGCGCGACGGCGAGCCGCTGTTCTACGACGAGGTCGGCTACGCGCAGCTCTCCGACACCGCGCGCTACTACATCGGCGGCCTGCTCAAGCACGCGCCGTCGCTGCTGGCCTGGACCAACCCGACGACGAACTCCTACCGCCGTCTGGTGCCGGGCTACGAGGCCCCGGTCAACCTGGTCTACAGCCAGCGCAACCGCTCCGCCTGCTGCCGCATCCCGATCACCGGCGCGAGCGCGAAGGCCAAGCGGATCGAGTTCCGCGTGCCCGACCCGTCGTGCAACCCGTACATGGCGTTCGCGGCCATGCTCATGGCCGGCCTCGACGGCATCCGCAACAAGATCGAGCCGCCCGCTCCCGTGGACACGGACCTCTACGAGCTCTCGCCCGAGGCGCTCGCCGAGGTGCCCCAGGTGCCGGGCTCGCTCGAGGACGTCCTCGACAACCTCGAGGCGGACAACGAGTACCTGCTCGAGGGCGGCGTCTTCACCCCG
>CAZYXZ010000056.1:0-22099 GCA_964651395.1 uncultured Frankiaceae bacterium
GCTCACCACCCGACCGGATATGCCCCACCAACCCACGCAAGTTCGCCAGCGTGTGGTTGAACGACGTCGAGAGCAGCGCGATCGGCCGGTCCGTGTCGTTCGGCGCCGCCGCTGCGTTGGCCTCGGCGAAGCTGCCGAAGTCGACGGCGAGGTCGCCGCCGGCCGCCTTCTCCAGGACCTTCGACATCTCCTCGACGCGTCGCTGGAGGGCATCCCGCTCGGACCGCGCCTCCTTCCGCATGCGCCAGACGACGGTCGACAGGCTGGAGTTGAACCAGGCGATGCCCGGGAAGATCGGCGCGATGAGCACGAGGGCGCCGGCGTTGCGCAGGTTCAGCGTGTCCGACAGTGCGGCGGCGAGGACGAGCCCCGCCGAGGCGACCAGTCCGAGCACGATCGACTGCGCCTTCGGCATCGACACGGCGGCGAAGAGGACGAGCGGGAGGTAGAGGAGCCAGAACGGGCCGCGGACGCCGTTGCTCGCCGCGACGGCGCCGGTGACGAACACCAGGTTGAGGGTGAGGATCGCCGCGCGGAACGCGGTGATGTTGTTGCGGATCGCCTCGCTCTTCGCCTCCCAGGTGGCCAGTCCGGTCAGCAGGATCGCCACGAAGCAGCCCACCGCGGCCCAGATCAAGACCCACTGGAGGTCGATCGCGCCCTCGTCGCCGTACCGGTCGGTGATGAACGCCGACGTCAGCGCCAGGCCGATGGCCAGCCACGTCGCCATGGCGGCCACCTGGCTCATGCGCCGCGAGAAGTCCACCCCGGCCCCCTAGCCCGCTCGTCGCACGGACGGGATCCGGCCGCGCAACGCGAAGACGGCGCCGGTGTCGATGAGGGCGACCGGTTCACCGTTGTGCATGACCTGGCCGCGCAGGAGCGAGCCGGCGTCCGGCGAGAGCGTGACGAGTGCGGGGTCCACCGCGTCCTCGTCCACCTCGATGACTCCCTCGACGCGCTCGGCCACGACGCCGACGGTGACCTGGGCGCGGCTCAGGAGCACGAGGCGGCTGGCCGCCGTCGCCGGCACTTCCCCCCCGCCCAAAGACAGCAGCAGCCGCAGGTCGAGGACGCCGAGGATCCGACCGCGCCAGTTGGCCACGCCCGCGACCCACGCCGGGGTCCCCGGTACGCGCGTCAGCCAGGGCAGGCGGCCCACCTCGGCCACGTCGGCCATCGGCAGGCCGAATCGGCCTCCCGAGAGCCGTACGACCACGTAGCTCACGCACGCTCCTCGCGCTGGCCGGGCCTGCGAAGGCACGGCGGTGCGGGCAGGTTGAACAGCACGCCCCGCCCGTTCGGTTATCGGCGCTGTCCAGTCTCTCTTGAACCGGCCCCCGAGGGCACCCCCGCGATCCCTAGGGACGCGGCGGCGGCACCGAGTACGACCAGGCCGAACGACGGCCAGTCGGCGAGCAGCGCCAGATCGCCCTCCGGTCGGCCCAAACCGAGCACGAGCGTGACGGCGAGCCACGCGACGCCGGGCATCGCGGCCCCCGCGGTGCCCCCGCCCGGTCCGCGGAAGGCGCGGGCCAGGAAGAAGTTGGCCGGCAGCACGAGCACGAGCCCGACCGGGAGGAAGGGCACCGGGGCGACCGGGAGCAGGAAGACGCCCAGGACGGCTGTGTAGGCGCCCAGGAGGGCACCCACCGCTCTCCATGCGGTCACAGGCCGGCGAAGAGGTCTTGTTCTCTGCCGTCCGGGCCGGCGCCAGGGCCTCGCTCGCCCTTGGTGAGGATGTAGTGCTCCGTGCCGAAAGCCGTGCGCGACTCCTCGTCGGGAAGCGCGAAGAACGGGGCGTCCGGGGCGATCTGGCTGCGGTGCGCGCGCATGGCTGCCAGTTTCGCGTCCAGGTGGTCGGCAGCGACGATCTCGGTGGTGATCAGCTCGTCCGGCGTACCGAAGGGCAGGTCGTCGACCGACTCGACGCCCTCGAAGAAGCTGTTGCCGGTCGCCTTGAACCGCTCGATGCCCTCGGCCAGCATCTTCTTGCTGATCGCCGTGTAGTAGAGCTTGCTCGGCGACCAGGGTGCACCGGCGTCGGGGTAGCGGTCGGCGTCCGCGCTCGCCTCGAAGGCCAGCATCGTCACGCGGTGCGCCTGGATGTGGTCAGGGTGGCCGTAGGTGCCGATCTCGTCATAGGTGACGATCACCTGGGGGCGCACCGCACGGAGGATGCGCACGAGCCGACCCGTGGCCTCCTCGAGGTCGGCCTGCCAGAAGCTGTCGGCGCGGTCGTTGCTCGGCACACCCATCATCCCGCTGTCCCGGTACGGGCCGAGGAAGCGCTGGTCCTCGACACCCAGTGCTGCGCAGGCAGCCGCGAGCTCGCCCTCGCGGTACGCCCCGAGCGTCGCCGCGTGCTGCTCGAGGTCGGCGGCGACGATCTCGCCCTCCTCGCCGCGCGTGCAGGTGACGAGCGTGACGTGGGCGCCCTCGGCGGCGTACTTCGCCATCGTCGCGCCGGTCGCGATCGCCTCGTCGTCGGGGTGCGCGTGCACCAAGACCATGCGTCGGTCGGCGTTGAGACTCATGCGACGAATCCTGCCCTAGTGCGGGCTAGTCGGCCGCGAGGGCTGCCTTCGCGCGCTTGCCGCGGCCGCGCTCGCGCTCGGAGGCGTCGAGGACCACCTTGCGCAGGCGCACCTGCTTGGGGGTCACCTCCACGCACTCGTCCTCGCGGATGAACTCGAGAGCCTGCTCCAGGGACAGGGAGCGCGGCGGGATCAGCCGGACCAGCTCGTCGCCGGTCGACGAGCGGATGTTGGTGAGCTTCTTCTCCTTGGTCGGGTTGACGTCCATGTCGTCCGAGCGCGAGTTCTCGCCGACGATCATTCCCTCGTAGACCTCGGTGCCCGGCGCCACGAACATCGTGCCGCGCTCCTGCAGGTTCATCAGCGCGTAGGACGTCGTGGGGCCTCTGCGGTCCGCAACCAGCGAGCCCGTGGGCCGCGTGCGCAGCTCACCGTGCCACGGCTCGTAACCGTCGAAGACGTGGTGCAGGATCCCGGTGCCCCGCGTCTCGGTGAGGAACTCGGTGCGGAAGCCGATCAGCCCGCGAGCCGGCACGACGTAGTCCATGCGTACCCAGCCGGTGCCGTGGTTGACCATCTGCAGGAGCCGGCCCTTGCGCAGCGCGAGCAGCTGAGTGACGACGCCGAGGTAGTCGTCGGGCACGTCGATGGCCAGCCGTTCCATCGGCTCGCAGACCTTGCCGTCGACGACGCGCGTGACGACCTGCGGCTTGCCGACGGTGAGCTCGAACCCTTCGCGGCGCATGATCTCGACCAGGATCGCCAGCTGCAGCTCCCCGCGCCCCTGCACCTCCCAGGTGTCCGGCCGCTCGGTGGGCAGCACGCGGATCGCGACGTTGCCGACCAGCTCGGCGTCGAGCCGGTTGCGGAGCAGGCGGGCGGTGAGCTTCTTGCCGTCGGTGCCGGCCAGCGGCGAGGTGTTGATGCCCAGTGTCATCGACAGGCTCGGCTCGTCGACCGTGATGACCGGCAGCGGTCGCGGGTCGTCCACGTCGGCGAGCGTGTCGCCGATCGTGACCTCGGGCAGTCCCGCGATCGCGATGATCTCGCCGGGCCCGGCCTCGGCGGCGTCGACCCGGTCGAGCGCCTCGGTGACGTAGAGCTCGGTGATCTTCACGCGGTCGACCTCGCCGGTGTGCCGGCACCAGGCGACGGTCTGACCCTTCCGGATCGTGCCCTGGTGGATGCGGCAGATGCCGAGCCGGCCGAGGTAGGGCGACGCGTCAAGGTTCGTGACCAGCGCCTGGAGCGGGTGCCCCTCCTCGTACGACGGAGCGGGCACCGTCGCGAGGATGGTCTCGAAGAGCGGCTTGAGGTCCGTCCCGGTCACTGCGGCGTCCAGCGACGCGAACCCGGCCTTCGCGTTGCAGTAGACGATCGGGAAGTCGATCTGGTCCTCGGTCGCGTCGAGGTCCATGAACAGCTCGTACACCTCGTCGATGACCTCGATGATGCGCGCGTCGGGGCGGTCGACCTTGTTGACCACCAGCACGACCGGCAGCTTCTGCTCGAGCGCCTTGCGCAGCACGAAGCGGGTCTGCGGCAGCGGGCCCTCGCTCGCGTCGACGAGGAGCAGGACGCCGTCGACCATCGTCAGCCCGCGCTCGACCTCGCCGCCGAAGTCCGCGTGACCCGGCGTGTCGATGATGTTGACCTTCACCGCGCCGTAGCGGACCGCGGTGTTCTTCGCGAGGATCGTGATGCCCTTCTCACGCTCCAGGTCCATGGAGTCCATGACGCGCTCGTTCACGTCGCCCATGTCGGCCTGGTGCTGCGTGAACGCCCCGCTCTGCCACAGCATCGCGTCGACGAGCGTGGTCTTCCCGTGGTCGACGTGCGCGACGATCGCCACATTGCGGAGGTCGTCGCGGGCAGACATGGGTGATCCGTTCCAGTCGAGAAGGGGTGGGCGCTGCGATGGCAGCAGGCTCAGTCTACGCGGTGCAGCAGGGGGGGCAGCGCGGCCACGATCGGGGCGTCCGCAGGGATCCACTCCACGTCGCCGAGCTCGTCCTCCGACAGCCACCGCACCGCGGAGTGATCGCTGAGTCTGATCTCTCCCTCGAGCACGCTCGCAGCCCACACGCGGAGCAGGTACCGACCGTCGCCCACCGCGACCTCCGGCCCCACCCGGTCGTGCACCTGCAGCCGAAGGCCCAGCTCCTCCGCGCATTCGCGCACGAGCGCATCGTGCTCGGTCTCACCGGGTTCCACCTTGCCGCCCGGGAACTCCCACAAGCCGGCGAGCGCCGGCGGCTCGGAGCGCTGCGCCGACAGGACGCGTCCGTCGCGGATCACCGCCGCGCCGACGACGAGCTGTACCTCGTCCGGCTCCGCGGGCGCATCGGCGTCCGGTCGCACGTCGAACCCGGCACGCGACATCACCCGGACCAACTGCTGACGCTGCGCGGTCGTCAGCGCGACGTTCGCGCCGGTCCACGAGGCGCCCACGACGAGAAGGCTGGTGCGTGCGCGCGTCAGGTGCAGCGCGCGCGGCTCGGCGGCGACCAGGCTCCGCAGGGCGGCGGCCGTCAGCACGCCGCGCTCCGCCCCGCCGTCGTCGGTGGTGAGCGTGTAGCGCAGGCCGTCCCGCGCGAGCCACCAGAGCAGCTCGGTGAAGAAGACCCTCGTGATCTCCGCACGGGCCTCGTCGTCGAGGGCGAGCCAGTCGGCACCGAGCACCTGGTCGGGCACGGGCCAGTCGCGCGGCTGCCCGCCGACCGCGCGCAGCCCGAACGTGGGATGGATCCGGTACCAGCGCGTGCCCACCGCCGCCCTGGGCGGCCCGGATCCCGCGCGGTACGCCCGCAGGCCCTGCAGCAGCACGTACCCGAGGCGCAGCCCGGCGATCGACAGCGCGAGCGCGACGACGTACGGCCGCGTGGCCGGCCACAGCCCGCCGACCAGACCGAGCAGCCCGAGCAGGCCGACCAGCACGATGGCGTAGGCGCCGAACCGGTACAGCCGCGTCGGTGCCGGGTCTTCCCCCACGGGCCGAGCCTGCCACGATGCGAGACTGGGAACCCCCCGCGAGCCGAGGAGTGGTGCGCCATGCCGGAGCTGCAGTCCGCCGAGTTCATCCGGCTCTGGATGGCCGACCACCCGGACTGGTCCGGTGACACCGACCAGATCACCCGCGACGTCGAGGCGCCCACCTTCCTCGACGGCATCGCCCTCGTGACGGCGGTCGCGGCGGTCGCGGAGAACATGGACCACCACCCGGACATCGACATCCGGTGGCGCACGAGCACGTTCCGGCTCTCCACGCACTCGGCCGGCGGCGTGACCGAGCTCGACCTCGACCTGGCCGGCCACATCGACACGCTGGTCAACGGCCTCGGGCACGGGACGTCCGTCACCTGATGGGTGAGCGGGCAGAGCAGGCCGTGCAGGCCGGCGGTGCGGTCGGCGCCTTCCCGCCGGGTCATGACCTGCCGCGCACGGGGCGCATGTCGTTGGGTCCCGTGCCCGCCGGACTGGTGCTGCGAACGACCGCGATGAGCCACGGCTGGTGCAGCCTCGCGCCCACGGCGTACGACGAGGGCAACGACCGCCTGCACCGCACCCTCACCCTTCCCGACGCCGGGCCGCTCACCGTCACGGTCACGCAGTCCGCCGGGGGACGCCTGCAGGTGTCCTGGGGGCGGGTGAAGGGCAGCTGCGCCGACCGGATCGCGATCAAGGCGCAGCTGCGGCACATGCTCGCCCTCGACGACGACCTGTCGGAGCTGCACGACGCGTGCCGGGCGTCGGCCGACCTCGCCTGGGCAGCGGACCGGCAGCTCGGCCGCCTGCTGCGCTCGCCCAGCGTCTTCGAGGACCTGGTCAAGACGCTCGCGACGACGAACTGCTCATGGGCGCTGACCGAGCTGATCTGCACGCGCCTGGTCGAGACGCTCGGCGCGAAAGGACCGGCCGGGGAGCGCGCCTTCCCGACGCCGCGCGCCGTCGTCCGGGCCGGCGAGCGTCATCTCACCGACGTCGTCCGGGTCGGCTACCGGGCCCGCGCCTTCGTCGAGCTGGCCGAGGCCGTCGCCTCGCGGCGGCTGAAGCCGGAACGCTGGTTCGACCCGGCCCTGACCGACGCGGAGGTCAACGCGGAGATCCAGGCGCTGCGCGGCTTCGGCCCGTACGCCGCCGAAGGCATGCTCGGACTGCTCGGCCGGCCACGCGGGCTGGCCATCGACTCCTGGGTCCGCGCGAAGCTGCCGCGGCTGCTGGGCGTGGCCACGCTGTCGGACAAGGCGATCACGGCGCGCTACGCGCCGCTCGGCCGGTGGGCCGGTGCGGGGCTGTGGCTCGAGCTGACCCGCGACTGGCACGAGGAGACCGCCACCTCCGGGTAGGCCCATCCCATGACGCGCCGCCACGCCCTGCTGGTCGCCCTGCTCCTGTCCGGGTGCGCCGGGCGGACCGTCCCGGCGCCCCCGTCGCCGTCCGCCTCGACCGCGGCGCCCGCCGTCCGCCCGACTCCGCCGCACGTGCATTCGACCGTGGTCGTCGACTACCGGATCGAGGTACGGGCCACGCATGGGGTGGCCGACTTCGCACGGGTCGTCGAGGCCACCTTGTCCGACGCGCGCGGCTGGCAGCGCGCGGACTTCCGGCTCCGGCGTACGGCGAACGCCCGGTTCGTCGTCGTCGTCGCCGAAGGCGACGTCGTCGACCGGCTCTGCCTGCCCTACGACACCTACGGCGAGTACTCGTGCCAGAACGGCCCGGTGGTCGCGCTCAACGCGGAACGCTGGCGGGAGGGGACCCCCGAGTGGACCGGCGACCTGGCCACCTACCGGCAGATGCTGGTCAACCACGAGGTCGGCCACCTGCTCGGCCAGCACCACCCCGCTCAGCAGTGCCCGCAACCGGGCCGGCCGGCCGCCGTCATGTCGCAGCAGAGCACCGAGCTGCGCGGCTGCCTGCCGAACCCCTGGCCCCTGGACTGGGAGATCGTGCTGGCCTCGCGGCACGCCGAGCCGCTCGCCCCGCCGTACGAGAAGGAGTAGCGGGCCCACTACCCTGGGCCCGGTGAAGCAGGTCGGCATCGTCGGTGCGCCCTACAGCGGCAAGACCACGTTCTTCAGCGCGCTGACGCACCCCGCGCCGGGCCGGAGCGCTCCGGGCGGTGGCGGCGGGGCGAACAAGGCGAACGTGGCGGTCGTCCCCGTGCCGGACCCGCGGGTGGACGAGCTCACCCGACTGCACCGGTCGAAGAAGTTCGTGTACGCGCAGCTGAAGTTCGTCGACGTCGCCGGGCTCGCGAAGGGTTCCGGTGCCGGTGAGGGCCTGTCCGGCCAGGTGCTCGGCCAGCTGCGCGAGGCCGACGCGCTCGCCATCGTCGTCCGTGCCTTCGGGGAGGACGCCGACCCCGCGGCCGAGCTCGCCGACCTGATGCTCGAGCTGACGCTCGCCGACCTCACGTCGATCGGCGGTGCGGCGGACAAGGCCGCGAAGAAGGTGCGCATCGGCGACAAGGCCGCGGCGGCGGAAGCCGAGCTGCTGGCCCGCGCCAAGGACGTGCTCGACAGCGGTCGTACCCTGCGCTCCGCCGAGTGGTCGGAGGAGGACCGCGTCGTCTTCCGCAACCTCTCGCCCTTGACCCTCAAGCCCGCCGTCGTCGTCCTCAACACCGACGACGAGGTGCCCGCCGACGCGCAGGCGCGCGCCGACGAGCTGGCGGCCACGGTGCACCCCGACGCGCACGGCATCGCCGTGCCTGCACGGCTCGAAGCCGAGGTCGGCGGCATGGCGGAGGACGAGGCCGCCGAGCTGCTCGCGGAGTTCGGCGTGACGGTCGGTGCGCTGCCGCAGGTCGTCGCGTCGGCCTACCGCATGCTCGACCTGCTCACGTTCCTGACCGCCGGCGAGGACGAGTCGCGCGCCTGGGAGGTCCGGCGAGGCGCGACCGCTCCGGAGGCAGCCGGCGCGATCCACTCCGACCTGCAGCGCGGCTTCATCCGCGCGGAGGTGGTCTCCTACGACGCGCTCATCGCCGCCGGGTCGTGGGACGCCGCGAAGACTGCCGGCAAGCTCCGCGTGGAAGGCAAGGAGTACGTCGTGCAGGAAGGCGACGTCATGAACATCCGCTTCGCGGTCTAGCGTTCACGCATGGCATCGCGATCCATCGAGACCGACTACCTGGTCGTGGGCGCGGGCGCGATGGGCATGGCCTTCACCGACGCCCTGATCGACCACGCGGACGTGCACGTCACGCTGGTCGACCGTCGCCACGACGCGGGCGGGCACTGGCAGGACGCGTATCCCTTCGTGCGCCTCCATCAGGCGTCGGTGTTCTACGGCGTCGCGTCGACCGTGCTCGGCGCCGGCGCAGTGCAGCACGACGGCCCGGAGGCGGGCCTGCAGGAGCGCGCCCGCCAGTCGGAGATCGTGACGTACTACGACGACATCCTCCGTCGCCGGTTCGTCGGGTCGGGTCGCGTCAGGTTCCTCGGCGGGAGCGACTACCACACGGACGGCTCCGCCCATCTCGTGACCTCGCGGGTCTCCGGCGAGACCGTGGACGTGCGGGTCGGACGCCGCATCGTCGACGCCCGGTACCTGGCGCCCACGATCCCCGCGACGACACCTCCGCCGTTCGGTGTCGCCGACGACGCCCGAGTCGTGGCGATCAACGAGCTCGCCACGTTGGCGGCCGCGCCATCGAGCTACGTGATCGTCGGCTCCGGGAAGACCGCCACCGACGGGATCGTCTGGTTGCTGGCGAACGGCGTCCCACCGGACCGCATCGTCTGGGTACGCCCGCGCGACCCGTGGATGCTCAACCGCGCCGTCGTCCAGCCCGATCCGGTGGTGGCCCTCGGCCTGGCGGCGGACACCATGGCCGCGGCGGCCGACGCCGCGTCGCTCGACGACCTCTTCCTGCGTCTCGAGGCCGCCGGCGTGATGCTCCGGATCGACCGGGACGTCCTTCCGACGATGGCGAAGACGCCCACCCTCGGCATGTGGGAGCTCGAGCTGCTCCGCAGCATCGAGAACGTCGTCCGGCTCGGCCACATCCGGCACGTCACCGGTCGGGAGGTCGTCCTCGACGAGGGGTCGGTCCCCCTGGCACCGCGCGCACTCGTCGTGCACTGCGCGGCCGCCGGCCTGCAGTACCCACCGCTGGTCCCGATCTGGCAGCCGGACACGGTCCGGCTCCAGACCATCCGGGCCGGCTTCCCCTGCTTCAACGCCGCACTGGCCGGCTACGTCGAGGCGACGCGGGACGACGACCGGGAACGCAACCGGCTGTGTCCAGCCAACACGCTCCCCGACAACACCCGGAACTGGGCGCAGATGCAGGTCCGTGGCGCACTCGCCTCGCGCGGCTTCGGCGCCGAGCCCGACATCGCCGCCTGGGCCGACGGCTGCGCGCTGAACCCCGCCCGCATCGCGCCCTCGCAACGCGACGACCCTGAGGTGCAGTCCGCTTCCGCGCGGCTGGCCGGCGTGGCCGCGGGCGGTCTCGCCCGCATGGCCGAGCTCGCCGGCGAGCCACTGGGAGCGCCGGCGTAGCTCTGCGCGGCGTGCCTGGGCGGTTTTGTCGGGGGGCGCTGCCAACATCGACGCATGACCTCGATCGCCTGGCTCCTGCTGTGCCTCGCCTCCGCCGCCCTCGGCGCCGGTGGAGCGTGGACCGTGCTCCGGCCGGCCGTGCGCAACGCCCGCTCCGCGGCGCAGGAGGCAGAGGCTGCGCGCAGCACCGCCGAGGCGGAGGTCATCCAGCTCAGCACCGCGCTCGACTACGAGCGTCGCGCGGCCGAGGAGGGCGCCGCAGCCGAGGCACGGCTCAAGGAGGCGTTCGCCGCGCTGTCGCACGAGGCGCTCGACCGCAGCAAGCGCGACTTCCTCGAGCTGGCCGCCGTGAAGTTCCAGGAGGTCAACGGGCTGGCGAAGGGCGAGCTCGAGCAGCGCAAGCAGGCCGTCGAGGCGCTCGTCGCCCCGATGCGCGAGTCGCTCGGACGCGTCGAGAAGGAGCTACGTGACCTCGAGTCGCTGCGCAACAAGCAGCAGGGCGAGCTGTCAGCGCAGCTGCGCTCGATGACCGAGACCAACGAGAAGCTGCGCGTCGAGACCGCATCGCTCGTGACCGCGCTGCGCAAGCCGCAGGCGCGCGGCCGCTGGGGCGAGATGCAGCTACGGCGCGTGGTCGAGCTCGGCGGCATGGTCGAGCACTGCGACTTCGTCGAGCAGGACTCCACCTCTGACGAGGACGGCCGGCACCGCCCCGACATGTGCGTGCGGCTGACCGGCGGTCGGCAGATCGTCGTCGACTCGAAAGTGCCGCTCGAGGCGTTTCTCGACGTTGCGGACGCGGTCGACGAGGCCGCGCGCAAGTCCGCGCTCGAACGCCACGCCCGGCACCTGAAGGCCCACGCCGACGCCCTGTCCAAGAAGGACTACGGCCATCGCGTCGAAGGCGCGCCCGAGTACGTCGTGATGTTCGTCCCGGGCGAGGCACTGCTGTCCGCGGCGATGGAGTCCGACCCGGGGCTCATCGACCACGCGGCCGAGCGCAACGTGCTGATCGCGACGCCGACGACGCTGATCGCCATGCTTCGCACGATCTCCTTCTCCTGGACGCAGGTCTCCATCGAGAGCCGGGCCCGCGAGATCCACGAGACGGCGCGGGAGCTCTACGACCGGCTGGCGACGATGGGCGGGCACGTCGAGAAGCTCGGCCGCGCGCTGCGCGGGTCGGTGGCCGCGTACAACGAGACCGTCGGTTCGCTGGAGAGCCGGGTGCTGCCGAAGGCGCGGCAGCTGCGCACGCTGAAAGTCTCCGACGCGCCGCTCCCCGACCACGCCCCGCTCACCGAGGAGCCGCGGCCGCTGACCGCGGCCGAGCTGGTCGAGTCCGCGGAGGCGGCCCGTCCGCTGTCGGCGCTGCCGGAGACGCTGCCGCTGATGGTGGACGACGAGCTGCGGCGGGTTGCCGGGCTCGACTGAGCAGGTCCCCTACGCTGGACGCGTGACCGAGAAGCGACCCGCGGCGCACGGCGAGCATCCTCTGCTGCCGGTCCCGCCCGTCGCGGACCGTCGGGGACTCACGGCCACGGGCGCGGTGCTGACGGCCCTCGGGGCGGGATTGCTCGGCGCGACGATCGACGTCGTGACCGGATCCGGACTGCGGACGACCTTCGGGGCGCTGTTCACGCTCGGCTGCGCCGCGGCGGCGTACAAGGTGCACCGGGAGGACCTGCTGGCCGCGGTCGTGATCCCGCCGCTGGTCTACGTGACGCTGGGCTTCCTCGCGGCGCTGGGCCGTGCGACCGGGGCCGGCGGCTCGTTCCTGAAGCAGCAGATCCTCGAGCTGTTCAGCGCCCTCGTGCTCAGTGCGCCCGCGCTGGTCTTCGCCACCGGCGCCGCCGCGCTGGTGGCCTTCCTGCGCTGGCGGCTGAGCCGGATGCCGGTGACCCGCCGGCGCTGACCGGACGTCACGCCGGGCGGCTACCCTCGTTGCATCCCTGGAACGTCAGGGCGACTCGTGGAGGCAGGCATGCGGCGGTGGCGGCTCGTGCTGCCGTTCGTGCTGCTGCCGGTGGGACTGGCCGGCACCGCGGGCCAGGCGGACCCGGCGCCCGTACGGCTGGTCGACGTCCCGTGCCCCGCTGTCACGAGCCCGGCGTCGGCGCCGCCGTTCGCCTCCGGTGCGTGCACCGGCGTGCGTCCCGGCGCGGCGATCCACCTCGAGACGCGCCTGTGCACGCTCGGCTTCCTGTTCAAGGGCAGCGACGGCCGCAAGTACGCCGCCACGGCCGGGCACTGCGTCAGTGAGCAGCAGGGCGAGAAGACCTGGGCCGGCACGACCGGGCTGGCCGTGAAGGACGGCACCGGCAAGCAGATCGGCACCGTGGCCTACTGGATCTACCGGGACTCCAGCGCCAACAGCCGCAAGGACTTCGCGCTGATCCGCCTCGCGGACGGCCTGGCCACCAACGCCGAGCTGTGCACGTTCGGCGGGCCGACCGGCATGAACACCGCGATCGACGACGACTACCGGCAGATCCACCACGTCGGGCAGGGCCAGGGAGTCTCAGCGGTCTTCTCCGCGCGTACCGGGCTCATCCGCGGGCTGCCCAACCCCGACTACTTCTTCGCCTACGCCCTGGCCAGCGGCGGCGACTCCGGGGCTCCGGTCACCGACACCTCGGGCAAGGTGCTCGGGCTGGTCACCCAGCAGGTCGCCGGACCGGGCGGCACCATCGGCATCAACCGGGTCGGGCCGCACGCGGACCGCGCGCGCAAGGAGCTGCGGCTGCGCTCGCTCAGCCTGCTGACGGGCCAGCTCCGGTAGGAGCAGCGCGCAGGTCGCGGCGCAGCTCCTGCGGCAGCGCGAAGAGCAGGTGCTCCTGCGCGGTCTCCACCTCTGTCACGTCCGCGTAGCCGCGCCGGCCGAGCCAGTCGAGCACGCCGTACACGAGCTCCTCCGGCACCGAGGCACCGGACGTCAGGCCCACCGTGCTCACACCGGTGAGCCAGCCCTCGTCGATCTCGTCGGCGTCGTCGACGAGGTACGCCGCACGCGCGCCCGCGTCGCGCGCCACCTCGACGAGACGGACCGAGTTGGAGGAGTTGTGCGAGCCCACGACGAGCACGAGCTCGGCGCCCTGCTCGGCGATGCGCTTCACGGCGACCTGACGGTTCTGCGTGGCGTAGCAGATGTCGTCGCTCGGCGGACCCTGCAGCGCGGGAAACCGCTCACGCAGGGCGGTCACGACGGCATCGGTCTCGTCCACCGACAGCGTGGTCTGCGAGAGGTAGGCCACCTTCGAGGGGTCGCGCACCTGCACGGTCGCCGCCTCGGCCGGGCCGTCCACCAGGCGAATGTGCTCGGGCGCCTCACCTGTCGTCCCGACCACCTCTTCGTGCCCGTCGTGGCCGATCAGCAGGATGTCGAAGCCGTCCTCGGCGAAGCGCCGGGCCTCGACGTGCACCTTGGTGACCAGCGGGCAGGTGGCGTCGATGACGCGCAGCGAGCGGTCGGCCGCCTCGTCGTAGACGGTCGGTGCGACGCCGTGCGCCGAGAGGACGCAGACGGCGCCTTCGGGCACCTCCTCCGCCTCCTCGACGAAGACCGCGCCGCGTGCCTCCAGACCCCGGACGACGTGCAGGTTGTGCACGATCTGCTTGCGCACATAGATCGGCGGACCGTAGAGCTCGAGCGCCCGCTCGACCGTCTGGACCGCGCGGTCGACACCGGCGCAGTAGCCGCGCGGCTTCGCCAGGAGAACGCGCTTCGGGGACTCGCTCACCCGACCAGTCTACGGAGCGGTTCGCGGCGGCCATCCCCGGGAACGAGTGGGGCGCCCGCTCCCTCGTCCCAGGAGGCTCCATGTCCGTTCCCGCCGTCGTCGGCAGCACGGTGCGTACCGGCGTACTGGTCGGCCAGACCGCGTTCGCCATCGGGAAGGGCGTCACCGGCGCCCTGCTGCACAAGGCGATCGAGATCCCGGCCCGGCTGCTCGCGTCCGGCATGGACCGGCTCCAGCCGGAGACGAGCGAGCCGGCCGACGACGAGGCCCTGGCTACGGTGCTCGACCCGTTCGACCTGCCCGAGGAGGTCACGCAGGAGATCCAGGAGGCGACGCCGGGAGCGACGCTCGACCACGCTGAACTGCCGCTGGAGGACTTCGACCACCTCACGCTGGGTCAGCTGCGGTCGCGGATCCGCACCCTGGACGCGGCCGCGCTGGTCCAGCTGCTCGACTACGAGAAGACGCACGCCGACCGGCTGCCGGTGACGCTGGCACTGCAGAACCGCCTGACCAAGCTGTCCGAGGAGACCCTGGTCGGTTCCTGACAGACTCGGCCGCGTGGCACTGCCTCCCTCGACCGCGGACGAGCCCTGGCCGGTCCGCACGGTCGCGCGTCAGATCGGGGCCTGGGTCGGGAGACTCGGCGCGGTATGGGTCGAGGGCCAGGTGGCCCAGCTCGACCGCCGGCCCGGCGCGGCCGTCGCGTTCCTCACGCTGCGCGACACGGCCGCGGACCTGTCGCTGTCCCTGACGGTGCCGGCCTCCCTGCTCGCCCAGGCCGAGACACCCGTGGCCGAGGGCCAGCGCATCGTCGTCCTCGCCCAGCCGGAGGTCTGGCTGTCCCGCGGCCGGCTGCAGCTGGCCGTCCGCGAGCTGCGCACCGTAGGGCTGGGTGCGCTGCTGGCGCGACTCGAGCAGCTCAAGACCCTGCTCGGCCAGGAAGGCCTCTTCGACGTGGACCGCAAGAAGCCGCTGCCGTTCCTCCCCCGGGCTGTCGGGCTCGTCTGCGGACGCGAGTCGGCGGCGCGGCGCGATGTCGTCGAGCACGCCACGGCGCGGTGGCCGGCGGTCCGCTTCGAGGTCCGCGAAGTTCCGGTCCAGGGGCCCAACGCGGTGGCCTCGGTGATCGAGGCGCTCCGCGAGCTCGACCGGGCCCGCGGCGTGGACGTCATCGTGGTGGCCCGCGGCGGCGGTTCGGTCGAGGACCTGCTGCCGTTCTCCGACGAGAGCCTGTGCCGCGCCGTCGCGAGCTGCCTGACACCCGTCGTCACCGCGATCGGGCACGAGCAGGACACCCCGCTCGTCGACTTCGTCGCCGACCGCCGCGCGTCGACGCCCACGGACGCGGGGAAGCTGGTCGTCCCCGACGTCGGCGAGGAGGCGGCGCGGATTGCCCGGCTACGGGCCGCCGCCGGTCGCAGCGTGCTGTCCCGGCTGGACCGCGAGCAGGGCTGGCTGACCGCCTGCCGGAGCCGGCCGGTGCTCGCCACACCCGACGTCGGCGTACGCCGATGGGCGGCGGAGGTCGTCGATCTGCGCGCACGCGCCCGCCGTGCCGTCGCGAGCTGCGTCGACAGGGACGAGCGCTCGCTCGCCGCGCAACGCGCGCAGATCACCGCGCTGTCCCCCGCGGCAACTCTGGAGCGAGGCTACGCCGTGGTGCAGCGCCCCGACGGGTCGGTGCTCCGCGACGCCGCCACCGTCACCCGCGGCGAACGCCTAGGCGTACGGCTCTCCCGCGGGCGGCTCGACGCCGAAGTCGTCACCGCGTCCGCGGTTGACGGCGAGGGCGAGGACGAGCGCGACGAGACCCGCCGCGACGGTTAGCAGAGCCTCCAGAGTGGCGCCGTCACCGTCGCTGAGCTCGTCCGCCAGCTTGGTGACCAGTCCGCCCACGCCCGCGAGCAGTCCGAGTGCGCCGAGCCAGGCCGTGCCTCGCCGGTTGAGCGACGAGCCCACCGACGCGAGCAGGCCACCCAGGCCCAGGGCGGCGACCGGCAGCCCCCAGCCGTTGAAGCGGATCCCGAGGAGGACTACGGCGACGACCAGCGCGACATCGGCGACGGCGACGAACGCGGTGGCGGCGCCGGAGAGGCGGCGGCTGTCGAGGACGAACGCGACGATCAGGTAGACCAGACCGAAACCGAGCGCGACGAACCCGACGCGTTCCGTGAGGTCGTTACCCAGTGCGCCGAACGGACTCGTGCCGAAGAACTCCTGGAACGGGTCGTATCCCTCGCCACCGACGTCGAAGGCACCGTCGTCGGGCTGGAGCTCGCTGAAGCTCTGCCCAGGCTGCGGGATCACGAAGGTCTCGTCGGGCGCGGTCGTCGGGGTGCCGAGATCGGTCGGCTGGCCCTCGGGCGGCAGGAAGCCGGTGGCCGGCGCGCGGTCGGGTGTCGGCTGGAGTGGCTGCGCGGGGCTGAGGCTGTCCGGCGACGGCGTCGGCTGCGCGGCCGCCGTGAAGGTGGTGCTCTGCGACTCGATGTCGAAGAAGTCGGAGCCGGTCGAGTAGGCGATCTGCGCCGACGCGAGCAGCCAGAGAGCGGCCAGCACGAGTCCGAGCAGCAACGGACGCCCCGCCATCGGACCGACCAGGTACGCCGCCAGCCACAGCACCAGCGGCACGCCCAGCAGGATCGCGAGGGCCACCCGGAAGCTGGGGGCCTCGTGCGCGACGATGAACGAGGCGGGCAGGACAGCGGTCGGCGCGGCCAGGGCGAGCAGGCCGCTCACCACGGGCCCGGTGCGGACCACCGTGGCCAGGACGAAAGCGATGGCGAGGACCGCCCCCGTGATCGCGGCCGACAGCCACCACTCCTGGTCGTCGGGCAGCTCCTCGAGCAGCTCGGTCATGCCGATGAAGAGCAGCAGGCCCCCGATGACCGCGAGCAGCGTGTCGAATGCGGGTGGCAGTCGGCGGGCGCGCCGGATGCCCGCGCCATCAGGCCGCAGAGTGTCGCCGTAGCGCCGCTCGTCGAGGTCGGGGAACGACGGCGCGGGCATCTGCAGGGGCGGCAGCGGCGCCTCCGGCTCGTACGCGCCGGAGGCTGGCGGCGGTGGGGGCAGCGTCCAGCCCGGCGGCGCCGACTCGCCCGGGGGCGGCGGCGGGTAGCCCGAAGGCTCCTCGTCCGGCGGGATCGGCGGTCCACCCGGTGCGTCGGTCATGGGTCCGGAGGGTAGCGCCCCGCGCTCACTCGCCGGGGGTACGACGCAGGTCCATCTGCGTCGTCGCTCCCCAGAACAGCGGCTTGGCCTGCGCGTCGATGAAGCCGAAGGACCGGTACAGCGGCTCGCCGGCCGGCGTCGCGAACAGGTCCACACGCGTGATCCCGATCTCCCCGAACCAGGCCATCAGGGCGGTGAACACCGCCCGCGCGTGTCCCTGACCACGATGAGCCGCGTCCGTCGACATCGAGGCGACGTGACCGCGCAGGCCCGTGTAGTGCTTCGGCCCGGCGAGGTGGTGGTCCACCCAGCCGACGCCAGAGGAGACCAGGCCGCCGTCCGGGCCCTCGACGACGAACGCGGCGAACTCGGGGTCGTCACGGAGGCGGCGGCGGAACAGCTCGTCGCTGGCCTGCCGCCAGTGCGGGTCCGACGTGTCGCCGCCCCACGACTCGAACATCAGACCGCGCAAGCGGGTCAGCTCCGCGGCGTCCTCGGGGCCGGCGCGACGTACAGTCATCCCGCCAATATCCCAGCCGCCGGCAACTCGATTACGGGAGTGCGATGAGCGACGACCTGCCTTACGAGGCGGCGCGCGCCGAGCTCGAGCAGGTGGTGCGGCGCCTCGAGGAAGGCAGCGTCACGCTCGAGGAGTCGCTCGCGCTCTGGGAACGCGGCGAGGAGCTGGCCGGGATCTGCCAGCGCTGGCTCGACGGCGCACGGGCGCGACTCTCGGCGGCGGAGCCCCCGGAGAGCTAACGCCGGATCGCGACCATCTCGTCGAGGACCGCAGTGCACTCGTCGGCGGTGTTGTAGAAGTGCGGAGCGACGCGGATGCCGGCGCCGGGCCGGTGGTCGACGACGAAGCCGCGGCGGATGAGCTCCTCGTGCACGCGCTGCGCGTCGCCTGGGTCGATGGTGACCGCGCCGCCGCGCCGTGAGGGGTCCTCGGGAGACCGCACCGTGAACCCGCGCTCCAGGGCGCCCTCCAGCAGCGGCTGGGTCAGTGACACCGAGCGTTCACGGATCCGGCGCACACCGACCTCGAGGATGGCTTGGTAGCCCGGTGCCGCCGCGAAGGCCGCGGGCACGCCGGGGGTCCCGCCCATGAAGCGTGCGACTCCCGGCGCGTAGTCGATCGCCTCGAACGTGAAGTCGAACGGGGCACGGTGGCCGAACCACCCCACCTGGGTCGGCCGCAGCGCCTCGGCGACCTCCGGCCGCGCGTAGAGCCAGCCCGCGCCCGGTCCACCGCAGAGCCACTTCACCGATCCGCCGACGCACAGGTCGACCTCCGACGCCACGACGTCCAGCGGTACGGCGCCGGCGGACTGGTAGGCGTCGAGCAGCACCAGCGCCCCGACCTCGTGCGCCCGCGCCACCACAGGCGCGAAGTCGAAGATCGAGGCGCTCTTGAACAGCACGTGCGAGATGGGGACCACGGTGGTCCGCTCGTCGATCGCGGCCACCATGCGCTCCGGGTCGACGGTCATCCCGTCGTCGCTGGCCACGATGACCAGCTCAGCGCCGTGGCGCTCCTGTGCCGCCCAGATGTAGTGGCAGGAAGGGAAGTCGAGCTCGCTGTACACGACCCGGTTCCGCGCGCCGCTGAAGTCGAGCGCACTGGCCACAGCGCCGACCAGCGAAGCGACGTTCTGGTGCATGACGGTGGTTCCCGGAGGCGCGCCCACGACGGCGCCGACCAGGTCGGCGACGCGGGTCATCTCCGGGATCCAGTCGTTCCACGCGACCACACCCTTGGTCGCCCAGAGGTCGGCGTACTCGGCCAGCCGGTCGCGGACGGCGGCGGGCATCGCACCCAGCGAGTTGTTGATGAGGTACGTGCAGGTGTCGAGGATGGGGTAGTCCGCTCGCCGCGCGAGCAGGTCGTCATGCATCGTGGTCGCGGGACCAGTCGGCGTACGACCGGCGCTGGATCGAGAAGACGTCGCCGATCGTCGTGTAGTCCGCGCCGGACAGTCGCGCGATCGGCCGCAGCAGGTCGATGGCCACCCGGTCGCCGCGCAGCATCTCCGGTCGTACCGACACCCAGACCACACGCCCGAAGACCACGGTCGACGCACCGAAGGACCGAACCCCCTCGAAGACGCACTCGAGCGAGACGGGGGACTCCGCGACCCGCGGCGGTGCGACGCGGCGGGACGGCTCGCGGGTCAGACCGGCCGCGTCGAACTCGCTCCGGTCCGGCGGGAAGTCGACCGCTGTCACGTTCACCTGCTCGGCCAGCTCTTCGGTGCAGATCGAGACGACGAACTCTCCGGTGGCCTGGACGTTGCGCAGCGAGTCCTTGTGCCCCACCGACGTGAACTGGACCACCGGCGGCATCGCCGACGAGACCGTGAAGTACGAGTGCGGCGCGAGGTTGTCGACACCGTCCGCCGACCGGCTGGACACCCACGCAATGGGCCGCGGCACGACCACCGAGTTGAGCAGGTGGTAGATGCCGCCGGGGACGGCGTCGGGATCGAGTCCGAGCCGCCCTGCGGGCTCCTGCTCGGCTTGCTCGAACATCACACCAGCCTCTCTTGGGTGTCAGCGCGAGCCGCTGCGGGAATACCTCTGCGGACGCCCCGACGGTCGGGGCAACCGGGACCGCACGGAACCCGGGAAGCCCCGAAACGGAGGGCAGTGCCCGTGCTCTGGACCATTGTCGCGATTCTGCTGATCCTGTGGCTGCTCGGCCTCGTAGCCAATGTCGGCGGCGGGTTGATCTACCTGCTGCTCGTCGTCGCCGCTGTCGTCGCGCTCGTCAACCTGTTGACCGGACGACGTACGTACTGACGCTCGTAACAGAAGGCGGCCGGTGGAGTCCACCGGCCGCTTTCTGCGTTCCCGGTTCTCACTAGACTGAGGTCCACCGAGACGCTCGAAGGAGCCCGCCGCATGTCCACCCCGAGCGACCTGACGCCCGACCTGGCTGACGACGCGCCGGACCGCAACCTCGCCCTGGAGCTGGTCCGGGTCACCGAGGCAGCCGCCATGGCCGCCGGCCGCTGGGTGGGCCGGGGGGACAAGAACGGCGCCGACGCCGCCGCGGTCGACGCGATGCGACTCATGCTCCGCACGGTCTCGATGAAGGGCGTCGTCGTCATCGGTGAGGGCGAGAAGGACGAGGCGCCGATGCTCTACAACGGCGAGGAGATCGGCACCGGCGAACTGCCGGAGGTCGACGTCGCCGTGGACCCGGTCGACGGCACGACGCTGACGGCCAAGGGCATGAGCAATGCCATCGCGGTGGTGGCCCTGTCCGAGCGCGGGACGATGTACGACCCAGGCGCCTGCGTCTACATGGAGAAGCTGGCCACCGGCCCGGAAGCGGCGGAGGTGGTCGATCTCAACGCGCCCATCGACGCCAACATCCGTGCGGTGGCCAAGGCCAAGGGCGCGGAGCCTGAGGACGTGACCGTGGTCATCCTCGACCGGCCACGGCACGACGACCTGGCCCGTCAGATCCGGGAGGCCGGGGCGCGGATCAAGTTCATCACCGACGGCGACGTGGCCGGGGCGATCATGGCGGCGAAGGACGGCACGGGCGTGGACCTGCTGCTCGGCATCGGCGGCACGCCCGAAGGCATCATCGCCGCCTGCGCGATCAAGTGCCTCGGCGGCACCATCCAGGCCAAGCTGTGGCCGCGGAACGAGGAGGAGCGTCGCCGCGCCCTCGACCAAGGTCACGACCTCGACCGCATCCTCTACTGCGATGACCTGGTCAGCGGGGACAACGTCTTCTTCGCCGCCACGGGCGTCACCGACGGCGAGCTGGTCCGTGGCGTCCGCTACCGCGGCGGAGGCGCGACGACGCAGTCCCTGGTCATGCGGTCCAAGAGCGGCACCATCCGCTATGTCGACAGCCAGCACCGCTTCAACAAGCTGATGACCTACAGCAAGGTGGACTTCGAGCACCACCACTAAAGGAGTCTGCTGGATAATGGCTCCATGACGGAGTACCGGGTGGAGCACGACTCGATGGGCGAGGTCCGCGTTCCCGCGGACGCGCTCTGGCGGGCACAGACCCAGCGCGCGGTGGAGAACTTCCCGGTCTCGGGACTGACCATCGACCCCCGGCTGATCGCCGCGCTCGCCCTGATCAAGGGCGCCGCGGCGCAGGCCAACGCCGAGCTCGGCGTCATCGACCCCGAGGTCGCCTCCGCCATCGCCGCGGCCGCCGCCGAGGTCGCCGAGGGCCGGCACGACGACCAGTTCCCCATCGACGTCTTCCAGACCGGCTCGGGCACCTCGTCGAACATGAACGCCAACGAGGTCCTCGCCACGTTGGCGACGCGCAGCCTCGGCCGCGACGTGCACCCCAACGACCACGTCAACGCCTCGCAGTCGTCCAACGACGTGTTCCCGTCCGCCATCCACATCGCCGGCACGATGGGTGTCGTCCGCGACCTGATTCCCGCGCTCGACCACCTCGCCGCGGCGCTGCGGCGGAAGTCGGCCGAGTTCGCCGACGTCGTGAAGTCCGGCCGTACGCATCTGATGGACGCGACGCCGGTGACGCTGGGCCAGGAGTTCAGCGGCTACGCCGCCTCGATCGACTACGGCGTCGAGCGGCTGCGCTCGGCGCTCCCCCGGCTGGCCGAGCTGCCGCTGGGCGGCACCGCGGTGGGCACCGGCATCAACGCGCCGGCCGAGTTCGCGCAGCTCGTGATCGGGCGGCTGGCACGCGACCTCGACCTGCCGCTCACCGAGGCGCGCGACCACTTCGAGGCCCAGGCCTCACGGGACGGCGTCGTCGAGACGTCCGGCATGCTGCGGGTCGTCGCCGTGTCCCTCTACAAGCTGGCCAACGACCTGCGCTGGATGTCCAGCGGGCCGACGGCCGGCCTCGCCGAGATCCACCTGCCCGACCTGCAGCCGGGCTCTTCGATCATGCCGGGCAAAGTGAACCCGGTCGTGCCCGAGGCCGTGTGCCAGGTGGTCGCGCAGGTCATCGGCAACGACGCCGCTGTCGCGTTCGGCGGCGCGGCGGGCAACTTCGAGCTCAACGTCATGCTGCCGGTCATCGCCCGCAACCTGCTCGAGTCGGTCCGCCTGCTCTCGAGCGTGTCGCGGCTGCTCGCCGACACGTGCGTCGACGGGATCGTCGCCGACGTCGAGCGAAACCGCCGC